>JBDRLP010000019.1:0-23215 GCA_043812975.1 Candidatus Iainarchaeum sp. | reverse complement strand
CATTACTTTTCGTGTAGAAAAATCCACATTCACTCCGGAAGAAACACCCATTGCGAATCTTTCAACATCAATTTCTCCCTGAATAGCCTGAGCTTTGTGCAAAGCTTTTTGAGCATCAACCAAATTGGAACCAATTTCCTTACGAAGCACCTTAATTTCTTTAAGAGCTTTGAAAAATTCTCCCACAAGAGCATCTCTTTTTTCTTTGAGAAGCTTGTGTCCTTTATTAGCTAATTTAAGCTTCTTTTTAAGCAGGAGCAATTCCATTCTTGTTGCTTTTATTTGCTTTGCCATTTTTAAAACCCTTAAAATTATTTTTTATGAGCAGGATGATACTGCTCAATAAACTCTTTTTTTATTCTCTTCAATTCTGCTTCAGGAATTATTGCTAACAAATCCCAAGCCAAGGAAAGAGTTTTCTTAATAGATCGATTTTCATCATACCCTTGCTTTACGAATTTTTGTTCAAACTCATCCGCAAACTTCAGATATTTTTTATCAACGTCATCCAATGATTCTTCTCCTATTACTGCTACAAGATCTCTTATTTCTCTTCCTCTTGCGTAGGCAGCATAAATCTGGTCTGAAACATTTGCATGATCTTCTCTTGTTTTTCCAGAGCCAATTCCTTTACTCATTAACCTTGAAAGTGAAGGAAGCACATCAACTGGAGGATAAATTCCCTGTTGGTGTAAACCTCTATTTTGTACGAATTGCCCTTCTGTAATGTATCCGGTTAGGTCTGGAATCGGGTGTGTTATGTCATCATCCGGCATTGAAATAATAGGAATCTGGGTTACTGAACCTTTTCTTCCTTTTATTTTTCCAGCTCTTTCATACAGGTTAGCCAGGTCTGTGTACATGTATCCTGGATAACCTCTTCTTCCCGGAACCTCACTTCTTGCTGCTGAGATTTCCCTCAAAGCTTCACAATAATTTGTGAGATCAGTCATTATTACCAGTACGTGCATGTCCTGCTCGTAAGCAAGGTACTCAGCTGTTGTTAGTGCTATTCTTGGAGTAATAATCCTTTCAATTGCAGGATCATTTGCAAGGTTCAAAAACATTACTGTTTTTTCAAACGCACCAGTTCTTCTGAATTCTTCTTGAAAGAATAGTGCTTCTTCGTTTGTTATTCCCATTGCAACAAACACAACAGCAAAACTTTCTTTTGTTCCAAGAACACTAGCTTGCCTTGCAATCTGAGCAGCTAACTGGTTGTGTGGAAGTCCCGCTCCTGAAAAAATCGGAAGCTTCTGACCCCTAACAAGAGTGTTGTTCAAATCAATTGTTGAAATTCCAGTTTGAATAAAATCTGCAGGCATTTCCCTTGTGTAAGGATTTATTGCCTGTCCATTAATATCCAATCTTTTCTTAGCTACTATTGGAGGAGCATCATCTATTGGTTTTCCAACTCCGTTGAAAATTCTTCCAAGCATTTCTTTGGAAACCCCGATTTTCATTGTTTCTCCGACAAATCTTGTTTTAGTATTTTTTGTATCAATTCCGGAAGTTCCTTCAAACAACTGCACAACTGCTTTGTCATCAGTTATTTCTAGCACTTGTCCTAATCTTTTTTCTCCGCTTGATATTGTAACTTCAACTAATTCTGCGTAAGCTACATCTTTTACTTTTTCAATAACCATTAAAGGCCCGGTAACAGAGCTTGTTGATGTGTATTCTTTAATCATGCTTTCACCTCTGTTGCCACTTCTTTCTTGCTTACTTTAGCCAACTCCTTGTCAATATCACTTTCAATTTCCTTAGATTCTTTTGCAAAATCTTTTTCGTATTTCATTCTTGCAATTTTTTCATTTACTGCTAAAGTTGAAATCTTGTTGACTTTAGCTCCTTTGCCAATTGCATCAACTACTTTATCGTAGAAACTCAAAATAGTTTTGAGCATTGCATATTGCTTTTCCAAAGGACAATATGAGTCAACTTCGTGGAATGCATTTTGTTGCAGGAAATCTTCTCTAATAGATTTTGTTGAGAACAAAATTGCTTTTTCTTCTTCCGGAAGTGCATCCGGTCCAACAAGTTGAACAATTTCCTGTAATTCGGATTCTTTCTGCAATAGCCTCATTGCCTTATCTCTAAGTTCTGTGAAGTCTTTTGCTACTTCTTTGTTGAAATAATCTGCTACTGTGTCTTTGTAAAGCGTGTATGAGGTTAACCAGTTGATTGATGGGAAGTGTCTCTTGTATGCAAGAGATGCATCTAATGCCCAAAATGCTTTGGTTGTTCTCAAAGTATTCTGTGTAACAGGTTCTGAGAAGTCTCCTCCTGGCGGACTTACAGCTCCGATTATTGTTACTGAACCTGTAGTTTCACTTAATGCATTTACTCTTCCTGCTCGTTCATAGAACTGAGCAAGTCTTGAAGCAAGGTATGCTGGGTATCCTTCTTCTCCAGGCATTTCTTCCAAACGAGCACCAATTTCTCTCATTGCCTCTGCCCAACGAGAAGTTGAGTCAGCCATCAATGCAACATTGTAACCCATGTCTCGGTAGTATTCAGCAATTGTTACTCCTGCATAAACAGAAGCTTCTCTTGCTGCAACCGGCATGTTGGATGTGTTAGCAATCATAATGGTTCTTTCCATCAGAGGCTTTCCTGATTTTGGATCCTTTAATTCAGGAAACTCGTTTAGTACTTCTGTCATTTCGTTTCCTCTTTCTCCGCATCCAATGTAAACAATTACCTCAGCATCTGACCACTTTGCTAATTGCTGTTGTGAAACAGTTTTTCCAGCTCCGAAAGGACCTGGGATTGCTCCTGTTCCTCCTTTTGTTAAAGTAAAGAAAGTATCGAATACTCTCTGTCCTGTAATCAACGGCACTTGTGGTGCAAGTTTTTTTAAGAAAGGCCTTGGAACTCTCACTGGCCATTCCTGTTTCATTGTTAAGTTTACTTTTCCTTTTTTGGTTTTCACTGTTGCGACAGTGTCATCAATTGTATAGTTTCCTGCTGAAATTGAAATTATTTCTCCTTCAATTCCATTTGGAACCATTATTTTGTGTTCAATTAATCCTGTTTCTTTTGTTGTTCCGATTATGGTGCCTTCTTTTACTTTTGTTCCTTTTTTTGCCGTAGGTTTGAAATCGTATTTCTTTTTGTGGTCAAGAGTATCAGCCTGGATTCCTCTAGCAATAAAGTCTCCGGACTGTGCTGCTATATCTTTCAATGGTCTTCCAATTCCGTCGTAGATTGAGGTTAACAAACCCGGGCCAAGTTCAAGTTTCAATGGTGCTCCTGATGAAACAACCTTTTCTCCTGGTTTTACTCCAGCGGTTTCCTCATAAACCTGTATAACTGCATTTTCTCCTCTGAGCTGGATTATTTCTCCAAGCAGTTCTTCTGTACCAACACTTACAATGTCATACATCCTTGCTCCTTTCATTCCGCTTGCTATTACAACCGGCCCTGATATTTTTGATATCTTCCCTGTTATTATCTCTTTGACCATTTTTTATACCTCCAATTCAATTCCTACGACAGATTTAATGATGTCTTTTAAGTCATCAATAGAACCAAAACCCTCGGCAGAATCCGGCACTGTGACCACGTTCGCCATTTCTTTGAGTTCTGGGATTAATTCAGCAATGCTGTTGTTAGCTATAATGAATTCATCTTTGTTCAAACCTTTTACAATCTCAAGGCCTTGTTCTCTTTTTTTAATTGCAAAACTATCTTTTACTCCTGCAAGTTTCATTCCTAATGCAAACTCAGGATTTCCTAATACAATCACACTATCAGCTCCTTTATTTCAGAACTTGTGAAACCAGCTTCTATTCCTTTACTAATCACCAAAAGGTTTCTTTGCTCAAGTTCTTTTTTCACTAAATAAGCAATCAATGGAAATGGCCCCTGAAAGTGTGCTAACTCTTGGCTTTCAACCAGATTTTTGTAGTATTTCAAAAGGCCCTTTTCAAAATTGCTTAAACTCTTATCTTTATTATAAATTTCCAATGCTTCTTCAAGCACTTTGTAATAAGGCAAACCTTTAGTTTTTTCAACTAAATCAGCTACATCTTTTGCATAAACAAGATCATCAACTCTTCCAAATAATGCTGAATTGTTTTGAATCAACAATCTTTTTCTCTTATCCTCATCAATATCCCTTGCTTCGCACTTAAGCAAAACAAGTAAGTTCAGAATATCAAATTTAGTATTAAACAAATTAATGATTACATTTTTATCAGCAATTTTTGCTTCCTGCACCGATTTTACAAATTCATCAAACACAATATTATCAATTGCAATTTCAAATTCTTCCAAAGAATCATATTCTTTATCAAACGCTTTTGAATAAACCGTTGTCCCTAATACAACTTTCATGTCTGCTATTGTTTTTGTTTCATTCAGTCTTTTGATTTTGTCAACTGTTAATGTTCCTACTGGAAAAACAATTGTTTTATCTATTTGTTCAAAATCTTTTTGAGTAAACCTTTGTCTGTAAAAAGTTTTGATTATTTTTGCTTCCCAGAAACCCATGTAAGAATTAAAGATTCCGTGGATTTGCTCGGGAGAACTTTTTTGTAATTCTTTTATTGATTCTAAAAAACCTTTCTCTATCGAAGCGTGCAATTCCCATATGTCTTCTGTGCTTTCAATGTATTGAGCATAGTCACTGTCAGTCATAGAATTAACCATTTCTCCTGTTGTTTTGGATTCAGCCAGAGAATCTATTTTGGTTCCTGAAAGCATGTAATTAGCCCTTGCGTTTATTCTTGCGTTTGAGTACAGGAATGGTATTATTGGAGCTACTCTCATGTAAGTAATTCCTAGCACTGCTGCTAAACCCCCTGCACTTAATCCCAGAATTCCAAGTGTTTCTAAAGCCATGTTTATTTACTCCGTGAATAATTTATCTGTGATTGTTCTCCTGACAAGTTCTTCGTTTGCTCTGATCATGTTGTCCAGTGTAAAATCGTACACTGCATCTGTTGCAATTATTTTTACTCCTGTTATTTCTTTATCTGGTTTCATTTTTGAAAATATTTTTTTGTATGCAGCTTCGCTTCCAAAAACCTGAGTTCCTTTATCTTTATCCTTCGGGGAATTCTTTTTCAAAAATTCTAAATACTCTTTGCTTTTTGAAATCTTAGTTGCTTGTTTTTGAACTTCTTTCATTACTTCTTGAATTAGTTCTTCTCTTTTACTTTCAAATTCTTTTTTTGCTTTTAATTTTTCTTCGTTAAGTACTCTTTGCATTGCTTCTCTTGCAGCTGATTCAGCTTCAGTTTTGGCCTGTTCTTTAATCAATTCTATTTCTTTTTCAGCAGCTTCATTAATTTTTTTTATCTGCTTGCCGGCCTCGAACTCAGCTTCTTTAGCCTGTTTGTCGTACTTTGACTCAATCTCTTGTTTTAATCCTTGTATATCTCCATACACTTGCATTTATTTCACTCTCCTTAATTTGGGTTAAGGGTCAAGGGGTTTTAACCCAAGACTCCTAATCCAACTACTAATACTATTAGTGCGGCGATAAAACCGAATATAGCTGGTGTTTCTACCTGTCCTGAGAATACTATTCCCGGAACAAATGCGTCTTGGTTCTTTGAGGACGCAGCTATTCCTGCAGCTGAAACTTGTCCTTGGAATATTGCTGAAATTCCTGTCAAAGCCACTAACAAACCTGCTCCTAGCATTACAAGTCCTGCTTCTGTGCTTAATTCTGTAGCAGTTCCTAGTAATCCAGCACCCATTATTATGAATAATGCGGTGATGAAGCCGTAGATGGTTTGTGTCTGAGGCAATGCCTGGAATACAAGAGCGTTTTTGAAGTTTTCTTTATCTTCAGCGACTGCTCCTGCAGCTGCTACACCTGCCGCACCTACACCAATAGCTGTTGCTATTCCTGTACCTGCGAGTGCCAAGGCTGCTCCGCCTACTGCGAATGCTGTTCCCATTGTCACAACGACCATTTATTTTCCCTCCGTATAGTTTTTTTTCCTTAAAGCGTAAAATGGCTTGTAAAGTTTTCCTCCTCCGTCATAAAACTTGGAGAAAAACTCAAGGAAGTGTAATCTGAGTGCATGTATGAATGCACCCATTCCGTTCATGACCATGTTAAAGATGTGGCCGCCTATGAAGATCATTGCTCCAAAGACAATTCCCACAACTGGTACCATGTCTACAACCATTAAGGCCATGAAGTTCACTGCCAACGCGATTCCGGCAGTGCCAATTGCTAATGCTGTTAGCCTTGCATAAGAAAAAACATCTCCTAAGAATCCTGAAATATTGAAAATTGAAAGAACTGAAATAATCGGTCCGTTTTGAATGTAGTTGTAAGCAAGTTGGGTTATTACTGCTAATCCAACCAGTGCAAATCCAATCATTTGGAATATGCCTTCACCAATTAAAACAGAAATTCCACCAATTAATAAGAACAACCATACTCCCTGCAATCCTAATGCATCTATCATTTTTCCTTTTCGTGCATTTTCATAATAACCAATTACTAATCCAATGAATAGATGCACTGATGCAATTGCGAGTGATAAAATAATAATTTCCAAAACTTGTGCTAAAGGGTCCAGCACCCCCGGCAATTCAATGCCTATTCTGGGGAAAAAGTCCCCTAAATAAGATTTGAAAAATGCTCCTAGTAAAGCCGTTGAAATACCTCCAATCATCAGTAAAGCCGAGAATTTCCTTAATCCTGGTTCGTATTTACCTAATCCATTGTACATGAAAAATGCTAATAAAAATAACACTACTCCGTATACAAAGTCTGTCAGCATATATCCAAAAAACACTGCAAACGAAATAGCCACTATCGGCGTTGGATCAAATTCTTTGTATTTTGGCACTGAGTAAAGTTCAGTAATAATTTCAAACGGTTCAATGAGTTTGGAGTGGTTAAAGAGTGTTGGAGCATCTTCTCTTTCTTTGCTCATTAAATAAAAATTCCCTGCTTTTTCCTTAAGCACTTCTTTGAATTCAGAAAAGTTTTTTTCAGGAACCCATGCTTCGATTATTGCTGTTGATCCAAAATCTTGTATCTGGTTGTATGCATCAATCCTCTGGATTGCTATATCAAGTTCTTCTGTTAAAATATCAAGTCTTTTTGCATTGGTTCTTGTGATTTCCTTAACTTCCTGCTCAATTGTTTTGGTTTTTGCTTCAAGAGTTTTGTTTTCTTTTTTTAAGTTTTCAATAATTTTTTTTGGTGCTTTATTCTCAAAAGGAACTTTAATACTTTCAAAACCAACTTCGTGCAGTACTTTATCTGTTTCTCCTTTATTTTCTGTGCTTGAAACAACATACACAAAAGCCTGTGTTTCATTTTTTTCCTTTACTGAAACAACTGTTTTCTTTAATTTTTCTTTAAACAACTCAATTGATTTTGGGTTAATTATTCCAATCTGAACACTAAGATTTTCTGTTGATTCAAAAAGATTAGTCTGTTGTTCCGGAAGCAATCCTAAATTTGAAATCAAATAATTATTGTTATCAATTTTGCTTTTGGTTTCATCTAATTCTAAAAGTTTTGCGTCTATTTTTGGTTTTATTTTTTCAAGATTTTCATTAACCTCATTCACAATTTCTTCATTTGATAACAAGTCAATTTTGTATTTTTCTGGCGGACTTGGGAAAAATAATTGCTTCAACATATTATCTGCTGTCACAATTTCCCTGTAAGAATCAATTTTTGTAAGTAAATCATTAAGCTTAGCTTGTGTTTCTCTGACATTTGATGTGTTAAGAGATTCTTCTTCCTTGATTATAAATTCCTCTTTATGTTCTGTATCAGTCTTTTTAAGTTCACTTATGCCGGTTTCGTGTAATTTTAGAATGAGTTCGTTTGCTTTGCTTTTTGGCACAATTGCTTTTGCGTGAAATATTGTTGCACTTCTAAACATTTTTTTTCATCCTTTTAGCAGTTCTTCGAAAACCGCGTCAACAGCTTTTGATTTGTTCTTAGAAAAATAAGATTTGTGTTTCTCTTCGAGCTGTCTGTATTCTGTGAATGAAGCTGCTGATTCAGCTTTAGCTTTTTTCTCAGCTTCTTTAACTTCTTCACTAATAAGTTTTTCAGAATCTTCTCTGGCTTTCTTGATTTTTTCTTCAGCTTCTTTTTGTGCTGATAAGATTTTTTTCTCAGATTCCTTCTGAGCTTTTTCCAAATTTTTTATGTTTTTTTGTTCGAATTGTTTCAATTCAGTTAATATTTTCAAATCATTCTTAGCCATTTACTCACCAAATTTGCTAGGACTTTTCTTATTTTTCCTGTTATAAAGAACTGCTCTTAAGAATTATTTAAAAAGGTTTCTCGGCGTTTTTGCTCGCTTCAACTTTACTTGAATAAAGAATTTTTATGCTTGAATGCGTTTTACTTGAATGCATGTGAGATGGCGGTGACCTCATCAACAAATGTATCGATTTCATCAATAGTATTATACAAATAAAAGCTAGCTCTACCTAAACCTTTAGGATTTAAGCTGCTCACTATTGGTTCTGCGCAGTGCATTCCGCTTCTGGTTGCTATGTTTTTACTCTCATCAAGGGCTACTCCCAAATCAACAGCATCAATTCCCTTAACCTCAAATAAAATGATGCCTCCTTGTTTTTCTACATCCTGCGGACAGAATAGTTTTATTCTCTCAATTTCCTGCATTTTTTTCAGAGCATGTGAGAGTAATTTCTTTTCATGATTGTGAACATTTTCCATTCCAATTTTTTTCAAGTACTTAACAGCTTCGCCAAAACCAATTACTTCTGCGATTGGCATTGTGCCTGCTTCAAACTTTTCAGGCAAAGGAGCCCACTCAGTTTTTTCGTAAGAAACTTTGCTAATCATGCTTCCACCGTAATTATACGGAGGCATTTTCTCTAATAAATCTTTTTTTCCATATAAAGCTCCGACCCCTGTTGGACCTAACATTTTATGAGAACTTATTGCCAAAAAATCAGCATCAATCTTTTTTGCGTTCACATCAAAATGCGGAACGCTCTGTGCTGCATCAACCAAAAATAAAGCACCATTATCATGAGCAATTTTCCCGATTTCTTTTACTGGCAAAATAGTTGCAACCGTATTAGAAGCGTGTGCTACTGAAACAAGTTTTGTTTTTCCAGTTACTTTTTCTTCTAAATCCTGCATATTAATCGTAAAATCATCATTAAGTTCTGCAATTTTCAGAACAGCTCCTGTTCTTTTACAGAGTTCCTGCCAAGGCACAATGTTTGCGTGGTGTTCCAGAGCAGAAATAATTATTTCATCTCCTTTTGAAAAATAACCTTGCCTTTCCAATCCAACACAAATCGCATTAATGCTTTCGGTTGCATTTCTTGTGAAAGCTAATTCTTCTTCCTTTGCACCGATGAATTTTGCAACTTCTTTTCTTGATTCTTCATAAAGCTGCGTGGTCTGCTGAGAGAGATGGTGGTTTCCTCTGTGAACATTGGCCCCTAGGTTTTTGTAATAATGGTTCACTGCTTCAATAACCTGAATCGGTTTCAAAGATGTTGCTGCATTATCAAAGTAAACAAGTCCTTTGTTATTCTGCAGAACTGGAAAATCTTCGCGAATTTTTTCTGAAATCATGTTAACCCCATATTTATTAGTATTATATTTCTTTTAATATAGTTCATTATTATATAAATGTAATAATATATAGGGTAATTTCTATGCTTGGATCATTAAGACCGCACACTAAAGCCTTTACCGAGGCTGTTGCAAGACCTTTTGCTGCAATAGGCTTTCCTCCAACTCTGTTTACTCTTTTAGGTCCGTTATTTGCGCTTTATGCTGGTTTTTTTATTCTGCAGGAAAAGTTTGCAGAAGCATTTGTGCTCACTCTAATTGCGATTTCAATTGATATGTTTGATGGTTCTGTAGCACGTTTGCAGAAAAAGGATTCTTTGTTCGGAAACTATTTCGAAACAATGATTGACAAGGTCGTGGAGATAATCCTGTTCATTTCGGTTGCTTTCCTGCACCCGATAGCAGCTATTTTTGCACTTGCGTTTTCCCTGCTGAATAGTTATGCAAAACCAAGAGTTGCTCTTGTAATTATTACTGACAACCGCGACTGGCCTGGATTGGGAGAGCACTCCGAAAGAATGCTTCTCTTGCTTGCTGGAATTTTCCTGTCAATTTTTTCATTTAATTATTTTGGGTTTCCTGTGCTTGAAGCTTCATTGTGGTTAATCGCAATAATCGCTTTCATTGGTTCCGCGCAAAGAATTTTTTTCGCAAAAAAACTAATTGAAGAAGCTGAGCAAAAAGGAAATGTTCTTCCTTATTTGAAGAAGTCATCCAAGTAAGGATGCAATCAGCGGAAACGCAACTATTGTTCCACAAACTTTTTAGAAAAAAAGTTTGATCAAAAACCTCACCCTAAAAGCGAAGCTATAAGCGGAAACGCAACTATTGTTCCTAACGTAGATCCAAGGTTAGCAAGTGCAACCACAAGTAAAATTCTTGTTACTTGGTTTTTGGTAAAATCCCCTACTGAATTCAGGTTCTTCAGGTTCTCAAAATCTTTTACTTTTGGGTTTTTTATTTTTGCTTCCACAAAACCAGCGACCCACCCTGCTGCTAAAAAAGGATGTAAACTTGTAAGTGGTGCGGCAATAAATGCAGTTAAAACTGAAAAAGGATGACCTCTTGCAATCAGTACTCCTAATGATGAAAGTATTCCGTTTGCAAGGAACCAGTACAGAACTGCTGTTAATGATACATCAGCTCCTTTGGTAAAAAACAAGTACACAATTGATGCTACAAAAAGTAACGGGATTATGAACGCGAGCATTTTCACATAACTTTTTCCTTTTTTAACTTTTGAAATTTCCGCAATATTAACAGGTTTTCCTAATAATTTTTTTATCCCTGCTAAATGCCCTGCTCCAACAACCGCAAGAATTTTTTTCCCTGGGCTTTTTGTAATACTGTTTGCAATAAATGCGTCCCTTTCATCAACAAGAACTTCTTTGATTGAAGGCATTTCTTTTGAAAGCTGCTGCATCAGCTGTGTCATAACATCTTTCTGTTTTAATTTCTCAATGCTTTTACGGGTAATTTTAATATCATCTTCTCCGAAAAAACCTGAAACAATTGAAAAAAATAGTTTGAGCTTTTCCACGAAAGTCATTTTTTGCATTGCTCTTTTCAGAGTAATGTTAACTTCTCTATCCAGAAGAACAATCGGGAGTTTTTTTTCTTCTGCAATTTTAATTGCTTCAATCATTTCCATTCCGGGTTTCATTCCTATTTTCTGCCCCAGACTTCTCTGAATATTTGAAAGCAATAACGTAAGAAGAAACAAGTAAGTTTGCCCTGAACCAATTATTTTTCCGATATTGGTATTCTGCCATTTATTTCCCTGTTTAAGCTGCCTGAACCTTTGTAAATCAAGCTCTACTCCGACAACATCAGGTTTTTCTTTTTCAATGGCTTCTCTGACATCATTCACACTATCCTGGGAAATATGCGCAGTACCCAAAAGAATGATTTCCTTGTCCGGAAGCTTTACTCGTTCAAGCATGAAGTAAAAAAAGAATAGTTCTTGTTAAAAACACCCGTGAATTGGAAAAAGTTTATTAATAACCGTGAATTATTCTATACATGAAAAAGAGTTTAATTTTTGGATTAATTTTGTTAATTCTTGCTTCTCTTGCCGGCGTAGCCGGTGCGGTTTCTATTGATGCCCCATCAACAATACCAAAAGATGTTTCCTGGGGTTTTAGTGCTAATATTGGTTCCGGCTCGACAGCCACTGTGGAAATAGATGGTACAAAAATAGTTGAGGTTTACTCAAGCGGTGCAGTTGTTTATGAAGCATTTTCTCCTAAAGTTTCCAATGCTTTTATGTTCAATGACGATCTTGTTGTTTATCACGTTGGCTTAAGTCAAGGAATCCACACAATAATTGCCGACTCCTCAGGCGGTTCTGATTCGAAAGAAATTACTGCAATCAATCTTCCTAATGAATCCGATATTCTGGCAAGCGTTGATGCAAGAGTTGAGGAAAAACTGGCTCCTTTGGATGAGTTTGATCAGAAATTAAAAAACATTGAAGCTGACTTTCAGGGTTTCTGGGATAAATTAAACACAACTGAAGCTCTTGCTAATTCCCTTGATTCAAGTCTTTCTTCATTGAGCAATGATGTTTCTTCAGTTTCATCCAAGGTTGATTCAACATCAAGTTCTTTAAGTTCAACAACAAGTTCTCTTGAACAAAGAATTGCTTCTCTTGAAGGAATAGAATCTCAAAAACTTGCAGATGAAGAAGCAGCTCGCCTTGCAGATGAAGAAGCTCAAAAGAATTCTCCAATTACAGGCATGTTTAATTTGGCAAAAGGCCTTGCTTTGCCGATTGCATTTATCGTAATTATTGTTGTCCTTGGAATTGTTGCATTTATTGCAAAGGACAGATTGCCAAGACTTGATTCAATTTATTCAAATGAAAAAGATGAGCATGGTTTGCCTCTTTCTAAAGAAGACAATGAAGTTGCTGAAGAAATTCTTTCAGGCGGAAACAAGTGGGCTTTCAAAGAATCGGAAGAAGATGAATAATTTTTTTTCCTTTTCTTTTTTTAGGAGATTATAATGGATTTTTTTTCTTGGGTTGCATTGCCATTGTTCATATTCCTTGCAAGAATAGTAGACGTGAGCATGGGTACTTTAAGAGTGATTTTTATTGCAAAAGGTTTCAAATATTATGCTCCTATTGTTGGTTTTTTTGAATCAGTAATCTGGTTGTTAGCAATTTCGCAGATAATACTGAACATAACCAATACTTGGTTGATTATTGTTTATGGGCTTGGATTTGCTGCTGGAACGTTTTCAGGAATATGGTTAGAAGAAAAAATTTCTCTTGGAAAAGCAAGGATTCGGTTTGTTATTAGGACAAATTATATTGCGGTAATGGATGCATTGGAGAAGGAGGGCTATCGTTTAACTGTTGTAACTGCAGATTACAAAAGAGATACTGCAAAAATAATAACCTTGTTGACGGATAGAAAGAAAATAAAAAAAGTAATAAAAATTGTAAATGGTATTAATTCAAAAGTGTTTTATTCAATTGAGGATGTTAGAAAAGTTAGTGAGGAAGAGGATATTTCCGAAGAAAAAAGTACGATTCAGTATATCAAAGAATTTGATCCGTTCAAAAAAGCAAAATAATTACTTTAAAATTAATTTTACTAGATGTTCAGCGCCATTCACTTTTGCTTCTGCAAACATTTCAGGGTATAATCCTGGAAATGTGTTTACGTCTATGGCGTAGTTTTGACCTTGTTTGGATTTAATGATGTCAACGCCGAAAAAATCAAGGCCTGTTGCCTTTGCAACCTGTAAAGCTATTTTTTCCTGTTCTTTTGAAGGTTTTTTAAGAATCATTTTTCCTCCTTTTCTTTCTCTGTCAAAAACTTTCCAGCCTGAAATTTTTGATTTCTCTTTTCCATAACCGTAAATGATTTTTCCTCCGATTACATTGATTCCTATCCAGTTTTCAAAATCAAATTCTATGAACTCCTCGAGAAAATGGCTTTTTTGTTCTGAATAATCCACTATATCTACAAGGTTTTGATAATCAGCAATCTTCATTATGCCTGAACCAAAACTCCCAAATCTTGGTTTTATAATAAAGGTTTTCTTTTCAACTTGTTTTCTAATTTCTTCCAAATTATCTGGGGAAGCAAGCATAAATTCGGGAACAGGGATATTATTTTGTTTTAAAGTTAATTGTGAGAGATACTTATCCAAACCAATTTTCAGTGCACTAGGGTTGTTTATTACTTTTGTTTTTTTAGCTATTGTTTCAAGTATTTCTATATGATAACTTGTTGGACTTCGGTCTATTTCCCCTAACCAAAAGAAAACATCTAATTCAGAGAAACAAAAATCCCTGAGAAAAACATCGCTGTTTTTTACAACTGCTTTTCTAAAATCAAGATCCTCAATTATTTCAACATTTTTTTGATTTTTTAAAATTTTCATTATGTCTTCTTTGAAGTTTTGGATGAAGTAGCCTGGTTGTTCAATTGAAACTGAAGAATAATTTTTTCGTGATGGAATCCATAAACCAATTTTTTTCATTTTTAATCACTCGGTATCCTGTCTTTTATCCTATAAGTTTCCTTTACAAACTGCGCGGAATGCTTTAATGCTATTTCTGCACAGATATTTTGAGGTATGTAATCATTTAATGAATATCCTTTCTTTTTCACTCTTTTTATGAGTATATCCGAAACAGTTTCTTTTCTTTCAATCAAATTTTTTAACGGGGTAAGGAGTTTCAGGTAATCCTTGTTAGCATGTTTTTTTGCAAAATTGAAAAACCTTTTCACATAGGTATATACTTCTTTATCCTCAAATCCTTTGTATGCACTTGCAGGTTGCAATTTTAGTTTCACATAACTTTCAGGGGGGATGTAAATTGTTTCCCCTTCTATTTTGAATGGTTCTTTTATTCCAACATCTGAAACTTCAACCTTGTAGAATTCCTGTTGAATAACTCGCTGAATTGATTTTAGTAGTATTGCGGTTCCTGCAAAATATTTTGGATGGTTCATGTCACAGCCTCTGTATTCTAAAGTACCAAGTTTGTTAATCTTTATTACAGTCCATACAAAATCCAGAAGTTGTTTTTTCTTAACTTCATCTTTGTATCTTGTTTTCTTTATTATGTTTTTCATTTTTTTATCCATTGAAAGAAGTCGATACCTCAAATCCTGCATGGTCCACATGTAATCTGGCAGTTCTCCAAATTCTTCAAGTTCTGTAAATAACCCTTTTTGGTAATCCAATTCATCAGGATTCCTTATTTGCAGCATTCTGGAATCCTTCGCAAGAAAATTCCCGTTTATGAAAGGACTTGATTGCATTAAACAGCTTGTTGCCGGATCAATTGCCACTAACAAGTTATGACTGTCCAAAAGACTTTGTTTAGTTTTGGAGTTTACTAGTTTTTTTAGAAACTTTTTTTTAGAGTCAAAAACTCCCCATGGAAGTGTATAATGGTAGTGGAATCCTGCGCAGTGACCCCAAGCAAATATATCTTTTTTGTTGAATATTGCTGTTTGAAGCTTATATCTTTTTTTTGGAACTTGTTCAACATTAAAGCTTCCAGGATAAGTTCCTAAACCAAATATTTTCAGCCCCTGAGAATCTGCGGCTTCTATTGTTGTTTCAAGATCCTCAAACAATCTTGGAAAAGAATCTTTTAGTCTAACTTTTGGCAGGCTTTTTAATTCAACAGTATTTTTAGTTGCTTCGTGAACTAAATCGATTTTTTTATTTCTTTTTTTTACTTCTGCTATTAACTCTTTTGATTTATTAGAAATTTTTCCCCTTTCATCTAAAACCTGAAGTTCCAGTTCCATTCCAGAACTGCTTCTCTTTAAAACAGTCATTATACCAAGTTCTACACTAAATTCTGAATGCTTGATATTATAAAGTTAATTTGTCGAATAAAAATTATTTCTTATTTTCAATAGCAGCTTTCACTAAACCAAAGTAAATAGGGTTAGGGTTCAGAGGCCTTGAAGTAAATTCAGCGTGATACTGGGTTCCGATAAAGAACGGATGATCCTTAAGTTCTAGAATCTGCATGATTCTTTTTTTCGGAGCCATTCCTGAAAATATTAAACCGCATCCCTCTAATTTATCAATGAATTTTGTATTAACATTAAACCTGTGTCTGAATCTTTCCCTCACAGAATCCTTTTTTCCGTAAAGTTCCCATGCTTTGGTGTCTTTTTTCAGCTTAATATCAAAACCACCTAATCTTAGTGTTCCGCCCAAACCCTCTACTTCTTCCTGTTCAGGAAGTATACAGATAACGTTAGTATCCTCATCTTTTTTTACTTCTTCAGTGGAGGCATCTTTTATTCCGCAGACATTCCTTGCGAATTCAACAACTGCCATCTGGAAACCATAACAAATCCCCAGGAAAGGTACATTATTTTCACGAACATACTTTGCAACTGATATTTTTCCTTCAATACCGCGAGTTCCAAAGCCTCCTGGGATAATTACTCCGTTGACTCCTTTCATTTCTTCTTCTACTTTGGTTTTTCCTTTTTCAATACTCGTGGTTTCAATCCACTTAATTTTAATATTAGTTTTCAATTTGGTTGAACAATGTTCTAATGCTTTTACAATACTAATGTAAGTGTCACTTGTTCCAGTGTATTTTCCGGCAATCCCTATCGTAATTTCGCCTTTCTTTTCCACAACATTTTTTTCAGTCCATTCTTTTAAACTATGACTTCCATTCGCTTTGTATTTTTTTTCCCATTGCAGAATTTCCATTATTGCTTGGTCAATTCCCTGTTCTCTGAAGAATAAGGGTAATTCGTAAATGTTGTCGACATCAAATGTATTGAATACTTTTTCAATAGGGACATTAGCGTTCATAGAAATTTTTTCCTTTATTGTTTCAGTAACCGGGTGTTGGCTTCTGCATACAATTAAGTCAGGCTGCAATCCAAGTCTCATTAGTTCTCTTAACCCTAGTTGTGCTGCTTTGCTTTTGAATTCTCCTAAATGATTAGGTTCAACAATGTAAGTAAGGTTTACAAGGCACACATTTTCCGGGCCTTCTTCATAAATCATCTGTCTTGTACTTTCCATTGCAAATAAATTTTCAAAATCCCCTACAGTTCCGCCGATTTCTACAAGAACAATATCTGCTTTGCTTTTTATTGCAAGATTTCTTAGTACATATTTTGTTTCGCCAGTAACATGCGGAATGTATTGCACATCTCTGCCATTATAATCTCCTTTTCGTTCTTTTTCAATTAACTTTTGGTAAATCTGTCCAGGAGTAATAAAGTTTTCTTTTGTAAGTTCTAAATCTAAAAATCTTTCGTAGCTTCCTAAATCCATGTCAGTTTCTGTGCCGTCATCTAACACAAAAACTTCTCCGTGTCTGTAAGGGCTTAGTGTTCCTGAGTCGACATTAAGGTATGCTTCAACTTTTATCGGCTCAACTTTTAATCCTCTGTCCTGAAGTGTTTTTCCAAGTGCTGATGAGAAAATTCCTTTTCCAATTCCGCTGATTACAGAACCTGTAATAATAACATATTTGGTTTTTCCGATTTTGTATCCTTCTGGGAATGGAGAATATTGTTCTTCACTACTTTTATCTGCCACTTTTCCTAAAAACTTTTCATCCATTTAAATCCCCACTCATGTCTAATGCAAAATTTCATCTAAAATTTTTTTTAAAAATTCTAAAAACAGATTAATGTTAGGTTTGAGGAAGTATTTAAACATTATTATAAGAATTGAAAATTGAGAAAAGATTTGAGAATAAGACCTCTAGAAAAATCCAGAAATTTACTTTTCCAGTACTAAAAATATGCCTGCTAAGAGTATTTAATTGTTTTTATTGTAGCATTAATTGCTGGGTTTTACATTTACAGAAAAAGCAACAAAAAAGAAAAATAAGTCTTGTTGTTTAGGTCAATTCTTTTTTTAATCAAAAGCACTATTGTTTTTTTTGTTTTAAAATAACTATTCTTTACAATTCAAAGCAAATTAAGTTCAACAGCAATCTTTAAATAGCTCTAAATCCTTGTTATTTTCGGTTTTAATGGATTATGAAAAAATTATTTTGAATGTTTTGACTCTCTGGTTTAAGGATCGTGAAACCTTTAAACGTTTCTTTGTTATTCTTGGGCTTACGGTATTGTTTACTGTGGTGACAGCTGTTGTTGTTATTTCTCTTATTTTGCTTTTGGCAGGAACCACTGATATAACTAATGTTGTAAATCCTCAGTCTATAGCGCAGTTGGGTTCCGCTGTTCTGATTATTTTTGTTGTTCTGGTACCACTGTTCATACTTTTTATGTTGTACCTTGTTTTTCAGCTTTATAAAATTGAGGTCAGGGCATTACAGTTAGTTGGTTTTGAGACTGCTCCTTTTGGTTTTGTTAAATTTCTCAAAACATTATTTCTCCTGTCATTGTATACTTGTTTTGTGATTCTCACTAGCTGGTATCATGACAAGTTCAGGATTTATTTTATTGTAATGTTTTTGCTCGGATTCTTTAGCCTGATAGGAGCATTTTTGTTCCCGCCTATTGCACTTTTGTCACTTTTGGCTCTGCTAATGTTTTTTCCTTATATTTTTGTTATGATTTACACATCAATAAGGCTTTCATTAGGAAACGCTATTTATCTCCAGAAAGATCAGGGTATTATAGATTCTGTAAGGGAATCCTGGGAATTGAGTACTGGTAAGGTTGTGGAAATTTTTGTGGCAAATGTTATTGTTAGTATTATATTTTTTGTAATTGCCATTGGGTTAATAATCATCCAGTTCGGGATTGAATTTTTATTCACTATTCTAAGTCTTGCTAGTATAGGTATTTTAATTTCAGTAGTGTTTAATCTTGTTTTTCAGCTTTTATTTAGCGTAATGCAACAGTTCCTTAACCCAAGCATTTACGCTCAATTAAAAAATCAGGTTCCTTCCAGTGAACCAAAAGCACAACCTAGTGAAGTATCTCTTCCATCTCAGAATATTTCAAGTCAGAGTAGTCAGGGATTTAATCGAAGAAGAGCTGTTGCTCAAAGACAAGCTGAAAAATCAGTCGAAAAACAAGTTCAGTCTAAGCCCGTAATTTCTGGGGTTTTAACTATGAGTGAAACAAGTCAGGTTGAGAAGCTTGTTGATTTGCTGAAAGATAAAACTCATGATTATTCTAAGGAAGATTTGATTCATGTTATGCAGGATAAAGGTTACAATAATAAAGTTGTAAACACAGTCCTCAAACGCTTGAGGAAAAATTAAAAATTACTTGTGGTTGCAAAAATTTTTGTGCGAACCACTGACTATTTGTGCTGAATCAACACTACTAACTTCGAATACCTCGTGGCATTCATTGCAATAATTGAATTGCATCATTTTCTATCACCTCTTTATTCACTTTCAAAATTTCTTTTATTCCGAGAGAATCCGTATTAAAAAAATCCTAAAATCGTGTATCGTTAATATTAGTGCTTTTGAAATATAATAAATTATCGATTTTCTAAAATCGCTCTAATAGTAGATTCTGGGCGGAAAAAGGACATTATAAGCGATTCCAAGGAAAATGCTGATTGCAATCAGGAAAAATATGGTCAGGAAAAAGGTTAATGCTCCCTGAATGATTCCTTTTTTTGAGGAAACATAAAGGCTTGGTAAAAACAGCAACACAAACGATATCAAAATCCCAAGCAAACCAATTAGGAGCGAAATCCATTGCAGAGAATAACTAAATTCGCTTACTAATGCAGCTATGAAGAATAAAACTGCACTAATTATCACAATGCTTACTGCTGAACCAAAACCAACAAGAGCGCTTTGAACATAATCGTTTCCTTTTGTTTCTTTAAATTTAAGTGCTTTTTTGATTTTTCTAAAACCCAAAACTAAAATAATAATCAGAACTGCAGCCCCGATAATGCCTGCAATCATGTCAAAGAAGTAAAGTCCAATCCAGTTTTCTCCATAATTTCCTTTCACGTGAAAACTTTCAAAAGGATCTAAATTAGTTGCAGTTTTAACCAAACCCTGTGTATTCCTAATGCTGTAATAATAATCTTTGTAGTATGGTGATTCAACACTAACATCCATTGCCTTGGCCATTGCCATTTCTCCCATGAATCCTATGTTTGGTTTGTAATCAACTTTTGCTTCCCCGCCTTTCATAAATAATCCTTCCTGAACATTAACAGCCACTCTGAGGTTTTCAATAAGAATTGCGTCCTTATCAATTATTGTTTTAAAATCAAAATTATAGTTTCCAACTAAATCTTTCTCTGCATACCTTGGTATTTTGTAAAACAAAACTATTGTTCCTGTGTTGTTCATCTGGATTGATTCTTTTAATTCCAAATGAAGTATGGTTGCGCTGGAAGTAAGGGTTTTTGAATATTCAATAGGGCTTCTCACTGGACTTTCCTGAACTGCTTTGTAAACAACAACCTGTCCCGGAATCTCCAGATCAATCCACTTACGCGGCTGGTTTAAAGTATTTTCAATATCAATCTGAACCCTTACTATTGCGTCTCCTTCGCCGTCAAAAGAAACAGCGTAGTAATGGTTCTTGTGAACATAACCATCGCTTTGTGCTGCAAAAGCAATATTCATCTGTGAAAAAGTAAGCAGTAATGCAATTCCGATTAAAATCAAAAACTTCTTCATGCACAAACTGTGTACGCTGATTTATAAACAGGTTTTGAAATTGTTAGCAAAAAACCTAAGAACCAGATATAGTTGAAAATCAATAATTTAATTGAGAGGTGTTCGGGATTACAAAACAATCTTAGCTTATTGTTTTTCTCTATACGCCGAGTGAGCCTAATCCCAAACAACCTTCATAGAGGCTTTTTCCATTTTATTTTCCTCAATCTTTATTGAGATCTTTCTTATATAAATGGTTTTCTGAAACTTTGCATAGTTCTAAAGTTATTTACGTGAATCGGTTAAATTTTTTAGAGTTTTTTTCTTTCCTGCTGAAAAAATTATGACTATAAATATCCAGAATAGTATAGAGAATATTGAGCTAAAATCCTGTCCTGTGAAGAAAAAAATCGACCCCAATATTAGTATAAAAAAGATTACTGCTCCTATTGCAAGTTTTGACAGCATTCCTGAAAGATTTTCACTAGTCATAGGTAGTGTTTCCATAGGTCTTATCTCTTTTTCAGCATTGTTCAGAGTTTTCATTAAATCTTCTAAACTGTTTTCTGAATGAGGGCTTGAAAATAAGACCTCTAGTGGGCTTGCGGGTTTTTCTTCCCCAGTACTCTTATGGACCCCTCCTTTGGTCGCGGCGGGACTTTCTGCGGTTGTGGTTAGTTCATCAGCATCATCAGGCTTTTCTCTGTATTTATTAATAAAATTTTTTGCTACATTTTCACTTTGGTAATTTTTAATTGGCTGGCTTGTAACCAGAACTCCGTCTCCTGAATCCTTTACTTTGAATGAGCTTGTTGATTTGTATTTTGTTTCTTCCGGCATTTCTCCAAGAAGTCTTGAGAGCCAGCTCACTGAATCACTTCGCTGGATTAAGTAGTTTTGAAATAGATTTATTTTCATTAGTGCATCTGATTGCTTCAGCAAGTAAAGGTGCTATTGAAACAACAGTTACTTTTTTGGTTTTCTTTTTCAAAGGAATGCTGTTTGTTACAATTACTTCTTTGAAAGCACTTTTTTCAATTTTTTCCAGACAATTTCCTGCAAATACTGCGTGTGAAGCCATTGCATAAACTTCTTTTGCACCGTGGTCAATAACTGCTTGTGCTGCATTAACAATTGTTCCGCCTGTGTTAATTTCATCATCAACTATAACTGCGGTTTTTCCTTTAACTTCTCCAATCAGGTGCATTACTTCGCTTTGATTTGGTTTTGGTCTTCTTTTATCTATAATTGCAAGACTAGCGCCTAGTCTTTTTGCAAAAGCTCTTGCTCTTTTTGATGAACCAACATCTGGAGAAACAACAACTAAATTATTGAGTTTTTTCTTTGTGAAAAACTTTACAAGTGGTCCTGAAGCATACAAAAAGTCTGCTCTGATGTCAAAGAATCCTTGAATCTGGTCAGCGTGCAAATCCATTACTATAACTGCATGAGCTCCTGCTGTTTGTAAAAGTTCAGCAACTAACTTTGCAGTTATTGGTTCTCTGTCCCTTGCTTTTCTTTCCTGCTTTGCATAACCATAGAATGGAATAATGCAGGTAATCCTTTCTGCCGCAGCTCTTTTTGCAGCATCAATCATAATCAAAAGTTCCATTAAATTATCATTAACCGGATATGAGGTGCTCTGGATTAAATAAACGTCTTTTCCCCTGACGGTTTCATTGTAATTAACATAAGTTTCCCCGTCAGCAAACTTTTTGAGTTCTACTTTACCAAGAGGTATTTTCAAATAAGCAGACATTTCTTTTGCAAGTTCAGGATTGCTTGAACCTGAAAAAATAGCCAAATCTCGTTTTACCATGTTTTTTTCGCCCTAATTAAATATGTGTGTAAGTTTTATATAGTTGTTTCGCTCTTAGTTTTCCATGCCTGCTAAGAAGCCTATTACTAGAAAACCAACAATAACAATAACCGGAAGATCTGTGTATCTTCCAGTGAAAAAGAAAATTAATGCGCCTTCAAAAGGATCAGCCAGGACAAGATCTGCGGTTGTACATCTTGCTCCAAATGCACATGAACAAGGTCTTGCAAAATTAGGAAAAAGAAGAATAGATAGGGCTGTTAGAAAGCAAAGAAAAAGACATTCATAATTTTAACTAATTTTTGTGCTTTGCCTTTAAACCTTTTCCACCTCAATTAATCCATGAACCTGAATGAAAGAGCAATTATAAGAAAGAACATTTTCTTTTCTATTGAAGATGTCCTTGTTTCTGGGCCTGTTAACAAGAAGCTTTCAAAGTTTAAAGTAAATAAATTATTTAAGTTTCTGAAACCATTGGAAAAAGACGGTTTAATCAGCCTTTACTTGCTTGTGGGTCAGGATGAAAAAAACGCAATTAAAAAAATTAAAGAATTTGGTGTTGATAAGTTTTTCAGAAAGGAAAACATGTTTTTTGTTACTCATGAATACATTAAAGGAAAAGAAGAAATTGACAGGGAAAGACACCTTGCTAACCTTGATAAGGATCCTGATTTTGTGGACGAGTTTTTCAAACAGCGTGTGTTAATGGATTTTGTTGCTGAAGGAAAAATAACAAGAGAAAACACAGCCTTAATCTGCCACGATATTTGGCTTGATGGTTTTTATTGTATGCGTTTTTCAGGTATGGATTTTTTTATTCTGAATGAAAGTATCAGTGAAAGAAACCAACCTTTGCCTGAAAAAATCAATGGTTTGAATTACATAAAGCTTAATGAAGCCGATTTCAAAAAAATACTTACAGATAAGTTCCCAGAGCAGGATTTGAGGTTTTTAGAAACCTATATTTTCAATAAATTAAAATTAGAGTTATTTGAAGGTACGAAAATAGATTCTCTTGTGAAAAAAAGCCTTGTACCTAAATGAAAAACTATTTTAATGCTAAAAGTCTTTTTAGTAACATGGTTATTTTACCTTTTCGAAAAAGTACTAGTGGTTCGAATGGCCATGGCAGGCATAATGGAAAACCACGAAATAAAAGGGATAAACTTGTTGTAATCCATGAACTTAAACCGCTTTCTGCGAAGGAAAAAAAAAGAATTTTGTTTAAGCTTTCAAAAGACTTTATTAAAACAGCTATAGG
>JBDRLP010000018.1:0-9473 GCA_043812975.1 Candidatus Iainarchaeum sp. | reverse complement strand
CTAATTCTTTAAACAACTTTCTGGCTAGAATATTGTTATGAAAATCAAAAAAGTCAGCATTACCGGAAGAAAGGAAAACCCTGAAGCAAAAAAAGCAGCAAGAGAAGCAATTAAAATTTTGGAAGAAAAAGGAATTTCTGTAGAAACAGACAAAGCTTTTTTAGGAAAAGGAAAATCAATCAGTGCCTTTTCAGGAGATATTGTACTTTCATTCGGAGGAGACGGAACACT
Organism: Candidatus Iainarchaeum sp.; assembly: GCA_043812975.1. GTDB lineage: Archaea > Iainarchaeota > Iainarchaeia > Iainarchaeales > Iainarchaeaceae > UBA493. The sequence goes on along the minus strand of JBDRLP010000018.1, from coordinate 9,242 downwards.
GCTTTCGGTTTTCCGTGAACTGAAAAAAAAGATTCCTGTTGTAGGAATGGGATTTGGGAATGTAGGTTACTTACAAACGTTTAACGAACTTGATGTTGAAGCTTCACTTGAAAAAATTTTGAACAATAAAATCAAAATAGAAACACGAACAAGAATTCAGGCAAAAGTTGATGGTAAAAAAGTTGACCTAGCTCTTAATGAAGTTCTTATTGTTCCGGAAAAAGCAGGAAGAATAATGCGGTACAAAATGAAAATCGGTTCTGAAATAAGTGAAGAAGCAGGAGACGGTTTGATAGTTGCAACTCCAACCGGATCTACAGCCCATGCATTAAGTGCCGGAGGGCCAATGGTAAAAGGAAATGCATCTGTTTTGGTTGTAGTTAGTGTTAATCCTGTTGACTGGACTCACAGGCCAGTGATTATTAATGATCATGAAAAAATAATTGTAACTGATTTTGGAAAAATAAAAGCAGAACTAATTGTAGACGGCCAGAAACGTTATTCTATAAAGAAAAAAGCAGAAATTACAAAAGGAACAGAAGTGCTTCTGACCACAAAATAATCTACGTCAATCCCCAATTTTTCAGGGTACAAAAGACGAAACCTTTATATATGTCTGTAATCACAAAGACAAAGATGTTCATGAATTCTGAAGACCTGATACGCGTTGGTTTGGCCAAGAAAAAAGCAAGGGAAGAGATAGTAAAAAAATATCTTGATTCACACCATACTTATTAAAACAACCCTGACACAAATTTTTTCTAAAAGTAAAGGATTGGATATTAGATGAAAACATCACGTGTAAGTAAATTTTATGAAAAAACTCTTGAAGAACGATTGGCAATACTCAAAGAGTTTGCTGAACTAACTGATGAGGAAGTTTCTCAGTTAAAAAAGTACGGTGCTTTAGATTTTGAAATGGCTGACAGAATGATTGAGAATGTTGTCGGAACATTTCAGTTACCTTTAGGTTTAGCAACAAACTTCAAAATTAATGGGAAAGAATTTTTGGTTCCGTTTGCATTAGAAGAACCAAGTGTAGTAGCTGCGGCATCAAATGCTGCAAAATTAAGTGAAGGTTTTGAAGCAAAAGCAAGTGAACCAATAATGATCGGGCAGATACAAATAGTTGGTTCACAAGATCCTGAAAAAGCTGTTGAAGCAATTAAGGAAAAAGAAAAAGAACTAATTGAGGAAGCAAATTCTGTTGATTCGATTCTTGTTAAGTTTGGCGGCGGAGCAAAAAAAGTAGAATCTTCAATAATGGAAACCCCGAGAGGAAGAATGCTCAGAATACATTTATTGGTTGATGTAAGAGATGCAATGGGGGCTAATGCAGTAAACACGATGTGTGAAAAATTATCTCCTGATTTGGAAGAAATCACTGGCGGAAAAGTAAGGTTACGAATAATTACAAATTTAGCGGTTCACAGAACAGTAAAAGCAACTTCAGTTTGGAAAAAAGAAACTTTAGGAGAAGAAGCAATTGAAAAAATCCTTGATGCTTACGAGTTTGCAGCAAACGATGTTTACAGAGCATGCACTCACAATAAGGGAATAATGAATGGAATTGACGCTGTTGTAGTAGCAACAGGAAATGATTTCAGAGCTGTTGAAGCAGGAGCACACACCTTTGCATCAATCACAGGGAAATATTTACCACTCACCAAGTACTACAAAAATGATAATGGTGATTTGGTTGGAGAAATAGAATTACCAATGGCTGTTGGTTTAGTCGGAGGCGCAACAAGAACTCACCCATTAGCAAGAATCAATATTAAACTTTTAGGAGTCAAAACAGCTAATGAACTTTCAGAAATAATTGCATCAGTTGGTTTGGCTCAGAACTTTGCAGCAATGAGAGCATTAGCAACTGAAGGAATCCAGAAAGGACACATGAAACTGCACGCTAAAAACATTGCAATCCAAGCTGGTGCAAAAGAAAACCAGATTGATGATATTGCTGGTCAAATGTCAAAAGAAGGAAATATAAGTGTTACAAGAGCTAAGGAAATATTAGAGGGTTCGAAATGAGTGTAGGAATTGTTGGTTACGGGGCTTATGTTCCACGAAAAAGAATCAAGGTTGAGGAAATAGCCAGGGTTTGGAACAAAGAAGGGCTAAGAGTAGCAAAGGGTTTAGGGGTTCAAGAAAAAGCAGTTGCTTCGTGGGATGAAGACGCAGCAACAATTTCAGTTGAAGCAGCAAGATTAGCTCTTGAAGTTTCAGGAATAGAGCCTCAAAAAATAGGCGCGATTTATGTTGGTTCTGAAAGCCATCCTTATGCGGTTAAACCAACTGCAACAATTGTAACTGATGCTATTAATGCAGGGCCTGATTTAATGGTTGCTGATTTGGAATTTGCATGTAAGGCAGGAACAGCAGGAATTCAAATGGTAATGGGTCTTGTGAAATCAAAAATGATTGAATATGGTTTGGCAATAGGAGCAGATACTGCTCAGGGAAGACCTAATGATGCTTTAGAATTCACGTCAGGTTCAGGCGGAGCTGCAATTTTAATCGGAGACAAAAAAGAAGAAATAATTGCTACATTAGACGACACTTATTCTTTTACAACTGACACTCCTGATTTTTGGAGAAGACAGCATGCAGAATACCCAAAACACGCAGGAAGATTTACCGGAGAACCAGCTTACTTCAAGCACTTGATTGGAGGAGTTGAAGGTTTATTGAAAAAAACCAAAACAAAAATTGGGGATTATGATTATTTTGTGCCGCATCAGCCAAACGGGAAATTTCCGTTGTTAGCGGCAAAAAGATTAGGATTTACAAAAGAACAAGTAGAACCAGCATTAATGACTCCGCTTATTGGAAACACTTACTCCGGAAGTTCTATGGTTGGTTTGGTTTCAACTCTTGATATTGCAAAACCAGGGGAAAAAATCTTAATGGTTTCTTATGGAAGCGGAGCAGGAAGTGATGCGTTCGAGATTACTGTAACTAAAAACATCAAAACCAAAAGACAAAAAATTCCTTTGAGAAAAGCAATAGAAGAAAAAGAATACATTGATTATGCACAGTACGCCATTCAGAGAAAAAAAATAAAGGGGCTGCATTAAGGGGGTATTTTAATGGACTGGGAAAAGTTTTTAGAACCAAATTGGAACAAATTGAAATATTTTGTAATAATTTATTTAGTTGGCGGTGTAATTTTGGCTTTAGCCACTAGTATGGCTTACGACTCGATTTTATTTTTTGAGTTAGCACGGCTTATAGACCATCCAATTAATTTTATCGTCAATTCTTTGCTTGGATTCAATTTTGGATTTAATTTTGATATAATCAGCGGTATTGTGATGAGAATAATAATTATTTTGGATCTTGTGTGGTTCTATATAATTGCAAGTTTTATTGATTCGAGGTTGAAAAAATGAGAAGTGTATCTATAGTAGGCTCTGGATTAGTGAAGTTTGGTGAACGCTGGGATAAAAGTTTGCGCGAGTTAGTAGCGGAAGCTGGATTACAGGCTGTAAAAGATTCCGGAGTTGAAGGGCATAAAATTGAAGCTGTTTATGGAGGGACAATGGCTTCAGGAAGATTAATAGGACAGGAACACATAGGCGCACTTATTGCCGATCAATTAGGATTAAATCCGTTGCCTGCGCATAGGGTGGAAGCAGCATGTGCTTCTGGTAGTGTAGCACTTAGAAACGCAATGCTTGCAGTGGCATCTGGCGAACATGATATTGTTGCTGTTGGTGGTGTCGAAAAAATGACTGAAGTCGATGCAGGAGAAGTAAGTACTGCATTGGGCGGAGCAGGGGATCAGGAAACAGAATTATTCCACGGAGCAACCTTTCCAGCACTTTATGCTTTAATGGCAAGACGTCATATGGAAGAATTCGGAACAACAGAAGAACAAATGGCGGTTGTTGCAGTTAAAAATCACAAGAATGCAATGAACAATCCTTATGCGCATTTCCACAAAGAATTTACTTTAGAACAAGTAATGGACTCAGGTTATGTTTCTTCACCATTAAAATTATTAGATTGTTCTCCAATCAGTGATGGAGCCGCAGCAGTTATAATTGCTGCTACTGATGTCGCAAAAAAATATTCTGAACAGCCAATAGAAATAATTGGTTCTGGTCAGGCTTCAGGAACAATTGCTTTAACCGGAAGAAAAAGTTTAACCGGAATCGAAGCAACAACAATTGCTTCCAAAATTGCTTTTGAAAAAGCAGGAGTAACACAAAAGGATGTTGATTTTGCAGAAGTTCATGATTGTTTTACAATTGCAGAAATAATGGCAATAGAAGATTTAGGTTTTTTTAAGAAAGGAGAAGGCGGAAAAGCAACAGAGCAGGGAAAAACTGCAATGGATGGAGAAATCCCAATTAACACTTCAGGTGGCTTGAAAGGAAAAGGACATCCAGTTGGTGCTACTGGAGTTGCTCAGGCTGTTGAGGTTGTTCAGCAGTTGCAGGGGAAAGCAGGCAAAAGGCAAATCAAAGATGCTAAAATTGGTTTAACTCATAATGTTGGCGGTTCTGGTGCAACAGTTGTTGTGAATCTTTATAGGAGGGTTCAATAATGGTCGACGCAGCAGTTCCAATACATTGGAGAAGGTTTGATGAAAGGTATAGATTAACAGGAAATCAATGTCAGACTTGTAAAACAAATTATTTTCCAGCAAGACCTATTTGTCCGGCCTGCAGAAGGAAAGGAGTTCTTGTCAAGGAACAAATGCCTTTTACAGGGAAAATCCATTCTTTTACAAAAGTATTTGTGGGCCCGGTTGGTTTTGATAATGAAACTCCGTATCATATTGCTATTATTGAACTTGATAATAAATTGAAAATTCTTGCGCAGATAGTTGATTCTGAAGATGATAAAGTAAAAATTGGTGTTAAAGTAAAAAAAGTATTCAGAAAAATTGCCGATGCTGATGAAGAAGGAATAATTGCATACGGGTACAAATTCAAGGTTGTATGATATGGTTAGAATATTGAGAGGTTTGTGGAGAAAAATACGTGACCCCTTAAGTATGCGAATAAGACCTATTCGAGGAGACACTCCTGCTTCATTAAAACCTTTAAGCTCGTTCAAAAAAGTTCCTGCTCCGAAAGGTGATGTTAGATTTACCACTAGAGAAAATACGGAATTATTTTCTACAAGTAAAAGCCCGATTCATGTGAAAGGCGCTAAAATAAGACCTGCAAAGAAAAAACAACAGTAACTGCTACATAACTAATAGTTGTTAAATAACTTTTATTTCCCTTTATATTAGTGATAAAATGACAGGAAAAGGAATAGGTTACGGAAAAACAATTCTTTTTGGGGAACATTTTGTAGTTTATGGTTTGCCCGCAATAGCTTCCGCAATTTCAGATATTACTATTGCTGAGGTTGAGGAAACTCAGGGTAATGAAGAATTTATTTCTGGCTTGGAGCTTATTGACAACAGACCCGCTGTTGAGGGCTACAAAATAAAAAAAAGAGGGGAAATGGAAAGAAGTTTTGATTTAATGTTTAAATTTTTAAAAATTGATTTGCAAAAAACTCCGTTGAAAATAACTCTCTCAGGAAATCTGAAGTGCGCTTCCGGAATTGGGGCGTCTGCAGCTTTGGCAAGTTCTGTTGCACGTGCTTTGAATGAACATTTTTCTTTTGGTCTGAATGACAATCAGATTAATGAGGTTGCTTATGAAGGTGAAAAAGGCTCAGCAGGAAACCCAAGCGGTATTGATAATACTTGTTCAACTTACGGTGGTTTTTTGATTTTTGAAAAAAACATTGAAGGCGGAAAAAACAAAATTGAATTAATTAAAGTCACAAAACCTCTGAAAATTGTTCTTGCTTCAACCGGAATTACTCAGGAAACAAAAGAAATTGTTGCTGATGTTAAAGTTGAAAAAGAAAAAAATTCTGAAAAGTTCAAACAAATTTTTTCTGAATACAAAAAAGTTTATAAAAATGGTTTGGAAGCCTTAAAAGAAGGAAACATTGAAAAATTAGGGGAGCTAATGGATAAAAACATGAATCTTTTGAGGGAGATGATTCTGAGTTGTAATGAAATAGAAAAAATTATTTCAGTTGCAAAGGAAAACGGAGCTTTAGGAGCAAAACTCACCGGAACCGGAAGAGGCGGTCTTGTTATTTGTTTAGTTCCTGATGAAACTACGCAAGAAAAAGTTGTCCTTGCTGTTCAGAAAGCAGGATTTGAAGCAACAAAAACGGAGCTTGGGAAAAAGTGATTTGTGCGAACGAAGTGAGCCAGCCCCCTGCAAAGCAGGGTGCATCGCAGCCCACAGCCGAAACTGTGGCGGGAAAGTGATTTTATGAAAGCAACAGCAATAGCAAACTCAAATATTGCATTGGTAAAGTACTGGGGAAAAAGAGACGAAAAACTGGTTCTTCCAAAAAACTCTAGCATCTCAATGGCACTGGATAAGCTTCATACAACTACTACTGTTGAGTTTTCAAAAAAACTGAAAGAAGATTCGCTAAAAATTGATGGAAGAAATGCAACAGAAAAAGAATTAGAAAGAGTTTCAAAACACTTGGATTTAGTGAGAAAAGAATTTGGAGAACAAATTTACGCAAGAATTGAAAGTAAAAATAATTTTCCAAAAGCAGCTGGTTTAGCAAGTTCGGCATCAGCATTTGCAGCTCTTTCTCTTGCAGCAACCAAAGCACTTGATTTACACTTAGATAAGAAAGAACTGAGTATTATTGCAAGGCAGGGCTCAGGAAGTGCTTCTAGAAGTATTGCTGGTGGCTTTGTTGAATTTGAAAAAGGAAGCCAGCCTGATGGGAGTGATAGTTTTGCAAAACAAATAGCTCCTCAGGATCATTGGGAAGAATTGAGAATGGTTGTTGTTGTACTAACTACAAAGGAGAAGAAAGTCGGTTCGAGTGAAGGAATGGACAAAACCACTTTAAGTTCTGAATTATACCATTGTTGGATGGAAACAATTGACAAGGATTTGAAAAAAGTAAGAGAAGCAATTATTGAAAAAAACTTTCCAATGCTTGGAAGAACAGCTGAAATGAATGCATTGAAAATGCATTCTACAATGATAACAACAGAACCACATTTGATTTATTGGGAACCTGAAACAATAAGCATTATGAAAGAAATAATGAAATTAAGAGAAGAAGGAACTGAATGTTATTTCACAATTGACGCCGGGCCACAGGTAAAAATCTTGTGTTTGGAAAACAATGTTAAAAAAATTGAAAACCATTTTTCAAAATTCAAGGGAGTGAAAAAACTTATTGTTTGTAAAACCGGTGGAGAAGCAAAACTAATTGAAGAGGATTTGTTCTGAATGGAAGAAATACTTGACCTTATTGATGAAGAAAATAATGTGATTGGAAAAGCTTCTAGAAAAGAAATTAAGGAAAAAGGGTTGCTTTATCGCTGCGCAGGAGTTTATGTTATGCATAATGAACAACTCGTTGTACAGCAAAGAAGTCCAAATAAGCAAATCAGGCCACTACATTACAGCATTGTAGAGGAAACAGTTCACTCTGAGGAAAGCTTTGAAGAAGCTGCCGTCCGAGGAGTAAAAGAAGAACTGGGGTTAGAAGCAACAGAGCTTGAGGAATTTGGAAAAATAAGGATAAAGGATGAAAAATACAATGACGATTTTTTGTTAGGAGTTTTCAAAGCAAACGGAGCAGGAGAAATTATTATTGATAAAAATGAAGTTGAAAGTTTTAAAGAAATTAGTTTGGAAGAAGCTGAAAAACTTTTAAATTCTGGTGAAAAAATTAGCCCTGGGTTTTCAAAAAGCTTTCCTTTGCTAAAAGAGGCAACGAAATGAAACTAATAGTTGCAATTACCGGAGCAAGCGGAATCGCATATGCAATTGAACTCCTTAATGCGTTGAAAAAAAAGAATATAGAAATTCATTTAGTTATGAGTGAGTGGGCGGAAAAACTAATTGAAGAAGAAACAGAGTTTGATCCAAAAGAAATCAAAAAACTTGCTCATAAAGTTTATGATAATAAAGATATGGCTTCGGAAATAGCAAGCAGCTCATTTTTGGTTGATGGAATGGTAATTATTCCCTGTACATTGAAAACCGCTTCTGAGGTTGCGAATGCGCATTGCGGAACACTAATTGCAAGGGCAGCTGACAACATCCTAAAAATGAGGAAAAAACTCGTTGTTTGTGTAAGAGAAACTCCTTTGAGCACGCCTGCTTTGGAACAAATGCACAAAATCTCTCTAGCAGGCGGAATAGTGCTTCCGTTGAGTCCTGGGTTTTATCATAAACCGAAGGAAATTAAAGATTTATTGGCTTTTATTAGTGGAAAGGTAATGGATTGCTTTGGAATAGAGAACAGTGAATTCAAGAGGTGGGAAAAATGAGTTTTAGAGAACATATTGAAAAACTTGAAAACCTTGTCGTAATAAAAAAACCAGTTTCAAAAAAACTTGAAGCAAGTGCAGTAATCAATGAACTTGTAGACAAACCTGTTCTGTTTGAGAAAATAAAAGAATCAGAGTTCAGGGTTGCCGGAAATATTTTTCCGACAAAACAAACAGTGGCTGATTATTTGGGTTGCAAAGTAAGTGAACTAATTCCTACAATAACAAAAGCAATTGAAAATCCAACAAAACCAGAAATAATTGAAAATGCTCCTTGTCAAGAAGTGGAAATGGGAGAAATTGATTTGGGTAAATTACCAATCCTCTTTCACCTTGAGAATGACGGAGGAAACTATGTTAGTAGTGGAGTAGTAATTGCAACTGATCCTGAGTACGGGCAGAATGTTGATATTCACAGAACCATGCAAATAAGTAAAAATAAATTTTCTATGCGAGTAGTGAAAAACAGACACTTTGATGAGTTCCTTGAAAGACAAAAAGAAATGCCTTGTGCAGTTTGTGTTGGAAACGGAGCAGAGGTATTGGTTGCTGCAGCAACATCAGTGGAAATTGGAGTGAATGAATTAGAAATAGCTAATTCACTGAAACCGATTAGAGTTACGAAAGCAAAAACATTTGATGGTTACATTCCCGCAGATTGCGAATTTGTTATTGAAGGAACTATTTCCACAGAAGAACGGGCAGATGAAGGTCCATTTGTGGATTTAACAGAAACACAGGATGTTATCAGGCAGGAACCAGTGTTCACAGTAAAAAAAATTACCCACAGAAAAGACGCAATATGGCAGGCGCTGCTTCCAGGAAAATTAGAACACAAAGTATTAATGGGAATGCCAAAAGAACCAACTATTTTTAAGAAAGTAAACGAAGCAGGGGT
>JBDRLP010000017.1:0-9440 GCA_043812975.1 Candidatus Iainarchaeum sp. | reverse complement strand
TTGGTTCCTGGGTTTGCTCCCGCAAACCCCAAAACCAACAAAAAGAAGTCACAATCAAAATATTAGCTTATAATCTTGAAATCATGGGACACAAAATAAAAACAATTATCATTTATATACAAACAGCAATTCTACACCGCCAACACAACAAAAAAGCATATATACATCAAAAGCACTAATAATATAATGAACAAAATTTCAGCAATTGGGTTAATAGTTCTTATAATCGCAGGAATGGTTTTAGCCCTTCCAGAACAGGCTAATCCTAAAGCTGACAAAGGCCCTCTTGAAAAAATCACTTTTATCCACTATAAAAATAATAACGCAAAACCTCCTTGGGCAGGCGGGGGAAATGACAAGGGTAGAGTAACTTGCTACGCATTTTTGGCAAAAGATGCCAAGTGGAAAACAACAGAAGATTTTTTGATTAACCCAACTAATTCACAGGGGCTCTCAGAAAGCCTTATTGTAAATTCAACCAATGCAGGAATTAATGAATGGGATTCACAAGTATCTTTCAATATTTTCGGAACAGGAATTGTTGATTACACTGCTTCTTACAACAATGGAAACTATGACGGGGTTAATACTCTTTCATTCGGAAGCATATCTTATTCAGGAGCAATAGGAGTAACAACAGTGTGGGGTTATTTCTCAGGCAAACCATCAACAAGGGAATTATTAGAATGGGACATGCTCCTTGATGAGGTTGACTTTGAATGGGGAAATGCAGATGCAAACAAAATGGATGTGCAGAATATTATCACTCATGAACTTGGGCACTCATCCGGCATGGGAGACCTTTACGAAACAGGCTGTATTGAGGAAACAATGTACGGTTATTCAACCGAAGGTGAAACCTCAAAAAGGGACCTCAATAACGGCGACATTGAAGGAATTCAGAAGCTTTATAAATAAATACAAATCCTCATTTTTTTATACTAGATCAGCACTAATCTAAGTAATGCCAAAAACTACTCACCGAGAAATCAGAGATACTCTAATAAGAGATAAAGTCATTGCTCAGAGCGGAGTTATAGGAAACAAAAGAAGAAGTATCAAAACTATAATCTCCAAAGCATTTCAAAATTTAGAAACCCTTGGAGTTGAACCACAGAGACTTGCTACTTATTGCACAAGGTTCAAGAAAGAAAGACAACTACCTTTAGAATTTGGGACTTTCTGCAGGCCTATTTTGAATGTAGTTAGTGCCCAGAGGGAAACTGCTGAACAAATAAGAACACATTTGAAACCTATTTTTGATGCTATTGAAGGAAGAATGATTTACGAGCAAAGGCGAAAAGGTTTTGGAACTGCAAAAAGACTTGATGAAGAATACAACCGTATTGTTAAAAAACGCTGAACTTTTAAAGGTTCTCAGAGCTAATTTTTAGTGGCCAAAAAAGACAAATTTTCTTTCTTTTTGGTACAGCTTCCTTCCAGAATCAAAGATTCTGGGAGGCCGTGTACCCGAAGGGTACCCGGTTTCTTTCTTTTCAAAGAAAGAAAAAGGTGTTTGCGGAGGTGGCAGAGTGGTCAAATGCGCACGCTTGGAAAGTCCCGTCTGCTCACGGGAGTAGAGCAGACTTTGCCCCATTTACAATGGGGCGAGAGGCGACCCAAACAGCGTGTTCCTTCACGGGAACGCGGGTTCAAATCCCGTCCTCCGCGTACTTACTTTTTTTCTAATACAAAAACTTTATCGTTTTCTCTTACTCTTTCTGAAACTTTTATTCCTACTTTTTGGGCTTTTTTTGCTCGTTTAAGTTTCGTGTGGTTAACTTGTATTGAGGTTAATTCCTGTTCTAAAAAAGTAGTGACTCCCTCAAAAACAAGCTTATCCCTTAATTGAATATTTTCAATTAACTTTACTTCAGCTACTCCTGGTTTTGCATAATACTTTTTTACTGTACCAATCATTTTTTTTCTTTGTGTTTGCTTGCTTTTCTGGTTCTCAGCAAGGTCTTTTGCACCAGGTTTTCTTAAGAAAAATCCTGTTGAGAAATCTCTGTTGTACACTTTCGAAAGTTCCTTGTTCCAGACAGAAATTTTCTTTTTTGAAAAAGTTTTATCAGCTACAGAATCTATTGCTTCTCTGTAACATTTTGTTGTAACAGCAACATAGTCACTGGGTTTTGTTCTGCCTTCAATCTTTAATGAAGAAACACCAGAAGCAATTATTTTATCCAAAAACTCGATTGTTTTCATATCCTTTGCAGAAAGAATCGTGTCTCCTTGTAATTTAAGTTCTTTTTTTTCAAAATCAGGAGCATGACCATCTACAAAATAAGCCCGCCTGCAAACCTGCAAACATTCTCCCTTGTTGGCACTTTTTCCAAAAAGCTCATGGCTCATAAAGCATCTTCCTGAAACAGCAATGCACATTGCTCCGTGAACAAAAATCTCTACATCAACTCCGATCTTTTTCGCGTTTTTAGTTATTTTTTTTATTTGTTCAAGAGAAAGCTCTCTTGCAAGAACAATTCTCTTTGCACCAAGATCTTTATATTGCTGTAATGCAATTGAGTTTCCAATACTTGCCTGAGTACTTATGTGAGGTTCTAATTTTAGTTTTTTTACAATTGAAAGAACCCCCAAATCAGAACAAATAATTGCATCAACTTTTGCTTTTTTTGCTTCTTTAAGAATTTTTTCAACCTCAGTAATTTCTTCCTCAAACACAACAGTATTCAAAGCAAGGTAACCTTTCACTTTATTTTTATGAAGATAACTCATTAGCTTGTTCAGTTCGCTTGTTTTGAAGTTAGTGCCAAGGTCACGCATATTGAAGCCTTTTACCCCAAAATAGACCGCATCAGTGCCATTTTTCACGGCAGCAATCGCAACTGGAAAAGATGCCACCCCGACCAATAATTCTGGTTTTTTCTTCATATATAAAAGTTATTTGGAAAGTATTAAAAAAAGAAAAAGAAGTTAAATGACCGAAGTCATTTAACTGCAAATCCCAACTAAAGGTTTAGTTGCTGTTTGTTTTGCACTGGTCAAACCACCTTGTACACTATAGGTTATGACCACGTCATACTGGTAAACTTCTCCAGTTGTACAAGTTACTCCTACTCCTGTAAAAGTTGATTGGCTTCCAGCTGCTACGTTTGCATCTGTTAAACCTACGGCAACTCCGTCCAATGTTACTGCCTCTACTTGAATCTTATCAACAGTCTGATTTCTTATGACCAAATCTGCATTTGTTCCATCAATGTCCCATTGAGTTATAGCCAACGGGCTTGATGACTGCCAATATGCTCTGCTCTGCTGCTCAGTAATTTGAGTTCCTAAACCTGGGAACCAACCCATTACTCCTGCAACAACCAAAGCAACAACAATAATGACAGCTAAGATAATCAAGTATTCTGTTGTTCCCTGACCTCTTTTATCTACCATTGTTTCACCTCACTACTCCAAAAAAAATTGGAAAACTTTTGTAGAATTAAGTTATTATTCCTTATAAATGTTACCTTCTTAAAAGGCTAAAAACTGCCCTAAAAAGGCATTTGCGACTATAAAAACAGCAAAAGAAGCAACTAATAACAATGGAAAATTTTTCAATCCTAATTTTGCATTACCAGAACCAATGACCCCAATGAATAATGATGAAAGCAATGAATTAACAAAAAGTAACAAGAATGCTGCAAACTCCATGAATTCAGGAGTAATGTTAAGTTCAGTGCTCAAAAAGGAAACCGAGTCAATAACATTTCCTCCTACTGAACTTTGCTCCTGTATTGATGAAATTATTTCCAAAAACTGAACTGAAACCCCAAGAAGCAAAGGAGTTCCTATAACAACAACAAACACAACAAAAATCACGTACATTTTAGAACTTGAAATAAGTTCCTTTTTCATTTCCTGAGTTTGCCTTAATTGTTCAGCACTTGTTTCAAGAAGCTTTGATAAATGTCCTCCTGATCTTAACGACTGACTGAAAAATGAAACAGTTTCCTTCAAGGAAGAACTTCTGATTCTTTTCGATAATTCTGAAATCGCTTGAGTGAAACTTTGTTCACCAAGGGCTTTTGAAGAAGCTCTTTTTATTTCATCACTCAAAGGCCCGAATTCTTTTCTCGCAGAATTCCTGAACGCAGCAAACGGAGTCATGCCTGCTGCAATGTTACTGGAAACTAAAAGCAGAAAATCAGGAAGAATATTATCAACAAAAGAAACCCTGCCTTCAATCTGATAAAACACGTGAAGATAAACAGAAACCATTGACAACAGCATTAAACTAATTCCAATAATCAAGCCAAAACCAAAAAGCACAGGGGAAAAAGGAATTGAAAATTCTCCTAAAACAAAAACCAACGGAGTCCCTATTTCCAATAATCCAAAAGTTGTGCCAGTAGCCCAAGGCAAAAGCAAACCAATTAAACCAATAATCATTATTAGAAGCATTCTTTTTCCAAGCCAAATATCAAAATCTTCCCTGATACCGGCATAATGCAGTTCTTTGAATACTTTCTGCTCCCTTGTTTTTTGAGGAATCGTATCACAAACACCTCTACAAACCCTTTCATATATTCCGAGAATCATGACAAGTACACCTTCGGAACCCTGGTTTTAACAAATCCAATAAGAACAATCTGCATTGTAGCAGCACCAAGAATAGTAAACAAAATAACATTCTGGTCAAAAGAAACCCCGCCCATAGCAGAAAGAATTACTAAAAAAGTTATTCCTAAAGTAGGAATAGCTGCAGCCAAAAGTAAGTACAATAAAATCCACAGATTAAGTTCTGCAGAATAATCCTTTATAGCACGCAACTGCTGACTGTTTAAAGTAGTAACAACTGTTGTTAAAGCACCTTTTAATGAAGCTCCGCTTCTCAATGAAGTTAATAACTGCCAACTGGTTTTTTTCAAATACTCACTTTGAGTTCTTAAAGCGAGTTTTTCAAGTGCTTTTGCCTCGCTTTCACCAGAGGAAACATCCTTCACAACTTTTTCAAATTCTTTTGAAACAACCCCAAAATTCGATTTACTGATATTAACCATTGATTCAAATAAGGAAACTCCACTGCTAACCTGAATAAGCATGCTCTTCAAAGCAAACATTAAACTCTGGTCAATTCCGGCAGCATATTTTTTTGCGTACAATGCAGGATAGATTGTATGTAATAAAAAGAAAACTAGAAAAAATACTACGCCGATAAAAGCAGCAATAAGAGAATTTTCAGGAACAGCTATTCCATCCCTGAGAAAAAACAACCCATAAAAAAAAGTGAAAAAAATCAAACCATAAACCAAAGCTGAAAAAAATGAAGCAGTTAAGTATTTTTCAGGAGTTAAATTAATTCCTGCTTTAGCCAAACCAAATTTCACATTAAAAAAAATTCTTGAAAGATTATGACCAATCCAGATAAAATGCCTGTTGATTTTCTGGGTTCTTTCAACAGAGAAAAGTAATAAACCGATCCTCAAAGGCATTACACCCCCAAGATTTGTTTAGGAGAAATCTTCTTCTCGGCAGCTTCCTTTAAAGAAGCAGGATTAGAATAAAACACATTCATAACCTGACCCACCTGATTAATGTCATTTAATTTATTGTCAAGCATCCATTGTAAAATCAACGCACGATCCTCTAACTCCTGCTCAATCTCATTCTCAGTCATACCTGTATGAAGATTAAGATTTCTTACAAACTTAGTAGCTAAATTAAGCCCTTCCCAAGAATCTTCTCTGGGCTGCCATTTGAAAACAGTATTAACTGACAATTGCTGTTCCCCGACTCCAGTTTCGATTTCTGACAATTCAAAAGTTCTTCTTTTGTTTAACTTTCTGTCACGATACTGAACAAGAACCAAATCCAAAGCCTCAACTTCCAAAGGAGGAATGCTTATTGGTTTCTCAGTCAGCCTTTTCAAAACATGATCAGCAGAGTTAGCGTGAATAGTACTGTAAACACTATGACCCGTATGCATTGCCTCAAACAAAACTTCAGCTTCTCTTCCTCTTCTGATCTCTCCAAGAATAATCCTGTCAGGCCTCATCCTCAAACTTGACTGCATTAAATCAAGCATTGTAACCTCTCCCTGCCCTTCAGGATTAGGATTACGAGTAGTCATAGGAACCCAGTTAGCCCTTAAATAATCAGGAAGCATTATTTCCCTTACATCCTCAATAGAAATTATTCTGTGATAACTTGGTATAAAAGCAGATAATGCGTTTAATGCACTTGTTTTTCCTGAAGCAGTTCCGCCTGCAACCATAATGTTCATTTCATATTGCATGGCAATCCAGAGAAGAGAAGCCATTTCAATATTCATAGTGTGGCTTGAGCCAATAAAATCCACAATAGTCCATGGACGTCTTGCAAAACGCCTTATTGTAATAGTGTTTCCAAAAGTACTTACCGGGGATAAAGTAGCATTAACCCTGTCTCCCGTGGATAAGTGAGCATCAAGAATAGGATTAAGAGTTGTTATTTCTCTTCCTACTTTTCTTGCAATCTGACTGCTATAATTGTAAATCTCTTCTTCTGTCTCAATAACCAAATTACTTTTCAGCCAACCGTGTTTTCTTTGGTAAACAACAACCGGAGTAAAACTGCTGTTAACAGTAACTTCCTCAAGCAGGTTGTCACCCAGAATTAATTCCAACTTTCCTAAACCATACATTGACTGCATGATTAAACCAGATAAAATATTGAGTTTTTCTTCCGAAAAACCAGTTAAATATTTTTGGAGTTCTTCTTTTGCAATATCCAAAAACTTTTTCTTAACTACATTGCTTTTTTTAGAATCCGACAGTTCACTAACATCAATAGGGACTTTTTCAGAAATTTCTTCCTTAAACTGTTCAAGAAAAACTTCTGTGTATTCTCCAAGAACCGGGTATTGTAAAAAATAAATTGGTCTTTGTTCAGTAGGTACTTCTAAAATTTTAACTGCAATAGGGATTGAATCAACATTATACTTATACTCTTCAATAAGTTTTCCTTCAATACTTTCATTTTTTACATGGGGAAGTTTTTTCTGTAAAGAAACCCATGGCTCTTTTGTAATTAAAGCAGAATAATGAACCTCGACAAGACCGCTTTTTTCCAGTAACAAAGTAAGTTTTTCAACGGAATCCATTTTCAAATTGAGTTGTTTTGAAATATCTTTAAAAGAAAGTTTTTCACTGTTTTCAAGAGTTGACATTAAAGTATCTATTGGAGTCTTAAAAACCTCAAGTTTATTTGTCATTTTAAATCAATTCTCCGCAGAATTTTTCAAATATATAATTAATTCTTTTATTAATAAATCTTGAGTTTAAGCCAGAATCAGGCGTTTCTTTCGGAAATTTTCCTGTTAACATTTACATCTCCTTGTGAATAATTCAGATCTGCATCATAGTACCATTTCAGTGATACAGGGCTATTAATTGTTGAAATTATTGAAACTTGCGCTTGAGATGAGGAATCGCCAATTGATTCTGTTAACTGAAGTGCTTTTGAGTTTCCTCCAAAAGCACCGATTTTAATGTAAAAACTGTCCTCAGCAATACCGCTGTAATTCCAATTATAAGTGTTTTCAATGCTCGAATCGAGCTTTCCTGAATAATGTACTTCGTTAGAAGCATTCTGATCCACAAAGTTCAGGTTAACATTAATATCGCCGGTAATATCCTGCCAGGTCCACGGAGTAACAATAAGGCTGGAATCATTAATATTGATGTTGATGTCATATGTGAGCACTTGTGTATCAGAACTTGGTTTGTAAAACAAAACATTACTGTCTCCGGAATAACCATAATCATACTGCAAATCGTTTGAAAAAACCAATTCAGTTTTTCCGTCAATAAGATTGTCAAGATGTAACTCTATACTGGCATTCTGTTGGCCAGAATAATTAACATCAACAAAAGAACTGTAATCTATTAGCTGCAACTTATTCGTATCTGCAGGAAGCTTTTCAAGAATTTTTATTGTTGTTAAGGAACTTCCTCTGTTTACATCAATGTAAGTTCCTAAAATAGTGTTAATATCATAATCAATGTCATCAGCAACAAAACCTGCTTTTTCCACGGAAAAAGTTTCAAGGATACTTATTTCCTGTTTTTCAACAAGACCGACATAAAATATTGAAAATAAAACCAGAAAACCAGCTACTAAAAAAGTACTGAATGAAATAATAAAACCTTTATTCATGAACTCACCTTGACCCATGTTGTTACTCGTCCAACATAAAAATTCGTGTTTCCTGAACTTCTTTCAACAAAACTCCTGTTGAACGTTGCTGAATTATTAAAGTTTTTATTACAACTTGGCCTCAGTACTGAAAGTTCAGGATTGTCATAATCATTATTATTGAAAATTTTTACTTCCGCACAAAGAGAATTGGGAAGCTTATTAATGTAAGATCTTATACTGTTAATTTTATTATTCTGAACTGCCCATTCAAACTCGCCGTTCTTTTCAAGTACAGTTGTAATATCCATAGCACTTTCTTTAAGGATTAAATTATTTTTTTCCTCAAACTGAGCTCCTGCTAAGTAAGAATTTGTTAAAATTAATATTGAAATAAAAACCAGCAATGCCAAAAGAGCATCGAAAGAAATCACAATTCCTTTTTTCATTATTCAAACACCTTTACCCGAATCAGAACATCCTGGCCATTATAATAAGCAAACCTGTTTACAGCACTAACTGAATCATCACTTTCCGGCTCCAAACCAAATTCTGCCAGAACACTTTTGTCTTGTAAATTTAAAACAGAAATTTTCAAACCATATTTAGAAACACCTAAAAGATACTTTACTGCAGAATAATTAGTTTGATTCAGGTCAACAAGTTTTGAAACTTTTTCAGAATCAAGAAAATTCCTTGTTTTAGCAATTCCAATAGAAGAAACATTGTTCAAATCAGCTAAATTTTCCCAGTTTGCAGGACTTCCTGAAGAATAAACCAGAGCACTTGCAGCAGTTATAGCAGTTTCTTTCCGCAAATTATCTTTTTCTGCAAGAATAACATTATTATTTATTTCATTTGAAAAAACAATAGTTGAAGTTATAATAAAAAGAAAAACTATAGCCGCAAGAATCATGTCAACCGAAAAAATCTGCCCTTTTGTGCTTTCAATCATAAGTATCACGGCGTGTAAGTAATTTCAACTCCGACTGCATCTAAAAGGAAACTGGAATCAGAGCCCTTGAATTTAGTATAAGCCCCTCCAACCTTAAGGTTTGTAAAGTCACTCCACTGCCACGAGCCTCCTCCAGACCTGCGGGAAGTAGCATCATAATATTCCCAAACAGCAGAGGAAACATCCATGTGATCAATTGGAGTATTTCCTGAATTGTACGTATTTGCAGTAATGTCATTGTATGCAGTAAGGCCATAACTTATTGTAACTGAATCATCACTTAGTGCTCCCGGAACCTGATGACTCCAGATTATTCTTACCTGAGTTATTGTTCCGCTCAAACCACTAACATCAAATGTTG
>JBDRLP010000016.1:0-3849 GCA_043812975.1 Candidatus Iainarchaeum sp. | reverse complement strand
CCAATGAACAATCCTGTTTCAAGAACCCCTGGGATTTGTTTGGTTTCGAATTCAAGATCATCATAGGAAAAGATTTTGTCAATTTTAACATCAATCACATAATGCCCTGTTTCTGTTTTGAAAGGGACTTTGCCATTCATTCTTCTTCTTGCTTCTCCCAAAGCATCTAACTGGTTAAGAGTTCTTTTCCAGCCAAAAGTAGCAACCTCAAAAGGAATTTTTCCCATAAGCTTTTTCCCAAAGCCTTCTTCACCAGTAATCGCAATCAAAATTCCTGCGCTCTGTGCAATCATCTTATCTCTTACAAAAGAACTGCTGTTTCGTTTTATGAAATTATAATTGTCATCCACCATGTCCACAAATTCTATTGCAATATCAACTTCAACGTCATTAATATCAGCAATAGGCAAACCTAAACTGGAAGCAACAGCGGCGTTCTGCATTGATGTTGGCACAAAACTAATTTTATCAATTGGCATGTGTTCCTCTTCCAAAGCCAAAGCTAATCTCTTAATGAATTTTTCCCCAAGTTCTGAAGAACCAATACTGACAACATCTCCGTCCTTAATGTAACGGACTATAAGATCCTCAATATGCTTTTCGTGCATGTTCTAAATAGGGTAAAAGTTGTATTTATTGTTTCCTGAAACTATTTTTTCACACAATAAGCAAATTCGTAAATGCCCTGTTTGCCTTTTTCGTTTCTCAGGCACAGATAATCCACATTGAAGTATTCAGAGGACTCAGCATTAGGCGACTTTACATAGTCAACTCCCTTAAGTGCGAATTCAGTGTTGTGACTGGTAACACACCTGCTTTCACGCACAACCTGTGCTTCACAATTTGGGGTTATGAAACCATAGAAAAGGCTTTCCTGATCTACAACCTGAGTGGTGCTTAGAGAAATACAACTCATGTCACGTTCATAACAAACTTCACTTCCTGTAAGCCCTTCAGTTATAGGTGCCAAATAAACAAGCGAAGTCAAGTTCTCTTCCTGAACAATAGTGTTCAAGTTCCTGTTGTCAGCACAGCCTGAAATAAAAAATAAGGCAATTGCCAACACTAAAATAATTTTCAAATTCTGCATTATAATCAATTGACAATAACAATTTTTAGGTATTTAAATGTTTTTGAAAAAGCCTCTGGCGAGAATTGAACTCGTGAGTTACGCTAGTGCTTTTATTTTCTCTTTAGGGCCAATTTTTTCCATGGATTTTTTCATTAGTTTATTGTCTAATTCAATTAGTTGTGTTACTATTGGGTTTTCGCTGTCGAGTTTGTACATACTTGCTTTTCCGACTTTTCTTGTATAAACTACTATCCCTTTTTCTTCAATGTTTTTCCAGAATGTTTCAAGCGTGTTCCAGGATACTCTTGCGTTCTTTGCAATGTCTTTTTTTGAATAATCAAATATATCGTTCTCTATAAGAAAATCTAGTACTCTGATTATCGGGTAATTTCCAAAAAATTCTATGAATAATGTATTGTTTTTTTCCATGTTGTTCAGGCTCAATCCAGTTCTTGTAAATGCCTACAAGAACTAGTGCAAAGTAAAGTTTAAATATTTAACTCTATTTGTTTCAATAAATGAAACTTTCTTTTTTTGAATTAAGAAAGAGAATTTTGCGTAAAATGGTAAGGCATAACTGGTGGGGCGGAAAGCATACGGCTTTTGATAACCTTTCAAAGGGTTTTCCAAAGGATTTCCGGAAAGATGTAAAAAATGAAATTGAAAAACTTATTAGGGAAGGATTCATAATCAAGAAGCCTACTGGCTATGGTTTGCATGTTTCTCTTAATGTCAAAATGAAACCCGAAATTGAAAAAATAATTTTTGAATGAAAAAGGAGTTGATGTAAGTGGTTGAATTAGTTATCAATGTTACTAATAAAGAGCTTGATTCTTTGGAGGATTTGGTGGTTGCGTGGAATCTTTGTGACAGGCATAAATCTATTATTAATGCAAGTGAAGATGAACTGTGGAAATTTACTCAAACCTGTAAAAAATGTGTAAAGATAAATAAAGAACTCAGAAACATCACTCTTAACTTGTGGAGTAAGCTTGTTACTTCTTATGAAAAATCAAGGAAAAATAAGTAGAACCTGAATTTTATTGGTTGGGAATATCAGTCAAGAAAAATAGTGTTTTTTCCTTTTAAGTGGTAGTCTTTTGTAATAATTTTTGCCTTGTTTTTTTCTGCGAGTATAAGTAATATTGCGTCTACAAAGCTTATGTTTCTTTTAGTTTTTCTTAATTTTGCGTGGAGTTTTCCTGCTTCAAAAAAATATTCTCTTTTCTCATCCGGCTGGCGTGTGATGTTTTCTATGGAGTCAATTGCATTTTTGGAATCTTCGCCGTCTCTTTCTATTTTGCTCACTACCTCTGCTCCCACCAAATTTGGAGTGAAAACTGTTTGTCCTGTTTTATTCAGTATTTTTTCCACTTTTTTTCCTTGTTCAGTTCCGTTGAGGTATTCAATCCAAGCGCTTGAATCCATGATAAATCTATTCTCTGGCATCAATCCTATCCGCCTCTGTAAATTCCGATAGCTTTCCCTTGTATGATCCAAAATAGCTTTTTTTCCTTTTTTTCACACTTATTTCTATCTCATCATTTTCTGAGATGTTCAAGTCATCCGCCACTGTTTTCTCAATTGTAGCCATTAACGAACCTCCTACTTTCCTTGCTCTAGTAACAAATTCCATTAAATCACCAATATAATAAATTATACTGCCAGTTATATTTAAATGTTCCGTGACCTTGTTGCCGGGCGAACAAAAGGCATTTGGATAGGATTGCGAAAGCCTCCGGTGGGAATCGAACCCACGACCTCGTCATCGTTGGCTCGTCTTAGGAGATACCAATGACGTACTCTAAACCACTGAGCCACGGAGGCCCAATTTAGCCTCTCAGCCCAAATACCTTTAACTAATAAAAATGTCCTAGAAAACAATTAAAAATTCAAGCTCAAACCTTTTTCACAATACGGGGTATTTCCCCTATATTATCAAAACCAATTTCATTTTCCTCACGCGAAGCCATGTCCTTGATTTTGAACTTTTTTTCCTTTAATTCATTTTCTCCGAGTACAATCAAGTATTCAATGCCTTTTTTCTGAATATACTCAAAATTCTTTTTCATATTCCTTTGCATCAAATCTATTTCAACAGAAACTCCAAAGCCCCTTATTTTTGAAGCTATTTGAAAAGCAGTTGAATAAGCATCTTCTGTAAGAACAGAAATGAAAACATCTGTATTAGCACCAATCACAAGAGTTTCTTCCAAAGAATCATATAACCTATCAACACCAAAACTAATTCCTGTAGCTGGAGTTTCAGTTCCCCCGTAAGTTTCAATTAATTTATCGTATCTTCCTCCAGCACCAACGCTAGGGCCTTCTTTTACTTTTATTTCAAAAACAGTTCCAGTATAATATTCCAATCCGCGAGCAAGCGAAAGATCAAATTCAATTTCTTCTAATTTATTTTCTTTTGATAATTGCAAAAGAGTTTCTAATTCTTTAATTGCTTCTGTTCCTTTTAAGTAATTCTGAACTTCATCAAATGAGTTAGCCTCAATTTGTCCTAGAATTCGTGTATTGATTCCTTTTTCTTTTAATTCCTTTTCCACACCTTTTATTCCAATTTTATCCAGCTTATCAATGCTCCTGAATGCATCTGTAACTTGTTCTTGTTTTACTTCCATTTTCAAAGATAGTGCTTCAAGTACTTTCCTGTTATTTACAACAATTCTAAAATCAAACCCTAATCCTCTCATTATGTCAACTGATGCCTGCAGTATTTCAAAATCAGCCAGAACACCTTTTACACCTACAATATCAATATC
>JBDRLP010000015.1:0-2743 GCA_043812975.1 Candidatus Iainarchaeum sp. | reverse complement strand
TAATGTTCCAGGAGCAACAAACTACATTGCAAAAGTCACAGGCTACATTCAGGGCTTAGGCGCAGGAACGCATTATTTGTCTTTGGGCTCAGCCTCAAATTTCACATTAAACCAGACTTTGTACAATATGCTCACAGGCACGAATTACACCTGGGCAGTAGCAGGAACAAGATTAACAACAACCAACCCGGCTACTCTCTCACAGCTTTCATACACAGAGCCAGCAAGAACTTTCACGAAATAAAAGGGATAAAAAGTCCCTTTTTCTTATTTTTTATTTTGAAGAATTAGTTAATTTCAAATCTTTAACTTCCATTTGCAGTTCCTGTATCATGGTTTCAAATTCAGGTAATTCACTTATCTGTTCTCTCAATTGCCTTTCATAATATGCTTTTGCCTGCTGTACTTTTCTTGCTTCAAAGAATTGTTCAATCGTTTTTAACTTCACTTTTTTGTAATTTGCCTTTTTGTTAAATAATTCTTTCGCATTTCCCAAATCAAGCTGCTCTTTTTTATATTTCAATAAAAACCAGCAATCATAGTAGTCTCTTACTCTCGTTCTTTGCAGCAAACTTCTCAATTTTTCAAGTAGTATTTCTTCAAGTGAATAAACCAGCAGAGAAAAATATTCCTCGTTGTATTCATCCATTATCTTCATTTCCTTTGAGGGGGTTACAATTATCTCATCTGACATCAAATCCAAAGTAATAGTATTTTTTCCGCCTCTCAACCCATCAAACTGTATTTTCAAATCAACAAAACCTTTTTTATGAAAACTTTTTATTCTGTAATTCGCATTGTATTTTTCCTTTAAAAAATCAAACACTTTTTCTAGCTCTGTTTCTATTTCTTTTTTGCTCAAATCATTTAACAATGTAAAATCCAAATCTTCTGAGTAACGGTACTCTTTAAAGTAAACCTTTCTCAACGCAGTTCCGCCTTTAAACACCCAATTTTCTTTAAGTTTCTTGTTTTGGCTTATTCCTTCCAACAGCATTGTCAAAAAATAGTCCTTTTCAATTATCCCAAACCCAATATTATGTTTTCTTGCCAATTTACTCAACTTATTTTCGCTAATCATTTGTTCAGCTCCAGCAAATCTTTAATATCCGCATTTTCAATTATTCTCCATTCCTTATTTTTATTTCCCTTTGCAGGCAAATTACTATCCAAGCAAGCGTAGCCGCCTGAAACTTTACTTTTCAATTTTTTTGCCTCCTTTTTTCCAAGTTTCTCCAATAAATAACCAAGCCTTTTAATTGTACCCAAATCATTTACTTTCAAAGCATACTCGGTAAGTTTTTTGTAGTCTATTTTTTCTTTAAATGCTTTTAGTGTTTCGCTTAATCCCCCGGAATACTGCATTAAATATAAACAATCAATTATTGTTTTTTCCTTATCTGAGAATAATATTTTCACGTTGTCAACCCATTCTTCCTTAAAACCAAAAAAAGTTTCCTCCTTCAATTTTATGAATCTGAATTTTGTATTATGAAACTTTAACATTTTTTTCTGTTTGGTTGAGGCAATAAAAACTGTTTTTGCCGGCTGTTCTGTAATGCCATAGTGGTTTAACGCACTCCAGAATCCGACATAGTATGGCTCAATTAGTTTGCCTGCAACAATTAAAGGGTTAACTTCATATTCTGCCTGTGGTCCTGCTTCCAATGGCAGCAAAACATATTTTCCTTTTTCAATCCGTTCAACCCACTTTTTTTTTATTAATCCAAATATTAACTTGTTCGTACTAGATTCATTTGTTTTTAGTATTGCTCTCGCTTTTTTTGTTGTAAAAACAATTTCTTTATTCGCCATCAGCGTAGAAATTAAATAGCTTTCCAATGCCCCAAGACTTCTTTTAATTTTCACATAAAACACCAAATCTACATATCGATAATATTACCTAATAAGTAATATTAATAATACGTATATTTAAAGGTTTCTCTCCCAGGACAGGAAATCTGCTATAATGGATTAGACGATGACTGTGATGGCCAGACAGATGAAGGCTGTAATCTTCAAATAATCGCAGGCCTTACTTCAGGAACTGGTTCAGGTGAAAATAATGGGTTAAAAATAAATGCATTAGACCCAGCTTCAGTCGGAGAAATCCAAACCGTTTATGTTGTAGATTCAGGAACAGAAGCACCAGTTGAAGGCGCAACAGTAACAGTAGTTACTCCTTCAGGTTCAATCCTGACTAATTCAACTGATACTGCAGGTAAAATATCATTCCAGGTTGCAGAAGCTGGAACACATGAAGTATCTGCAATTAAAGATAACAAAACTGCAACTGCATCATTCAAAGCATTAGATGCAATATCTTCACTATTGGCATCTATAGGTTCATTAGGTGACTGGCTGTTTGGTGAATCATTTAGTGACGCACCATGGCTGTGTATTTTGCTGTTAGCATTAGCAATAATTGCCGCAGTTTTCGCTTATTATGTAAGTGAGGATTACTTCTCAAAAGGACCAAAACCCTTTTCACAGAGAAGATTAGAAAAAGTTGCAAGAATTGCAATTGCAGCAATATTCCTGATATTGCCGTTGGTAGTGAATCTGATAACAAGTGTTCTGATTGCAATAGTATTCACATTCATTGAGCTTGCAGCACTCTTCATATTAGAGTATCACAAAAATGGCTGGGACAGAATAAGAAGAATCCCAACAATATTTGTTGCAAAACCAACTCTGAAAAGAACTCAGCCTGGCTTAGTGGGAAAAATCAAATAATTCCCAC
>JBDRLP010000014.1:0-34170 GCA_043812975.1 Candidatus Iainarchaeum sp. | reverse complement strand
TGCGGCGCGACAAAACCATTTTAAACCAGTTATTCCTTTTTTATACTGATTAAAATGAAACCTGAATTTGAATTTGTAGAATTTGAAAAAACCTCTATGAAAGATTACACTCTTATTGAGGGTTTTCCCGGAATGGGTTTGGTCGGCACAATCGCAGCCAAGTATTTGGTTGATAAGTTAACTTTTGATTATGTTGGCTATGTCGATTCAAACATTTTTATGCCAATAATAAGAATCCACAAAGGACTTCCGGTAAGACCTGCAAGGGTTTATGTTAACAAAAAAAGAAAACTCGCTGTACTTATTGCTGAACAGGTTATTGCAAAGCAATACACCTACATGGTTGCAAAAAAAACAGTAGAATGGATTAAGGCAAAAGGAATTACAGAGATTATTTCTCTTTCAGGAGTTCATGCTTCAGGAGATTCTCCAAAAAGAGAATTAATTTATGGAATTGCAGCTAATGAAAAATCAAGACCATTGCTGAAAAAATATGGTCTAACTGAAATCGGCGAAGGAATTACAACCGGAATAACTGCTTTGATTTTGCTTGAATTAAAAAGATCCCAAAACAAGGCTATTTCAATTCTTGGAAATGTACAAATGACTGCAGATTACAAGGCAGCAGCTGAAGTTTTGAAAAAACTTAATGAAATAATTGGTTTAAAACTTGATATAGCTCCTTTGCTAAAAGAAGCTAAAGAAACAGAAAAGCAACTAATACAGCAGCTGCAAAAATTAAAGGAAACCAAGGATAGTTCTGAAAAGTTTGAAACAAGAACCCCAGTAATAACCTGAAATTAAATAATAAATTTGTTTTTTCTTTTTGTCCAAGCTTTTTCTTTCGCCCAAAGGGCGCAAAAAAGAAAAAGGTTGTTTGAAACAAGAACTCCAGTAATAACCTAATTTTTCTACCCCTAAAACCTTATTAATCAGAAAACACTATTTTATTCCATGGCACAAAAATGGTTAACCATCCCTCTGGCACTAATAGCTGGGCTTATACTTGTTTTTTTAATTGCTTTTTTTATAAGCCAGCCGGAAGTGAGTGATGCTGGCCCTCAGGATTTTGTTGATGTTGATGGAGATGAATATTTAGATCTCGATTATATTTCTCCGGATGAAGAAGGCATTGGTGAATTTGATGAAAGTCAGATAACCGTAGATTTTGAGGTTGCTGAAAGTGTTGATGAGTGTAATTCAAAAGAGGGTCTTGAAAAGGATGATTGCCTTGCGATTTATTCTATTTTCCATAATGATTCACAAGGATGTGAAGCCACTGAAGACCAGAGTTTACGGGATGATTGTTTTGCACAGATTGCTTATATGCAAAAAGATGCAACTCTTTGTGAAAAAGTAAAAGTTGGTTTGCCGGAATGTTATACTTCAATTGCTATTGAAACTAATCAGGCAAGTCTTTGTGATAAAGGAAAATCTGAAAAAGATGCTTGTTTGAAAGCAGTTGCTTCAGGAAATTTCAGTGATTGCGCAGACGGTTTTGAAAGACGTTTTTGCAATGATGCTATTGTTGCTAATGACCCTGCGATTTGCGAAAACATAACTGATTACAGCCAGATTTGTTATTATTCAATTGCAACAGAAACAGGAAGTGTTTCGCTTTGCAGTAAATCAGGCCCATCAAGAGACACTTGTATTTTCAAAGTAGCAACAACAACTAATAATGCTGCTATCTGTGAACAGTTAACAGATTCAAGGGATAATTGTGTTGCATGGGTGGCCTTAAACACCAATAACAGACAGCTTTGTTTCCAGTCAGGAGCAGAAGCCCAGAGTTGTCTGGATGATTTGGACTATTTTTACAGCTAAAAAAAGGTTTTTATAGTATTAGAGTGAAAGAATTACTATGGCACATGCTGGAACCAAAGATTTCTCAACAAGAGGGGTTATTAAACACAACTTTGGCAAGTGGAAAGGTGATCAGCTTGTAAGAGAAAACTTTTACGGAGTAAGCTGGGCTGCTCAAGGAGGAGCATGGAATCCTATCCAATGGTATAATATAGGACATAGATTAAACCGCCAGAGAAAACTTGTTAAAAGTCTCAGAAGAGCAAATGACGGTTATGAAAGATTAAAAAACGAAAGCCCAGATATTAGGGAAATTGGGCATAATGCATTAACCGGAGCTATTTTTCCAAAAGAAATTAAAGCGATGGATCAATTATTAGGATTAGATAATTCCCGTGGTTCAATCCAACTTGATCCTGTGCATCAGATGCAGGCATTAATGGGAAGTAAAGACAGTATTGCAAGAAGAGATCCGAATAGCAATGTTAAACCTGCTGATGCAGATAAACTTGAAGTTCTCGCCGGAGTAATGAAAGAAGGGGAAAGAAAATATTTTGAAGATGGTTTGATTAATGTAAGCCAAGCACAGACACTTGAAGCAATAATTAATCAAAGAGAACATTTATTGGCAGAGTATGGCTTCTTAACAAGACAGATGCTTTCCAAAGGAAGAACTCCGGAACTGATTAAAGCTGAACGTGAATTATTAGAAAGATCAAGAAGTCTTAGAAAAATGGCAACTGATTACGGAGGCTTACTAAAGAAGCTTCAGATTGAATGGGTTGCAAGACAGCGTTATTACAAATTAAGAACCACAAAAAGAGACGCTTATGGAGGTAAAGGATTCCCTGAAAGAGTAAGAGCTGGTTCTGATTTGTAAAATTAAATTAGAATCAATTTCTTCTCTGCACTATTGCGAAGGTTGCAACTAACAATCCAAGTATTAATGCCAACAATATTCTTTCTTCCGGAAGTGATGGCAGATTCAGGAATCCTGAATCATCTGCTCCAAGATCAACATTAAGTACGTTTCCTGAAGCCGTGGCTGTTGTTTCTCCGTTAGGCTGTACTTTAGCAGCAATACCTTCACGGAACGCTTCAATCAAAGGAAGAAGCTGTGCATTTTCTGCAAACCACAAACCTTTATCCGGATCATAATAGAACGAACCATTCTTTCCCTGAGCCGCGGTTAAAAGTTCTGGTTTCTGGTCATCTAATTGTACTATCGGAGCTCCGTCTTTAGTATCAAATGAAATTTCATGTTGCGTACCGTCAGGAGTTGTGATTTTGAAACCGTCAGGAGTTGGAGTTATATCTCCTACAAAGTCCTGTACTTCTCCGGTTTCCTTGTCAACTATTCTTAAATGGTCTTCACAGACGCCGCTTTCGTTTTTTTCAGCAGAAATCACAAACCTTTGAGTTGGTGTTTCAAATACCTGGAACGGGCCTAAATGCTGTAATGACTGGTTGAATTTATCAACCTTGTCGGTTTTGTAATCAGAGGCTTCATCTGCAAATAATGAAAAGTCTACTACTGGTTCTTCACACTGGGTTTCTTCATTGAATTCACGATTAAGCTTTGCATCAATTCCCTCAACAAGGTCTTTGGATAATTTTCCATCCTCATGATGCTTTAACCAGGTTAAGAAACACCCGTTAGGTTTTACAACAATAGAACCATTAGCAAACTGTATTGATTCAAGTTTTCCCAGTGAAGTTTCTCCGTCGTTTGAAACAGAAATATTAACATCCTTATTAGCCAGTATGGAAAGCTTTGCATCTTTTCCTTCGGCTACTTTTCTTGGGATTCCTTCTGCAATAATCTTGTCATCAAAGAACCTTACATTTGGATGGGTGCTTGTTACAACCGCTTCCAAAGGACCGAAAACATCGTTCAGTTTCATGGTTCCTGATTCCATAGGCAAACCAGTTTGTTCCAAAACACCCTGCCTTATGCAATTGAGCAGATCATTGTTCAGTACTCTTACTTCTCCCTGAGCATTAATTTCAACAGCAACCTCTGAAGTATTTTCCAAACAGGTTTCTGTTATTGTTTTTGGGATTTCGATTGCGGGAATATTAAGGTTTGTTGAAATAAGCCTTACATTGTCTTCACTCTGAACTATTGGCTCTCCGTCAACACTTATTTCTCCTTTTTCAAAGTCAATATCAACATTAGTTCCATTGGTTCCTCTTACTTGTTCTTTTCCTTCAGTTCTATAAGTAGCTGCATTTGTTACACAGCCGCGGCCGCACCAGAAATAAAATAATGTTCTGGAATCAATCTGGCCACTGCTCAAACCATCCATCGTTAAAGTAGCCTGTACAATATCGTTCTGCTTTGAGTCCCTCACAAATTTATCAATTTCAATTCCGAGTTCTTCCGCTGCTTCTTTTGTGAAAGTGTTCTCATCTGATCCTTCAAAGCCCTGTACAAAAGTGTCCCTGAAATTATCAACTATTTGTGAAACCTTTTCCGTTGACTGAACTGAAGCATCACTTTCTGAATCCTCTTCTGTCTGTGTTGGTGCAAAGTAATGCGCATAATACCCCTCATCCACATCCACACATCCGTGCAACTGCGGAGCGACAACTATCTGGATTGCCGCAGTGCTGAATATTCCAGCCCAGAAGAAAACACCATAAGTAATTGATTCAAGACCTCCAAGAACAGCACCAACACTGGCATCCTTTGGAAGAATTTTCCCGACATTAAGCCCGTAAAAATTCAGTTCTGCTATTGCTTCCGAGCAGGTTTTGATATCTTCTTCTCTGATTGCCGCAACAAGATCAATTGGTTCTCCTTCTTCTCTTCCGCTCTCCCCCACAAGATTTGTGTGGCCTGCAAAAGCTATTAGGGTTTGTCCTTTGGCTCTTGCTTCCTCACTTCTTGTGTCCTCTAAAATATAGGAAACAAGCTGCTTATCCTCAACAAAAAAGAACGGCTTGAATTCTGTTAAATCACTTGAGCTTCTTAGTACCATTGAACAATTTTCACATTCTTCCGGGCCTGTTAAATAGAATGCAAGGTCTTCAGTTTCATTGCGCAATTCATTTTTAGTTAAGGAATTATAAAGGTTTTTCACGGGATTGTATTTTTCTGAAAGTTCATCCAGAATTAATTTCCAAGGAAGTTTGTTGATTACCTGTATGAATAAATCTCCCTGATCAGAGCCTTCGTTTGCAAAGAAATCTATGTAAGCAAAATCATAAATGTTTTCAGAACCATGGGTGAATTTTAAATCATGCCAGGTGTCAGGCAGCTGGTATTGTGAAATTCCTTCTATTCCGAATCCTTTTTTTGCCCACCAGTAACCAAAAGGAAGTGCAGTCCATTTAGCTCCGCCTTTAACTGTAAAGTAACTTCTTATTAGTTCATCTTCCTGAGCCATTAATTTATCCAGAGAATTCCAGTATCTTCTTGAAACCCAGTTTCTTTCCTGTAAAGTATCAATCATTTGCTGTGTGTTTAAGGTTCCGAACTTCATGTTTGCTGTTGGTCCTGTTCTTGCATTTGTTATTCTTGCGGTTATATCAGCAGGAGTCAAAACACCTGCCTGTTTCCAGCTTCCTTCAAATAACTGTGCGTTTGCTCCTATCCTGTTCTGTATGAAAGGAACTGACTGTGAGGTGTATGGAACATAATCTCCGTAATCTGTAAGTGCAAAAGTATCTCTTTGACCTGTAGCTGCTCTTTCAAGATTACTATAAGATAGCCCTCGGTAATTGATTGCGTTTTCCCTGTCGAATACAAAATAAACTAAGTCATCACCACTGGTCTGGAATCCTGATCCATATTTTGATAAATCCGCAGCAGAATCAAATCCGGCAAATGAACCATCATTTCCAAACTTTCTCAGAATCCTCTGAAGATTTCTGTGCTCGTGGAACAGACTAAGTACTTCAGAACCGCCATCTGGTCTGACCTGTAAAACTCCTTTATTGTAAAAGCCCGTATTTGGATGTCTTGCAATCCATTCAATATAATCTGCTCCGAACAAATCGTCGTAAGTAGAGTCCATCCAGTTTACAGTATCCTGACCCCATTCAATGTATTTTTGTTTTGTAACTGCATTATCCGCACCAAGTACTCTCAAAGCAGTATCATAGGATTCCTTAGCTACTTTATTTCTGGATTCTGCTGCTTTTAAAACCGAACGCATATCTTTAAAGGTTCTGATTAATTCTGCTCTT
Source organism: Candidatus Iainarchaeum sp. (assembly GCA_043812975.1). Classification (GTDB taxonomy): domain Archaea; phylum Iainarchaeota; class Iainarchaeia; order Iainarchaeales; family Iainarchaeaceae; genus UBA493. Next base: position 28,170 of record JBDRLP010000014.1, on the reverse strand, counting down.
TCCTCTGCAGTCTTGATGTTTTCAAGCCAGCCTCCTTTTGCCTGTGCTTTTCCCCACCATGTTTGGAATTCCTCTGTTTTGAATAAGTAATAACCAGAACCATCACTGGATCCTCCGGTCATGTCATGGAACCAGTCTCTCCAACCATATTTGTCTATTCTGTTCTGGACTCTTTTGGCTCTTAATTTTCCAAGGAAACTCTCAGGTTTAATAAAATCTTTTCTGAATCTATCAAGGAAGTCCTGATAACTTTCTCTTACTCCTGAAAGGAATCCTCTTCTTCCTGTCCAGCCGAATAATTTTTTTGTCTGGTACAATAAGCTTGGACCGAATGTTGATACAACCATTTCAGTTGACATCCAGGAATTGAAATATTTATCAAACAATGAATAAGTGCTTATTACGCAGGCCGAATTATTACAGTTTGTTTGCAACCTTGCATCAAACTGATCAGTTAGAATCGAGTTCGGAATCAAATCTTTTTCAAGCCTTTTTGCTGTTTTGATTTGTGCTTCCTCAACTGAACCATCATCGTTTAAAGTTGTATCAGTTATCATTGCAGTTCTTAACACTTCATTTTCTTCATTTGAGAATTGAGAAATGTTTTTGTTTCCATCAAGGAAACCGGAAAAAACTTCTTTCACTGGTTTTAAATCAGAAATTATTCCTACACCTGAATTTCTGTATTTTAAATTAGGACCCATTAATGTGCAGTTGCCATCATAAGACTCGCATCTTCCTGTTCTCAAAGAATCTTCCAAGATAACTCCAAATGCAAATGGACCGTTAATATAAGAATTTAAAAATTGTGAAAGTTCTATTGGGGCAAATTTTTTGTTTGGTACTTCTGTTTTTACTGCAGAGTTTGCATCCTGCGGATCTATAAGAACAAGTTCATTTGCGTTCAATTCTTCTCTTTCAGTGTCTTTCTTGGTTTCTCCTGCAATTTCATCTCCGGTAAAACCATCTTTCAACAAATCAATTATCCCTTGGCTTTCTTCAGGAGATAATTGCGAAGAATCACAAACATATTCATTAACCTGTTCAACAGGAGGTTCTGGTTCTGGAAGAGGCACTCCTTCTTCTCTTGCATCTGTTTCTTCAGGGGTTTCAATAAGAACTCTTGGATCGATTTCCGTATCAGGAGAATCAGCAAGTGCTACTGAACCAAATAACGGAAAAATGAACATGTAAATTAGGAAAATGCTGTATATCTTTTTCATTCAGAACCCTGCTTAATCACTATATATAGTAATAATTAGTAAGAATCTATCTTATATATTTCTTTTGTAGGGGGGTGACAGCACTCCTAATTAAGAAAATTAGAGCCCATAATAAAGAAAATAAAATATTCCGGTTATTACTTCAGGAACAAGGAAAAGTATTATTGCTGAGGCAAAAACACTGATTAGGTAAGAGGTTATCAGGAGTTTGAGCCATTCTGGTTTTTTCCCGAGTTTTTTTGAAACTACCTCATGAATATAAGCACCTACAAATTCAAACGGCATTAAAAGCAATGAAACAACTATTGTAACCACACCAACCCAGAGAACTCCTGCGATGAATGAAATCAAAAGTGTTAATGGATCAGGAGCAAAAATCGAAGGGACTTCTCCGAGACCTATTTCCTGAGAAGCAGTAATGAACGGTAAAAAATAAGCTATCAAAAGTAAAATGTAAACCATTATTATTGTTGCAATGAACGCGGTTGTCATCCAGGTTTTTTTTGTTTCTTCTTCAATTTTTTCCCTTAATTCCTGTCCAAACAAAACCAAAATAAAAACAGGAACGCAAACAATAATCGATCCTTGAAGTAAGCCAATAATTGAAAATAACAGGTTTTCTAATGGATTAATTGGCATGAAACAATAATTTATTAAGTACTATAAATATGTTTACTAACATGAGTTTAATCAATCAAATTCTGGATGGAGTAATATCTCTATACTTAATTCTAGGATCTTCTACATGGGGGTATATTCTCCTAAGAATCGGCTGGCCTAATATAAGGTCATTAGAGCCTGCTTATAAAAAAGGCTGGAGCATAGTTTTTGGAATAATTTTTTCAATGCTTGTTCTGGTTTCTTCAGCAATAGTTTTTTTCCTTGAACTAACAGGAATGGCTTTCTTTAAAATAGTTTTATTAAACTCAATTATTTTTCTAAGTGCAGGAATAATTCTTTTTACTCTGAAAAGAAAATTTTTAGGAACAAAAAAAGTAAAAGTTTCAGTTCCTAAAAGAGTTATTAGTGCAAATGTTGTTGCAAAAAAAGCAGTTAAGAAACTTCCTGAAGAAAGTTACGCTCCGACTTATACTGACCGCCAGCACAGGATTAATGAACTAAAAGATCGGCTGGAAAATATTAAGCCAATACAGCAAGCTGCTCCTGTACCTACTGCAGTAAAAGCAACTCCTTTTATGAAAAAAACAATCCAGAGCCCTTTAAAGGACATGAAATCTACTCAACCAAACATGAAACCTGCTGAAGTGAGCATGAAACAGTTTCAACCAAGTAAACCTGAACCGATTTCCCCTGAAAAAACCAAAAGGCTTGACAAAATAATTCAGAATTTAGAAGAAAATCAGACGGCAAAAGACAATCAAAGTATTGTCACAAGACAGGAAATGGACCAGCAAACAGAAGCCAGAAAAAGATATATTACTGAAAATCTTAGGGCAAAAGTCTCTATTGAAAAAAAACCTGAAGAGAACAATCTTGAAAAAGAAATGCCAAGGTCAGCAAAATTACTGAAAGAATTGCTAAAAGAAACAGAGGATACAAAATGAGCGATGAAGAAGTTCCTAGAAGGTTGAAAAGATTACATCGAGATGAACTTCCAACTCAGGAAGATGTCGATGACCGAAGCACAGAACTGGCAATTAAAGAAGTTGATAAGTTTAAAGATACGCACGCAAGGTATCCTCAGAAAGATGAATTGGATGAAATAAGTGAAAGTGTTTTTATTCAGTTGAAAAATGAAATAAAACAGGATAGAGAAGAAAAAAAAGAAGTTTCTTCACAGATTGATTTAGGGGAACCTGAAGAAGAACTGGAAAATCTTGAAACTGATCTTGATGATAACATGAAAAAAATGAGCTTTTTGGAAAAACGAAAAGCAAAAGGACATCATGGTCACAAAGAAACTGAACAAGAAGAAAAAACAGAAATTCCAAAACAAGAGAAACAAAAAATTGAAATGCCTAAAATAAATGATTCTGGTGAAATGCCTGATTTACTGGAAAAAAACGATGACTTATCCCAATTAGAATCCTCTGAAGAAGTAAAAAAACTTTCTTCAGTAGACGAACTAGGTTCGCTTGAAAACAAATTAGAAGATGTTGATGATTTTGATTTAATTGAAAAGGAAACTGAAACAACAGAAAATAATTGTCCGACCTGCAACAACAAAACAAAGGACTTTATTTACTGTCCTAACTGCGGCGAGGCTTTTTGCGACCATTGTGCAAAAAAAGTCGAGGTTAAGATAGATTCTTTGGATTATACCTGCCCTAAATGTTCCAACGAATTCAAAAAAAGAAAAAGCACTAACTAAATAATTCTGCTTTTGAAAAAGCATTAGCTGAATAATTCTGCTTTTTCACAGCCCCAGTCAAGAGGAATATTGCTTTCCTCGTCAGGGTCATCAGCATAAAACAAATTGGATGTCCGATCCCCTGTTTTACCTAACCATACAGCATCCCACAAAATAAGATCAACCTGTGCATTAAAACTGTCAATATCACTGGTTCCTAACTGCTCCTTAATAAGTTTTATAGGAGCAGTTGCCTCTGAAGTCGGACCTACATTTGCCCTCAACCTAGTTAGGAAGATTTCAAGGCGATCATAATCGGAACCTATTCCGCAGAAATAATTTACGTGAGTTTCATCCTCATCAGTACTTGGATTATCTGGTTCAGCTGAGTAAATATAAAAATCTCTTGCCAGAACAAGATCAGCACGTTCCTGTTTAAAGTTCGTCGTGTGAAAAAAAATGTAAACAAAATTCTTTGATTCTCCGGAAGTCTGAATAGTAAAAATATAATCAAATGTATCCCCTACAGGGCTCAGGATTGAAAGGATTGTTTTTCCAAGAACTTTTCTTTCAATTTCATCTATATCCTGATCATCAGCATAATCCTCTTTCAGTATTGCTAGGAGATAATCTATTTCTGCTTCATCATCAAAAACATCATAGTTAGGATCCCTCGGGGTTGAAGTATAAAGGATTGATTTTAATGCGTTAGTTGCAAAAGTAGAATTGTATTCATCAGAAATAAGTTCTCTTACAGTATTTCCATAACTGTTTGCAAAACCAAACAGGAACACTGAAAGAAAAGTAACTATTAGTAAAAAGTATAATGCATCTGTTACTGCTGCCTGTCCTTTTTGGTTCATTTCCACGCCACCACAAACAAGTGCATTGGTTTTACAATTTTTTCATCTTCCACTACAATAGGGAATATTCTTGAAACAACATTTGTCTGGGTTGCTTCCTGTAAACTAATAAAATCAGAAATCATAGGCTTTACTGGGCTGGGAGAAGATTCTGTATTGGTGCAGTAAAATATATCATTGTCCTCGTTTTTGAAAAATTGTATTTGAAAAATGTTCTCAGCAATATCAGAAGAAGAATCAGTTCCCTGTGAGGAAATTCCTGCAACAAATTTAAGATTAACAACACCAAGTTCATCACATAAACGTTCAAAATGATTATAACCATAAATGTAGCTGTTTGACTGCAGAACCCTTGAAATTCTCATTACAGAAATATCATTATTAAATTCTGTGTTCCTTGCATCAAAAGAATTGAAGGTTAAAGTGAATATTGAGAAGAACATCACTAATCCAAAAAGTAAAGGGATTAAAGACGGCAAGTCATCTCCTATCGGCCCGATAAAACCTTTGTTTAACATTTGAACCCTCCTTCATTTGATGGCAAGGGCGCATGTACTTGTTCTCCTATTTCGGTTTTGTTGGCCTTACAAACCGCATCATTACATATAATCAAATATAATTTTGGTTTACCTAATTCAACTTCTTTAATAAATTCAATACCGTTTCCTCTTGTGATTGCCTGCGGGTCAATATAAACAGGTTCATCAAGTGTTCCTGTGTGTTCCCGAAATGCCCCTTCATAATCTGTGCCATTATAGATTCTTGAATAAAGATGTACCTCTGCCTTTGTCCTGAAGCTTTCAGCAGCAATTGATTTTGGAGTATAACCTGAATCAGTAACAGACCGCTTGATTTCATCTCTTGGAAAAACAGAAAATATCACAATATTTGTAGGCTCAGTATCCCCATCAATATATACTTCTTCTTTGGAAATGGATATCACATAATAAAATCTCCCGCCTGCAACACTCAAGTCATCAGAAACAATATGAGAATCACTTAAGCAATAAGCCGAAGCAGAAACAAGTGCAAATGTTTTTTCATTAATCAAAAATGCTAATTCTTTAGCCTCATTTACTTTTGTAATATCTGCTAAACCTATTGCAAAAAAACCAATAATTGCAAAAATCGCAGTAACAAGAATCAATAGATTTAACTTGCTCAAAATATATCCAAGCATACTATTCCCTCCTGTAAACACAAATTATTGGGGCATTACTGAACAGATTTGACTGCCGAATTAATGTATATTGCCCCGGAAGAATTGATGTCCTGAACCCTGAATCATCACCAATAGCTTTCCAGTCAACTGCTTTATAACCCTCCTCAGGTTCTAAAAGATTTGATGGACAAGTAACATCTTCATCTGGAAAAGTTGTTGCTGAAGAAATCCTTAGACATTTTGTTTCAGTGTAAGATGGATCGCTTGAAGAAAACTGCAGCACAGTACATTGTGCAAGGCTTCCACCGCAGACATTCGAACAATATGTTGTGTCATTCCTTTCAATGATTATAAGTCCGCTTTCGCTTTCACGGAAACAGGTTGGTAAGTCATAAGCAACATTTGTTTTTGACTTATTTTTTACAACTGATTCAATAGATGTTTTAATATCTTCAAGATTTTTGTTTATTTGCCCCTTACACGTTTCCCTGTTAAGAGTTTCTAATGCGTTAAAACCGACAACAATTACAAAAGTCATTATTATTATTGCAATTAATAATTCAAACGGCGCGGATTCCTGTCCTTTCTCTGAAAACATCAATCAAAATACGTAAAAGAACTATATAAATAATGCGAAAAACAACTTTGACTTCTGGCTTATCTCATCGTCGCCAAAGGCGATGAGATAACCGTCGTTGCCCACAGCCGAAACTGTGGCATCATTCAAAATACGTAAAAGAACTATATAAATAATGCGAAAAACAGCATTAGATTATTGAGTTTACTCACCTATTATTGGCTGTCTTTTTACTATTTCCTGGCTTTGTTTGAACATTGGTTTTATCAGGGCAATGATTAAAATTGCGGCAATAACGAATACAATTAGTAAGTAGACTGAGCTCCATTCTCCCTGGGCTTTTTCTTCAGCAAGAATACTTTCAAACATTAAAAACTATTGGGAAAACTAGTATTTAATGTTGTGGATTTAGTCCTACTGAGTCCCTTCGGGACGAAGTGGACGGTACCCCACAGCCGCCGAAGGTGCCCGAAGGGTGCAACTGTGTTTAATCTGAGATTATTGCTACTACACAGTAGTTTGAAGTTTCTGGTTCTGGTGCTTCACAACCATCAAGACCCTCATCAATACCAAACCTTTCTTCAACGTTATAAACTTCAAGTGATCCATCAGTCTCAATAAGATCATTCCACCTGTCACACATTATGAATAATCTTGTTTTCTGCGCAAATGAGCCTTCATAAATAACAACTTTCCCATTTTCACCAGGATCTATAAATGATTCTAAATTAGGTGCAAAGTCACTTGCAAAAACACAAATTTGTTGTGTTGATAGTCCGCCTGAACCTGCTGCAATTGTTTTAGCATTAAGTGAATCTCCATTGTTGAAAGAAACATCTTTGATTATTCTTTCTTCCCCAGGGCTGTTTATCTGGCTTTTAACTATTTCTGAAGAAACACTGTTCGGGTTTTGTGAACCAATGTTCGGCAAAACCTGAAGTACCTGTAATAAAATAAGTAAAATTGCTCCTGCAACAACAGCCGCAATCAGAAGTTTGAATACACTATACGCTTGACCTTTTGAATCCATTTTAATCACTCTAAAGTTAAGAGTTTAACCCATATATAAACTTTATTCTTTCACAAGGTTCAGTCGAAATCGGTTCCGAACGAGATTTCACAAAAAATAACACAACCAGCACTTTCTGTTTCGCATTTTATGAAAACATCAGTAAGCACATTTTCTTTTATTGTTATAAGCTCATCTTCCACCACAAAAGTCGGGGAATCAGTATCAACAAATTCTAAACACTCTGGATCGAGACCTGATTTTTTTGAAAGCCCCAAAGTAGAAAATGTCGTTCCTTCAGCAAATTGCGCATCCTCAACCTGAAGAATAGTTTCATTAGGCTGATGAATAGCATTATTTAATCCATCATAAAACCTCTGTCTTGAAACATCAACTCTGAGATCCTCAAAATAATTTATTGCTCCAATAATAATGACTAAAATAAGCATAGCCATAATTGCACCTATTAACATTTTGAACGGAGCAAAGGCCTGAGCTTTTGAATCCATTTTATCCAGTTCCTACTGCAAGAAATACATTTGAGATAATCATGCTGATAACAAACATAGTTATTGCTATAGGCATGTACTGCGCAATATTCATTTGAACAAGCAAATCATTGTCTTCTTCGATTTTTGTCGTGAAGTACGTCATTATTGCAACTAATTCAATAATATAAATTGCAACAATAAGGATGAATTGGGTAGGTGAAGCGATTCCGGCAATTGCTTCAGGAGAAATAAAACCCGAAACACTGAAACTTGAAAAACTATCCCCGAGAGCAGAACCTGAATTTGATGCACTATCCAGAACACTGGAAGAAGCAAGTGAAGAAATTGTTACTATCACAATTCTCTGAAGAGAAGTTGTTATTCCTAAAACTATTGGCGCAATGAACATCGTCATTGTTTTCATGGTGCCTATAACATCACTAACAAGAATTTTCAAAGTATTATTTACTTTTTCCGCATTCTGTAATTGTATTGAAAGCGAAATCATTGTTCGCGCAGCAACATTAACACCCAGCTGTACTGAATCAATAAGCATTCTCATTGAACTTTTTATTATTGTTGAAGGAATCCTTGAAACGCTTCCGCTTGTTTTATCAAAAACCGCTTGTTCAAGAGGCATTCCCAAAAGTTTAATGTTGTCAAGTGTTTTTGCAAAAACAACTCTGGAAATTTTAAAGTCAGGTAAAAATTCCTGCACATGTTTCATCGCATCTTCGATTGGCTTGTTTTCACCCATCCTTGAAGCAATAACATATAATGAGTCCTTAAATTCCACTTCCATTTCCTGAACATCTAACTGTGCTTTTCTTTTTGCCTTGTTGGCAAGGAAAAATAAAATGTAAAGTGCTAATGAAAATGAAATCAAAAAACCAAATACAAGTTTGTAAGGAGAAACATCATTTTCTCCCTTTGAAAAGAAAAGCTGTTCTTCACTTCTTATTTCCTGTGTTATTGTTGTAATTGCAAGTTCTAATTCCTCATCATCTTCTATACGCGGACGAAGTCTTGATAATTTTTCATTAAAACGCTTACCTGTATGCGCTGGATAATCTGTTGCAAAGTAATCAGGATCTCTTCCTGCGGAAATTAAAATATCCTCTTTGGTTCGGTCAGGTGCAAGAATCTGATCGTCTAATTCAATATCAATCCCGTCTATTTCATTGAGTATTTTTGGGGGAAGCCCCTGTGTTGAAAGAACAGAAGTAAAAACAAGACCAAAAACAAGAACAAGAATTGCTAAAAATCTTGCATCTACATTTGAACCACCAATGGGAATTTTCCATTTTGGAGGAAGGCCAGGATAATCATCAGGAATTATTGGCGGAGAATAAGTCGGAGGTCTTGTCTGAAGTAAGTTGTAAGCAAAAACTATTGTTACAAGAGGGATAATTATATTGTAAATCATGAAAAGAACTAGTGGATTTGCTAACGGAGCGCCTGAAAAAGAACTTCCAACAGGAAGGATAATTATAAGCAGCAATGGCAATAGAACTCCTATGTAAAAGAGCATTGTACTTGGCTGGGAAAGATCTCGTGCATATAATTCCATCTTATTGCGGATTGATTCCAGCATTTCACTCATTGTTTGGTCAAGCAAAGCGTATCTTTTTGCTTCAGTATTTTCAATAACAGAAGCACGAATTCTCATTAGGCCTCTTTTGAATTCCTCACTGTATTTTCCCCAGCGATAAGCAAGAGTATCTAGTCCTTCACTAAGAGAATTATAAACCCCGATTTGTGTACCCCAAATAAGATTTTTGAAGTCTTTTGCGATTTTTCCTTTTCCATGTGCTGCTGCAAACTCGACTGCCTTTTCAAGATTCGGTACAAGTTTGATTGACATAATCATGTAACCCATTATTTCAGGCACATAAGTGAGGGATTTTGTTTGTTCTTTTTTAGCAGCGTTAACCGGATAAGACTGAAAATAATAAATGATTCCAACTGCAGTAATCAAAAAAGGAAAAAATGAGTATACTAATGCAGTGATAGCATCATTCGTGAATAGTGCAAGCATTTCCTGTAATGGAGAAATATACACAATTATCCCTGCAGCAAAAGCAAGGAAAAAAGAAATTAACAGTACAATTTTTGAAGCAGCAGTAAAATCCTGCGGAGTTAATTTCCAGTCTAAATACTCTATTGCTTCTTTGTTTTCCTTAGTGAATATGCCTCCCTTTCCCATGCCAGGAGACATTTTTGCAAGTTTTTTACAAAGCCTTACAAACGGAGGCTCTATTTCCATGACAAGTTTTCTGTCACCGCTTTCAAAATCTCTTCCAGAAATAGATATTTTCCCATACAGTTCTCCGATGGATTTCCTTCGCCTCACTTTTTTAATCATTCACTTACCTCTTCTGGATTTCAGACGTTTAATCAAATAATTTTTCGTCCAGTTTTTCCACATACCAAGAACTTCACTATAATCAACACTTCCGAACTCTTCCAACTGATCTTCTTTAAGCAGAATAAATTTGTTGTTTGCTAAAACAGTGTTCTCTGCTTCAAGAAGTTCCGGCATTTTGAATTCATTCGCGGTTTCAACAAGAAAACTTTTTGATTCAGCACTTGCCCTGATGCTTTTCCAAATTTGATCAAGAGTTAATCCTGATAAATTGCTTACTTTTGAAAACAAATCACTGTCTTTTAAATTATCTTCAATCAATTCCAATTCATCTTTTTTTGCATTATAATTCATTAAATCCAAAAGACCGCCTTCATCAGAAGGGTCATCACGCCAATGCTTTTTTACTTCAGTTATCTGTACAACTCTCCTGTGCCTTTCAAGCGAACCCTTAAAACGAATTGGTCTTGCAACACAAACAACATCCGTTGCCTTGAAAGAAGTAGTAGGAACTTCTAAGTCATTTACAATACGATCCCATACAGAATAAGCTGAATCCCCGTGGATTGTTCCCATTACAATGTTTCCCGCAGCACCAACACGCATTGCTTCATACAAAACTTTTGCTTCTTTGCTTCTTACTTCCCCGACAACTAAAGCAGAATCTCCCAGCCTTAATGCTGTTCTCAAAGCATCCTGCGGAGAAACCTCATTGGTTGTTTCCTTACTTTCTCCGATAGGGCTTCTTGTCTTTAATCTCTGAATGTTAAAACCGACACTTTTAAGGTATTCAACAGGAAGTTCCAAGGTGTCTTCCTGAACAATAATCCTTGAATTCTGCAGAATCTCAAGCATGAGTGAACCCAAAAGAGAAGTTTTTCCTGATCCTCTTGAACCTGTAACAATCATTGTTGACTGGGAATCAATGAAAAAAGAAAGCAACCCAGCTCCAAGGGGACTAATATATTTTACATTAATGAACTGCGGCAAAGTCCAGGGAGTTGTCTTGTGAAGTCTGAATGCAAAAGCAGTTCCGTCAGGAGACAAAGGCTTGCCTATTGCGGCAATTCTTGTTTCCATTTCAGGCAAATCATAATCTAAAATCGGGTGTGCTTCATCAAACGGCCTTCCTGACATTGCCCTTAACTTTGAAACAAATGAATCAGCTTCGTCCTGAGTGTAAATAACATTTGTCTGACACTGGCCAAACTCTGAATGTACCAAGTAGATTGCTTTGTTTCCAATTGGAGCATCAATGTAAATATCTGTTATTCTTCTATCTGTCAGTAAAACCTCAAGAACCCCATAACCTACTGTATAACGCGCAACTATCTGGCTTAATTCAATTATTTCATCATTGGAAACATCAATCCTTTCCTTTCTTGCAATATCTTTTATTGTTGACTGGTAAATCCTTTCAAAATATCTTCGGCTTTTCGCAAGGTCTGATAAGGAAGCCCTTCCTGGTTTGAATGCTGCAACTGTTTCTTTTGTTTTACTAAGAAGGAAATATTTTTGCGGCGACAAAGAATATTCAGGAAGATTAATGAAATACATTTTTTCTGTTCTGGTTGGATGCTTAAAAATCTGAACAGTAGCATCTTTTACAGAATACTCATCCAGCAATTCCAGTTTTTCTTCGTCTCCAAAAACAAGTCTTGAACCAATAAAACTTGGTTTAACCTGAGCTTCAAAAAAACTCCTGTAAAGATCTGTTGTTTCCGGGACATGTTCTAATTTTGAAAGTAATACTCTTGCTTTTCTTATCAGTTCTGTGTTTTCAAACTTTGCTTTTATATCCAGAAGGGTTTTCGAATAAATCTGGCTTTTCTTTTCTTCCGGAACTGCACTTAATCTCATCTCTTCTTTTTTTATTTCCTGCAAAAGAATAATGTAAGAATTAATCGGATCGAAAAGGATTTCATCATGAGCAATTTTTACTATTGCATTATGCCTTGTGCCAAAATCTTTTTCTTCCTCAACCTCCGGGTCGCCTAAATGAGAGTAACTCCAGATGCTTTCAACTTCAAATTTTTCATGTAAAGTTGAAATTTCGTTCAGCATTTTTGTCTGGATTTCATCATAAACTCTTTCGTAAACTTCAGCCAGAACAACAAGGTCTGCCTCAACTTCTGAAAGAATTTTCAGAACCTGATAACGCGCATTTCGGTCATCTGAAATTGAAGGAACATAATAAGAGTCACGTGCATCAATAATCAAATAGCGTTTTCCACCCTCATCCTTGACAACGTACGGACTAAGCTTAAACTGGCCTGCTTTCATAATACACCCCTATTTTTGACAATAATTAGAGTATTGTTCTTATTATACTTTACTTGGGACTAAAGAGAACCAATAAATTTCTGAAAATGAATTGTTTTGTATGGAAAAAAATTCACAAAAAGAAAACATAAAAACAGGAAAATTTCTTGCAGGAATAGCAGTGCTTTTTTTGTTGTTTTATTTCTTATTTTCACTTGTACCTATTGAATGGTTCGAATTTTTTTATGCTTTTTTTACTTTGGAGTTTTTGAAATTAATTGGTTTTTCCGGAACAATAGAATTTCAGGAACCAGTGCTTGTTTATCTTGAAACTTTTTCTATACCTCTCGGGTTTAGTTATCTCTGCACTGGTTTGCTTGAACTGGCTCTTGTGTGGGCTGCAACTCTTGCATCATTCGGAATTGAATTGAAAAAAAGAATTATTGGTTCTTTAGTCGGAACAATTGTTCTTGTTGCTTTTAATTTTTTCAGAATCATTGCAAGCGTTCTTGTGATTGCGTGGTTTGGTTTGGATGCGGGAAACTTTTCACATGACTTATTATTCAGGGTGTTTTTGTTTGTAACAATTGCAGGGTTTTATTTTATCTGGTTTAAATGGAGTACTAAACAAAGCAAAAAAACAAAAAAATTAAGAAATAAGTTAGTTTTGGTTGTTTAATTTTTTCTGTTCTTCATGGAACTCTGGATGTTCATTAAAACACCTTTACTTGACCAGATTTCTACCAATTGAGTTACTCTGTAACTACACCAGATGTCAAAGATTATTGCTGTGAAACCTGCTAAATAAAGTGCAAAAGCTTCGGCGAACTGGCCTTCAAGGTGAAGGGTTATTCCTGTTATAATAGCAAACAATCCAAAACTGCTGAGGGCTGTTACTGTAAAAACGTAGAATACAGTCCTTAGTTTTATGAGAAGAAAATTAACCATTGAACCACTGAATAAAGATGCTTTTTAGCTATAAAAACTGTCGCAAAATCTGGTTTTTATTAAATTCATTAATATATCTTAATATATTACTTCAATTCTACTAATCATAAACATTATATTAGAATAGAGGGAATTAATCTTATACCGTTAAAGGGTTTAATCATGAGTTTGTCAGAGCAGATAGGTGGCGTTTATACAGCGATGGAAGACAAGTTCTTTGCCGCTATGGATTTCATAAGCGATAAAGGAATTCCTGTTTATGCAATAATTGATCCATTAGAAGACCGGGGTATTCCTGCTTTTCCTGTAGCAATTGCAGGTTTGCTTGCAATTTTATTCTTAGTTTATGGTTTCTTGTTTCTTTCAAGTTCAGGTGCAACTTTAATCCTCGATATTACTGATAACCAAGGAGCTACATTAAGAGGAGTCAGCATTACTTTTATTGACGCGGACACAGAAAAGGAAATTGATATTAGTTCAAACACTTTCCGTGATCAACAATCAATATCAATTCCGCGGGGAATTGGTTCGAAACTTATTATTGAAGCTACAAAAGATGATTTTGAACCATTTACAAGAACTCTTACTATTAATTCTGAGGCAATGGATGTATCAATAAGGCTTCAGAAAATAGTTGCATTTGCTGAAGGAGCTCTAAGATTAATTGATGCTGAAACCGGTGATCTTATCGAAGGGGCAAAAGTAACTGCAAAGCTTAATGAAGATGCTTCCATTGACTGTTTTGAAGGATCAAGAGGAATTTACACCTGTGCCGGAATTATTCTTGAGGACGGAGTTCAGTTAACAATTGATCATCCTAATTATGAACAGAAAATTTTTGAAACTATTTTTGGTTCTGATTCAATTGATGAAATAGCATTAACACCAAAAGCAGGAGCTTCATCAGGACAAACAAATCTGATTGTAAGAGCTTTTGATTTTGATTCACAGCAAAGGCTTGGAAACTTTACTCTTCGCGTTTATGATTTCAAGGATAACGAATTAATTACTGAATTAACCGAAACCGATGAGGATGGAGAACAGATAACAAAAATTTCAAAAGGAACATCAGTCAGGATTGTTGTTGAAAAAGAAGATTACTTAACTTATGATTCAAGCATTTTAGGAGAAGCAATTACTCTGAGAGCTGATGAGTACCCTTGGGAAGTTTACATGAAACCAGGTGCAAATGCACTTACTGTTGGAATTCTTGATGTTACAGGAAGACCATTAACTTCAATTGATGTTTTCCTTTTCAATGAATTCGGAGAACTTCTCGATACAAAAAGAACAACACTTGCAGGAGAAGTTAATTTTGAGAATCTTTCAAGCGAAGATCTTTACTTTGTTAGTGCATGGGATGAAAAATATGTTCCTGCAAGACAAAGTGTTTTGCTGAGCGAAGGAAACAACATTAATCTTGTAATGGAAAGAGCAACCGCGGATAATTCCGGTTCACTGATTGTTTACACTGTTGATGACCAAAGCAAAGCAATCAATGATGCTACATTAAACTTTATGGAAGAAACTGAGGAAGAAGGTTTTGTTCCTTTGGGTTTGCCTCCGCAGAAAACTGATATTACAGGAAAGTTTTCAATGCTTGCACCATTAAACTCTACCTTATTTATTACTGCAACCAAAAATGGGCTGGAAGGACGAAAAACAATAAAAATCCTCGATACTTTTGAAAACGAAGCATTCATCACACTAATAAAACCATTTTCACAGGTTGGCTTAACTGTTCTTGACAAAAGCGGCAATGAAATTAGTGCAGGTTTAGTTACAATAACCGCGGGAAATGATTTGCTGTTTGAAGGAGAATACACAAAGGGCGGGATTGTTTTTGATCCGAAGGATAATAGTTATGTAACAGTTAAGATTACTGATGAAGAGGGAAATGTTTTCGAAGAAGAAATCTTTGTTGAAGGATTAGATCAAGTCAGTGTTTCTCCTAACGGAAAAACAGGAGTAGGAACAAATCCTGAAGTTGAATTTTTAGGAGTTTACACTGTTGATGGAACAGAAGCACAAGGGCTTGCTAAAGGAATTGATTATTTCCTGAAATTCAGAGTTGTTTATCCTGAAGGGGCAAATGAAAATGGTTTACATGTAAGGCTTGGAGAAGATAATGTAAGATTTGTTGATTCACAGGATGCTGGAATAATTGGTTATTCAGCTTCCGGAGGGCGCGCTTTTTACGGAAGAAGTTATTCTCCTGAACCAAGCCCTGGTTTTGAAGCGCTTGATTTTGATAATCAGGGAGAAGAAGGCAAATACAACAAATGGATTGAAGTTAAGTTTGAAAGTGGTGGAGAAAAGGTTGTTAAGGTCAGGGTAAAAGCAAAAGAAACCGCTTCTAACCCCGATGCATTATTGCAGTACAGGGCATGGGCAAAAATCAGCAACATGAAGTACAGGACACCTGATGATCCTGAACTTGGATTGGAAGAATTTTCTTCAAACAAAACAAGTTTGTATGCTGAAACCAAAAAAGACAGGATTAAGATTTTAGAACAGACTGCTTCCTGTGAAAATGATTTATGCGCTTCTTACCAGTTTGTGAGAAGTGACGGTTCTGAATTCGGAGTTGAAAACTTTTCCGCGGTTTTAGGAAACGTTTATGCACTTGAAGTTAATCTTTCGCCTGACCTTGCTTCAGAAGTAACCGTGAAAGGTTCAACCCAAAGACAAAAACCAAAAATTGGTTTCCAGGGATTTGGAATTAATGATTATACAAATTTCCCTGACAGCAACAGCACTGACACCAGTATTCAGGTAGATAATGTTTCTGCTTTACAGGGAGAACCAACAAGTGTGAGACTTTTCTTTAAACCATACAAAACAGAAAACTCATCAATAACTCTTCAGATTATTTCCGGAGAAACAGTTATTAATGAACAATTTTATTTTGAGATTTATGAGGAAAGAAATTTAGTTTTGAAAACAATTCCTGACAATGTCGTTCTGGGAGAAGACTTTGTAATTATTCTTGAGGATGAAGCAGGAAACGCAATAGAGAATGCAGAAATAATTCTGAGAAACACTTCCAACGAACACTTAGAAACAATTAAAGGAAACGGTTCTGCAAACAACGGAGGAAATGGAAGATACTCTGTGAGAAATTCCTTTGATGCCGGCACTTTACTTTTCGAAGTTAATGTTCCGAAGTTTAAGTCACTAAAAGGAGCAATCGAAATAACCAAAGACGGAGTTATTCAGTTTAATGAAGACGAATCATTCATGGTCATCAGAAAAGGACAAACCTCGGCTGAAAAGTTTATTGAGATTCAAAACAGTTCCAAACAAGGGGTTGAACAATTAAGCTTTGAAGTAATTCCTATTGGAACACTTCCGCAGGGAATGGAAATACAGGTAACTCCTATTTCAGTTTTAAGCCCTAACTCAACTCAGAGGCTTGTAGTGGTTGCTGAGTACATTGGAGACAAAGAAAATGCACACGGAGAAGTAAGAATAATTGCAAGAGGCAGAACCCAGACAGGCTTCAGTGTTTCAGCAGAAACAAAAGTAAATGTTGAATTTAATCCTACTATTGACAGCAGCTGTGTTGAGTTCAGCAAAAACAAGCTGGCTGTTTATGTTGCATCAGGATTAGAAGACAGGGGTTACTATGATAGCACCTATGGGACCTTGCCTCCACAGCAATCAACCAATTATTATACTTACAATAATTTCTCTGCCTCAACAAGCACAAGCTTTACAGCAAAACTTGCAGATAGACCAGAATGTCAGGGTCTTGATCTTGAATTGATTCCTGAAATTATTCCTGAAGGTAAAAAGAATGAAGGTTTAGAGGTTGAAGCAGAAACAATTAACCTTGCACCTGAACTAACAAGCACTGAACGAAGAAAGGATATAGATGAGATTACTGTTACCATTACAAACAAAATACTGAGAAATTACCCGGGTAAAGAAAAGTTCGGTTTCGATTTAGTGTTTAAGACTGACGGCTTTGAGAAAAGCATTCCTTTGGATGTTTACATCTGGAACCCTAGGTATGCATTACAGGTAACAAGGAATATTGAATTATTTTTGGGCCCTGATAATCAGGGAAGATTAAGTGCACAGGTTCCTTTGTTTGTGAGAAATATCGGAGAAGCAGACATTGAGGACGTGAGGTTTAGTGTAAGGAACACAAAGGGAAGCGGCAATGTAGATATTCGAGTTGTTCCTGATTTCCCTATACAGTTCCTGAAAAAAGGACAGGCGATTCTTCCACCAAAAACACTAGTAGCACAGGTAACAAGGAATGAAAAAACAACTCTGGTTGAGGTTAAGGAACTTGATATTACCGGAGTAATAGACGGACAATCATTCAGCTTTGGACCAGTGATTATAACCGCTCATGCTTCAGGCGACCAGTGCCTTATAGCAATTCCTGGAAACCTTGTTTACATAAGCACTAAAAGCAACGAGGGGGCAATTTCTAAAGAAATTACTCTTAGAAACACCTGTGCAGAAGAAGTAAGGGTGGTTGGTCTTTCAGAGGCGCCTATTGGAAACAACAAACTTGCAATAGCTCCAATCAATGCATTTATTGCTCCTGGAGCCCGAGCAAAATTCAACTTAATACTAGAAAAGAATGAAGACTTCCAGGGAAGCCCGGCACCGGTTTATGTTAAAGGATTTTTACCAAGAAGCGGAAACCCGATTGATTCAAGCCCTATAATTGTGGATGTAAAACTTGGACAAAATGTTGAATCAGGAGTTGCGGCAAGTGAAGCAAGAAACATTTCAATATGCGGAGGCAACTCTGAGAAAGAAGTAAGGTTCCCGGTGATTGCTGATTCAACAAGCCCTCAGTGTGACAATTCTTATTGTGACGCAGTACAGCTTTCAAAATACTTAACTGACAGGGTTGAACAAAAAATCAGGGATGCTGAAAAACAAATCCAGAACAACAGTGGAAGCGTAAGCCAAACAAGCTGTGGTCAGGGCAATCTTGCAAGGGGTTTCTGTAACTTTGATGAGTTAGGATTGGTGAGCGATACTTTCTATGTTTACATGAGCCATGATAATTTGACTCCGCAGATGCTTGAGAAAGAATTTGCAACAAGACAAAGTTCAATCAAAAGTTATACTTCTGATTTTATTGAAAACGATTATGCAGGAGGACTTCTTGGAGGTTATTCAAAGCAGGTTTTCATGAACAGTAATTTCAGAGGCTGCGGAAGATACCAGATAACATTAAATGGTTCTGCACGTGTACAAGGAGCAAGAGTTCTTCCGGATTTAATGAACATAGTCATAGACCTAACATCTGATGATGATAAAGATGCTAAAGTCAGACAGGTTACTGAACAGTGTACTCCGCTTATACAAAACATTGGAAACTTTTTACCGGTTGATAAAGGCGTGGGAATTAACCAGTCATCAAAACCATGGATTGGTGTTGTTGAAACTAATGAACCAGTATTAGAAGAAGTTGGAAAGAATGTTGCAAAGAAACTTTTCAGTGATGAGGAAAGATTCACAAACGGTTCAAGTGGAACCAACAAACTTAATCTAAAATTAGGAAGCGAAGAAGGCTACATTGTAAAGGTTGAAATGGATAAAGTTGCTTCTGATTCTCCTTACCAGATTGATGCATTTATCAGAGAAGCAATTGGCGCTGATAATACATTACAAGGAGATATTGCTTCGGAAGCAGCAGATGCAATTGCAGGTTTAAGGGATAATGCAATTGATGGTTGTATTTCTGAGGATGAAAGTTATTTCTTATTAAAAGGCAAACTTGACTTTGGAACTATAGACGTTGTTCCTGGCGATAAAATACAGGTTGGTTATGGTAGTGCTCAGTGTACTGATTTAACAATTACAAGCAGCATCAAGGAAAGAGTAAGCCTTGAAGGAAAGCAATCAACACCAATAAGCGGAATTACAAAAGAAAGCCCGTTCTTTTTTGAAGAAGAATCTGATAACAGGATTACTGAGGTTTCAATTTCAGAATTAGATGAGGAGAAAAACAACTTCACAGGAAAAGCAAGGATTTGTGTTGAAGGAGATTCACAATTACAGAATGCTCAGGGAAAAACAGTTGTTGTGGAAGTAAAAAGAATTGAAGGTGAAGGGAAGAAACCGATACCTAAAGAAATTCCTCTTGAAGTTTGCGGAATACATCCGCTTGAGTTTACTGAAAAACTTGCTGATTTAGAACAGGGAAAAACTTATTACGCAACATTTGTGTGGAATGGTAAGCCTGATGAAGAATTGACTTTGGATGATTTCCTGAAAATGTCAAGATCGGCTAAGGTTTCCAGTACAGCTGATGAAATCCTGGGCGGAACTGCATCAACACGCAAAGGCGATTCTGAACCTGTTGCAAACGCAAAAGATAAAGCATCACATTTCTACATGGGAGCGTGCAGTGCAACAAGTTTAGCAACTTCCCTTGCAAGACCTATTATTGGTTGGGGCGGAGCAGTGTTCAATCTATTGTTTGATTGTGGAATCCCGTACTTTACACTTTTAGGAAGAGACTTACCGTATATTTCTGATGTTTTTGATTTTGCTTCATCTTTATTAGGAAAAGCCACTGAATACATTAAAGATGCAATGGGTTATTTGGGAGACACAGTAAAGACAGTGTTCTCTTTCCTAGGGGTTGAAGGCTTAGATGATACTGCTGCGGCATTAAATGCTCCATCTGGGGAAAGTGTTCCTGAAAATATTATTGATGCATTTGTGCCAGCAGCAGTTGTGAATGATTCGATACTTGCTGCAAGCCAGACTTACGGAGCCAAAGCAATTAATGCTTCACAGGTCGGGGGCCTTTCAGATAATATAGCCACAACCATTGCAAACAAGTTTAACACGCAAGTGTTTGAGGGAGCAGGAGGAAATGCATTTTTAAGAAGTAAATTTATCAGAAACCTTAACTCTGACTTACAAAAAAACATTAAAGCAAACATTACTGAAACACTTAAACAAAAATCAAGACTTGCACGTGTTGGAAAATCAGTAACTCAGGAAGAAATAGGCGCGGCTGTTGAAGCAGCAATACAAAAAACAGGACAGAATGAAAAAATTCTAAGCGAGTTTGTTCAGATGAGAGGAAACATTGCCCCAGGTTCTCCAATAAAAGCATCAGAACTTGCAGATGAAGTAGCTGGAGAAATTTCAGGAAAAATGAATTTGGGAAGTCTTGCAAGCGATAATCTGCCATTTGGAATTACAGAAAATCAATTCAATAATACAGGAGGGGCACTTACAAGAAAACTTGAAACTTCAGTAACAGGGCCATTAAGGGAAAGAGCAATTGGAAGATACTTGACTGAAATCGGTGTTGACAGGGCTAACCTTCCAATAGACATTCTTGATGAACTTAAACAAGTAAAAATTAAAATTGCCGAAACTGATGTAAAAAGTGTGGGTAAAGGATCAAGAACAGTAACTTCATATACTGCAAAGGTAAGTCAGGCACAGCAAACACAAGCACTGCAGGAAATGGAAGAAATCTTAACAAGATACACTAAACAAGCATTAACTGATGGCAGTTCAGCATTCCCAAGAGCCACTGCAGGCGCAGCGAACGCAGCAGATGACTTTATTGAAGCAGTTGCTAAAAAAACAAACAAACTTTCAGCAGGAAGACTTACTCAGGCTGCTACTGAGGCATTTGATCCATCAAGCGCAAGACCAAGGCTTTTTAGTTTCAGAAGTTTAGGAAAACTTGCATGGAATGTTGTTAAAGAAGGAGCATTCGGATTACTTTCAAACTGGGTCGGACTAAAAGCATACGATTTTGTACTTGACAAAGAACTTGATAAATTGACAAACACAGGAACCATAAGCACAAGAGAGGATGATCTGAAGAAAGCACAATTAGACTTCTTTGGACCAACTTTTGAATTAGAACCATCAACAGCAACAATCAGAAATTACAGAACTTATAGTGTAGCTGTTTCGGTTGCTGATGATCAAAGTACATTGTTTACATTAGGATTAAGAGATACAATTCCAAAAGAACCTGACATAGAAAAATTTGTGTTAAACGATTGTAAAGCCCCTAACTTCAATAAAGGAATCGGGGGATCATTCCCTGGTTTAATCCCAGAAGTTGAAAATGAAAGCGAATTCCCGAAACCATTCCTAAGAAATAGTTCAACAAAGAACCAGCATGTTGCTATTGCAAAGAGTTACTTAGAAGAGCAGGCAAACGGGGATAGGTATGGCGGTTTAATTGCTCAGGCTGTAGAAGCTAAACAAAGCGAAATTACTCAGCCACTGAACTTTGAAGCATTATTAACTTCACTTGGAATAGCAAAAAGCGGTTTAGGTTTAGATCCTAATTTACAAAACCAGTACATGTTTGGTTGTAACTCAACAAATCAGACAACAAGAAGCCCTTTCAATAATGCAACATGTGCTATGAACAAACTTGTTTCTTATCAGGAAGAATGTGTAGATACGCCTGAATGTTACTTTGCAAAGTACAATCAGGACACAAGCAATATGCCTTCAAATTTCATAGACTTAAAGCCAACTGAATTTGCAGAAGTTTATACTGCCTGGGAAGGGTATAAATTCGGAATTACATCACCCTAGAGTTATTTATATATCTCTTTTAACTATTAATAAAACATGAATTCAAAAGGTTTCACACTTTTTACTGCATTGATTGCTTTTGTACTGATAATGCTTTCATTGTTACTTGTTCAGTCAATGATTTCAACAGAGAGAACTGTTTCTGATATTATTTCTGATATTTCAGGACAGGAAGAAATGCAGGCAGTAGCTGATCTTGCAAGGGCTGATGCATTACAGGTTTTTAATTACGGAATAAGATACAGCATCGAAGATTTTTCAACAAGAGACAGGGAACCAAGTGATGGTCTGCCGGATGATGTTTATACAAAATTTATTAACATACCAATAGACTGGGATGAACTTCAAGCTGAATTTGTTGCAGACAGGTTTGGTGTTGGGGCTGATGGAAAAAACAATTTTGCATTAAGAGCAGCAAGACACCTGAATTCTATTCTTCAAAAAACTCCTGATGCAAGAGGTTTTTTGATTGATTTAGAACAAACTAATCAGGAAGCACTGGAAGTAACTTTACAAACCAACCTTAACAAACAGATTCAAGGAGGTCATCTGGAAAACTTTTTTGAGGTAATTGACTGCGAAAACGGAAACTTTGGAAACTGCACAGGAACATTTTATCTCACAATGGATTTAAGTCCTGACATTATGACTGATGAGGAATATGAAAAGTTCCCTCTTGTAAAAGTTGAAAATTCGCAAACAGGAAAAGTTTTGAAAGAAGCAATTCTTCCAAGAGGAAGATTCAGGGTTTATGTTCCGTTAAGATTATTCAAAGCTTTGGCTGCTGCAAAGGAAGTCGGCAACCGAATTAGAAACAATCCTAGATTGGAAGATGGAAAAATAAAAATCAAAGAAAAAGGTGATGCTGAAAGCCTTTTAGAAGGCGAAGTTAGGCAGATTATTCGTGATGCCGGTCTTGATAGTGACCCTGACTTTGAATTTGTTGAGCTTAGAGTTAGAGCAATTCCTCTTTCCGGAGCTGACCCAAGTATTATTCCTGAAATTGATAATTATGAAGTGAAAATTTATTTTAAGGAAAAGGATCCAAAATACATGGTGAGCGGCGACGGTGAATCAGGAGATCCAAACAATCATATTTACGGAGTAAGCCTGAAAAAATTCCTAAATTAGCAAACAAAAGTCTGAAAAAATTCCTAAATTAGCAAACAAATTTAAGTAGAATAGATATCTTTAAATGGAAAGACGTAATACAATTAATAATATATACATTAATTGCATTTAATGATTCAGTGATTTGATGGGCTTGTCTGACTCGATTAAGGACTTTTATAGTAAAGCAGAGGAAAAATATTATTCTGTTCTTGACTGGCTTGATGACAAAGGATTACCTGTTTACAAGGTTGTTGATGCAATAGAAGCCCAGAACATACCTTCATTTCCAATAGCAATTTTATTTTCACTCGTTGTTCTTTTACTTATTGTCTGGGGAATAAGTTCCTTATTTTTCGGAGCAGCAAATATAGAAATATTTGTTCAGGATAATACCGGAGCGGTTGTAAGTGCTGCAGCAATAAAAGCAACTCTTAATGGAGAACTTGTTGATGAAACAACAACAAATGCTGTTGGAATAGCTGATTTACAATTACCGCTTAATGAAGAAGTTGAAATTAATGTAATCGCAGTAGGCATGAATGATAAAACTGTTTTTTACACTGCTAAAGAAAGCGGGGAAGAACTAACAATAACAATGCAAAAAGAACTTGTTACACTAAGAAAAACAATTAATCTGATGAAAGCAGGCACAACAAGATTGATTGATGAATTTTTAGAAGTAGAGTTTTCCTGTACAGGGACAAGCTTCACAACAATTGAAAGCACTTCCAATGGAATAATTGAATTAGATGTTCCGAGTAATTGTGTAACATTAACAACAAGAGTTTTTGGGAATTATACTTTAAGTGATGATTCAATTTCTCTTTCATCAGAAACATCATTTGATCTTTTCCTAGAAGAACCCGAACAGGGACATGGAAGCGTGTTTGTAACTGTTATGAACAGCAGAAGTGAAACCCTTGCAGCAATTGATGTTTCTCTTTACCTTGCTTCTGAAACAGGAGGAGTAGGAACTATTTTAGATTCAAAACAGACAAGTGCTTCAGGAACAGCAATTTTCAATTCAATTCCTTCAGGAAGGTTTTACATTGTCGCTTATGACCGAAGCGGAGTTTACGGAGAATATGATGGAAAAGCCTTAGGGATTATTCAGGAAGTTCTTGAAAACGAAAGCACAGAGTTTGCTGTTTTACTTGCAGATAATGTTGTTGGTTCAATTAAACTTTTAGTAAAAGATAAAGACACAGGAGATACTGTTCAGAATGCTTTGGTTACTCTTTCAAAAGGAGAAACTAAAATAACAAGTAATTACACAGGAGCAGATGGAAAAGTAGAATTCAGTGTAGGAGAAGATGTTGAATACGATTTAATGATTGATAAAGCAGGTTACTTAATTGAAACATTAAATATGAGACCATCAACTGATTTCAGGCAGGTTGAGTTGGAACAGGCAACTCTTGAAAACAGTGAAAGTTTACTTGTTACAGTTATTGATGAGACTGGTAAGCCTGTTGAGAATGTGAGATTAAAACTAAAAGCGAACTCTGACGGAACACAGGTTGGACAGGAACTTGTAACAGGATTAGATGGAAGAGGAATCTTTGACAGAGTAGAAAACGGTTTGTATTATGTTTATGCAGTTAAGCCTGGTTTTGCAGAAAACACAAGCGACCCAATAAATCTTGATAATAGAAGTGAAAACGTTCTCGAAATCAGACTCTCTATTGGTTCAGGAAAAATTGAAGCAACTGTAAGTGATGATCAGGGAAAACCTGTTACTGCTGCAACCATAAAAGTAGTTGACTTTTTTTCAGGACAATTATTACAGGAAGTTTCAACAGATTCTGACGGTAAAAAAAACATTACTGTAAGAGCTGACAAGGTTGTTTTCCTTATTGTTTCAGCAAATGATTTGGCTAGTACAACAACAACCCCGATTGGTTTACAGAAAGATGTTACAATTCAAAAAAGAATTACTTTAACAACCGACATTCAGACATTTGGTATTGAACTTGATGGTTTGTATGTAGGGGGTGAAAGTGTTTCAGAATCAGACAGAGCTCTAAACCCTGGCCAGACTTATACTGCTAAACTTAGAATGCTTGTTCCAAGTAATTCAAGCTTTGAAGAAGCAGGAGTCCACATCAGAACCGGCAAGGAAGATAACCAAGTAATGGAAAAAGATCTGCTTTACATTACCAATGTTATGGCTGCTTATGATTCAATTGCAAAAGGAACATCTTACACCGCCCCAACAGGAGAAACAACTGATTTCCAGCATCAGACAACCGGAAACGCTAAATGGGCGAACATTGCTTTCAGCAATGTTGTTGGGGGCATTATTGAAATAGAAGCTGATATTCAGATTAAAAGTGAAGCAAAAATCGGTTCATTATTGGATATTTGGTACAGGGCTTATGGAAAAAGCGGCGGTTATATCAGAGTGCCTAGTGATGCAGTTTTAGGAACCTCTGCTTCAAAAGGAGAAAAACAAGGATTGTACGCTAATGCTTCAAAAAGAACTTATACAGCAGGACCTTCATCCTTATGCGGAGAAGAATTCTGTTCAAACTATTCAATAACTGATTTGAGAGAAAACCTGACATCCAGTATTTTGGATGATTACACTGCCCAAATCAGCAACAAGTACAGATTGATATTTGATATTTCCAGTGTTTCAGAAACACCATTAAGCGCAACCCAATTGAGCATTAAGGACAGAAGCAGTGGTATTTCTATTGACTCTTACAAAATCAAAACAGCTCTTGGTGAAGAAAGAGAAGGCCAGGGAGTCGGGTCTGAGGTTTCAGTAGCGGTCGGAGAACTAAGAAAAGATTCTGTTGTGGGCGGAGAAATTATTTTTGAGACAAAAAAAGAAGGAACAATTCCGCTTGAAATTTCAGTTATTTCCGGAACAGAAAATGCAATTGAGGTTTACAAGAAAACAATCTTTGTAAAGATACTTCCTGCAGAGGAACTTAATATCGATGTTTTACCAAAAATAATTGTACCATTAATCAACAACAACTTATTAGTGAGAGTTACTGATGATAACTCCACAAACACAATTTCAAACGCATTTGTTAGCATTAAAAAGAATGCTGAAATAATTGCTTCAGGTCAGACAAATGCAGAAGGAGTATTTGCTTACACATTACTTTCCCCGGCAGAAGGAACTGTTGTTGGGGTTCTTGTTGAAAAAACAGGTTACAAGCCAACAGAAAAACAATTGAAAATTACTTCAAACATACTGGTTGCTAACCCAGAAACAATAAAGCTTTCATTATCTGTTGGAGGCACTGATTTCAAAACAATAGATGCTGACTTACTGAATCTTTCACAAATACCACTTGATGTTGACAGTGTTTCAATGAGCAGAGACTTTGAAGGATTTGCTGATATCAGGTTTGATGAACCAACAGAAGGCACAAGAATTAATGTTGATGGAAATTCAGTGCTTGCAGGAAAAATAAGCTTAGGTTCTCTTGGAAAAATAATTGCAGAACCACTAAAACTGCAGGGTTCTATTAATATTTATGTTTCAAACTCAAGCTTTGAACAAACTTGGTTAGCTTCAATCCCAATGGAACTAAGAATTGGTTTCGGAGATGAAGTTGATGATTCAGGTTGTTTCAATGTGTTCCCGGGAGAATGGGGAATATTTGGTTCAACAACAGAAACCAAAACAATGAACTTCACAGTTACAAATAATTGTAAAGTTAACGGTGAAAAAGTTAGTTTGAGAAGCCCAAGTGTAAGACTTGTTTCAGGAAACGATAATTTGTTTGGAACTTTCAGAGCAAGCAGTACAATAGAAAATGGAACTGCTGTTCCTGTTGATAATCTCTACAAAGAACTTGCACCTCTTTTGAATGAAAGTGCTGAAGAAACAATTACACTTGAATTCAAACCAGACAATATTATTTCAGGCGCATCAGAAGTAAAGGTAGAAATTAAAGCTATTCACTTAACAGCAAACGGAGAAGAAGAACTAACCCAAAAGATAGATGTTAGTTTGAATATCAATAATCTATCCGAATGTGTGGAAATACTAACCAACAGGGAGATTGTGATTAACAGTTGTCCATTCAACACAGGATATGGAAATTACGGCGGAGGTCAGTTTTCACAGTACAATAATTCACAGTACTCAGCTTATGACCCTTACTCAAGCCAGTATGGTTATGGGACAGGATTGCCTCCATACATCGGTTCTGATTACAGACAGGGACCAATAGCAGGAGACTCTTATTACGATTACCAAGGAGCTAACTCAATCAATAATTATCAGAACAGTTATTATCCTTCAGCAGGTTATGCTGCTCCGTACTTAAATGGTAATTATGGCGGTTCTTACAATAACCCTTCTTATGGCAGTGGCTATTACGGAGGGGGCTATGGTGGAAACCTTGGCGGAATAAGTGGCGGTTACGGCGGAGTCGGAGGTTATTCAGGAGGAGCTTACAACGCGTCATTCAATAATTCATGGAACTGTAACGAAGGCGGCTTTGAAGTAAGAAATAACTGTGAAAGCCCAATTGATTTGAGCTTTGATCCACAACCTGGAATTACAGTTGCAGAAAAAACAATTACTATTGAACCCGGAGAAGAAGAAACAATTAAAATAGAACCAACAAACTTCTTTGGAAAATACCAATTAGGAATTAAAGCTAAGCCAAGCGAAAGCAATGAAAAATCAATTGACATTGCAACACTTAATGTTAACATTACCAATGAACAGGCAAAGAATTACAGGGATTGTATTTCAGTAAGCCCTTCAAGAACTCTTAACTTTAATAATTTCTTTGGAAAACCAGTTGAATTAAAAGTTATTAACTCCTGCTTCGACCAAGGAGTATTTTTGCCGTTCAGCAACAACGCAATAATGTTTGGAGGAACCGGAGTAACAACACCAACAGATGCTGGTTCTGGTTTCAGAGAAATGATTGAAAGCTGGGGCGTACTAAATGAAGAATTTATTACAGGCCCAAACGGAAGAGCAACACAAGTAATGACATTTGAACTTGTTAAAGCACTAAAAAGATACAAGAACAATGCTCCTGCAGCTGAGTTCTTTTCAGCTAACGATTATGCAAATATTGGAAACTTAAGGTATTTCCTTTCATCAGGAATGTTCACTGCAGAAGGAAGAACAAACCTTAGAGTTAACTTTACAACCCCAAGCGGAGAACAGAGAACAACCAATTTCCCAATGGTAATAAAGGATTACTGGTCATTGTTAGAGTCTGTTGAAAATATTGACCGGGAGTTCAATACTTTCGGAGACGGAAGACTGAATATTTGTGAGTGTCTGAACACT
>JBDRLP010000013.1:0-22880 GCA_043812975.1 Candidatus Iainarchaeum sp. | reverse complement strand
CGCAACAATGTGAAAGCTGAATTGAAAAGGTACATAAACCTAAAAAAAGACTTCTCAGATCAAACAACCCTGATTTGATGAATTCAAAAATAGTTTTATAAAGGTTTAAGCACTATTATAATTAACAATCGTTAATTTTTTGGAGGGATAATATGTTTGAATTACCAAAACTACCTTATGAGTATAATGCACTCGAGCCTCATCTAGATGAGCAAACAATGCACATACACCATGATAAGCATCATCAGGCTTACACTGATAAATTTAATGCTGCGATTAAAGGGTCTGATTTTGAGAACAAAACCATTGAAGAAATTTTAGGGGATTTGGATGCGATTCCTGAGGATAAAAGAACTGCTGTTCGAAACAATGGCGGAGGATTCTATAACCATGCTCTTTATTGGGAAATTATGGGCTCTAATGCAGGAGGAATTCCTGAAGGAAAAATAGCAGAAGCAATCAATTCTGCTTTTGGTTCTTTTGACGAATTCAAAAAGAAATTCAGCGAAGCAGCAGCCACGCAATTCGGTTCGGGTTGGGCAGTACTTGCGGTTGATAATGGAAAACTCGAAATAGCGAAAATGTCTAATCAGGATACTCCCTTGAGTGAAGGGAAAAAACCGATTCTTCTTATTGATGTGTGGGAGCACTCATACTATTTGAAGTACCAGAACAGGAGGCCGGAGTATATTGAGGCTTTCTATAATGTAATCAACTGGAAAAAAGTGGAAGAATTGTATAAGAAAGCAAAAGAGTAATTATTTTACTTTGTTCTTTGAGCAATTTCAGCTTCTGCTCTTTCAATCAATCGTTTCCTCAATTCGGGTTTAAGACTTTTATCTCTTCTAAGAAGTGCTAATCCTCTTTGCCAAAACTTTAATGGTTTAGGTTTTGGAGTACGGGTAGCTCGAGGAGTTGGTTTTGGGGTTTTAAGCTTTACATGTGCTTTGCTCTGAGCAAGTGCTTTAATCACTTCTACGTCTCTTTGCGAACGTAATTTCAATTTTTTATTTATATTATTTACATTAGTAGGGTCAACATTAAGCAGTCTTGCAATTAAGCCTCCGCTATAATCACTTGCAAGAAGTAAAGTACAAACAGCATTGAATTTTTCAGGTTTAATAGTAGATATAATCGGTTTAGGATACGCTTCGCGATAAGCCTTGTTAAAATCAAACTTAGGGGATTTCATTAATCTTTTTAATCTCTCCTTAGAATCAGGGATGCTTCTTCTGCCATTCTGAACAATAGGAATTGCTCTTTTAGCCATCTTAAAATTAAGATTCAAGTACTATTTAAACTTTCAAAAGCAACTTTTATAATTAATTCACTTCTAATTCTAGAGGTGGTTTAATGAAGTTCTTTTTGGATTCTGCAATTTTGAGTGAAATAGAAACTGTTTACAAAGCAGGGATTTGCGACGGCATAACAATGAACCCTTCTCTGGTGAAAAAGGCTGTTGAGCAGGCTAAAGCCAAAGGGGAAAAAATGAGTCTTGAAAAATACATTAAACAAGCATTAAAGATTGCAAAAGGAACTCCAGTATCATTAGAAGTTACAAAACTTGATTCAAAAGGAATGATTGAACAGGGAAAAAAGCTTTTCAAAAAATTTAATCCCGTGGCAAAAAATGTTTACATCAAAATTCCGGTAAACCCAAGTTTTCCAAACGAAGAAGGAAAGGAATTTGATGGTTTAATTGCAATCAAAGCATTAAGGAAAGCAAAAATCCCAGTGAACTGCACATTAATTTTTACTCCTGAACAGGCATTAGCAGCTGCAAAAGCAGGAGCTAATTTTGTCAGTCCTTTTGCAGGAAGGATTGATGATCTTCTGAGAACAGAAGCAAAAATGAAATTTGACAAAACAGATTACTTCCCATCCGGCGGAATAGAAGATGATGAAAATATGCTGAATGATAATGGAATTGTTTCCGGAATTGATTTGATTGCTGAATGCGTGCAAATTTTCAAAAATTATAATATTAAATCAGAAGTTCTTGCGGCTTCTTTGAGAAATGCAAGACAGGTTAGGGAATGTGCTTTGGAAGGAGCAGATATTGCTACAATGCCATTCGGGGTTTTTAAAGAATTATTTTCACACAAATTAACTGAATCAGGAATGGTTCAGTTTGACAAGGATACTCCGAAAGAATTTGGAAAACTTGTTTAAAAAACTTATAAATTTTCCAAGAATGATATTGCTAACCTGACCCCAAAACCAGAACCTGCTTTTGGCATGTAATCTTTTGGGTCTTCCAGCATTGCTGTTCCTGCAACATCAATGTGAATGAATGGTTTACCTTCGCAAAATTTGGATAAGAATGCTCCGCCAAAAATCGCACCATTCTTTCTTGTTTTGTTCAATGACCTGAAATCAGCTCTTTCTCCTTTAACCTCTTCTAAATATTCCTCAAAAAGAGGCATTGGCCATACTCTTTCATAAGTGCTTAAGCCTGCTTCAAACATTTTGTCCTGATATTCTTTTGAAGTTGAAACCATTCCGGCACAATGAGACCCTAAAGCAGCAACAATTGCACCTGTAAGGGTTGAGTATTCAACAACCAATTTTGGATTGTATTTTTTAACTCCGTAAGCAATTGCATCAGCAAGAACTAAACGTCCTTCTGCATCAGTATTCATATTTTCAACTGTTTTTCCGGAATAAGATTTTATAATATCCCCTGGCCTTTGGGATGTTGAATCAACAAGGTTTTCAGCACAGGGCATTAATACAACAATATTTTTTTTCATTTTCAATTCAACAGCACTCTTAATGATGCTTAATACGGTTGCTGCCCCGGCCATATCTGTACGCATTTCAAGCATATGATTACATATTTTAATATTAAGGCCACCCGAATCAAAAGTAATTCCTTTACCAACAAACATTATTTTGTCTTTAGAACCTTTATTTCCATTATATTCAAGCATTATTAGACGTGGTTTACTTGTCCCTGCTTTTCCAACCCCATAAAGAAGATCTAATCCTTGTTTTTTGAGTTCTTTTTCATGCAATACTTTCATTTTTAGTTTTGCTTTTGATTTTAAAGTAATTCTCCTTGATAGTTTTTCTAACAAATCAGGAGTAATAACATCACTTGAATCAGAAACAAGGTCTCGGGTTAGGTAAACATTTTTACAAACCAAAATAGCATTGTTCAGTTCTTTTGAATAAGCATTTGCTTTTTTTGGAAATGAAAACTTTTCTATTTTGAAAAACTTATCATCTTTTGACTTGTATTTATCAAAAAAATAATTGGCAAGCATTGCTCCTTCTAATAATGCTGTACAATTTTCTTTAGTCAGGTTATTTATTGAAAAGTGAATTCCGGATATCTTGTAAGTTGAAGCTGTTTTTACTGCAGTAGCAGCGCCTCTTCTGAAATAATCGATTTTTAGTTCTTCTTTTTTTCCTAACCCGACAACAAAAATATTTTTTTCAGGTAAATAAATTGTTTCAAGTTTTTTTCCTTTGAATGATTTTGGTGTTCCCTGAATGTGCTTTTCATCTTCATAAATAAAATATACATCCATCATATCTTTTGCTGTATCTGAATAAACCAGTTCCCCCATAATAGCACCTCACTTGCTGAACTCAAGCTCCCTTTTGGCAACCTGAATTCTTTCTTTTTTTGACTTGAAAAATTCTTTGAATAATGAAATAACTCCTTCAACTTCGAATTGTTTGCAGGAGTAAACATCAGCAGTAAAAAATCCTTCACTAGGAAAAGTATGAATACTAATGTGGCTTTCAGTTATAAGCACAAAACCAGTGATTCCGCCTTTATCCCAGGAATCATTTCCCTCATAATCAACAACAATTGGTTCTTTCAGAATTCTCATACCAATTTTGGACGGAAGTTCTCCTAAAAAAGAAGTTATTTTTCGCTTGTCGCTAAGTAACTCTTTATCACAGTCAAAGCATTCAAGCATTAAATGAGTACCATTCAGGAGTATTTTTTCTTCAGTCGCATTGGAAGTAGATTGCATTCAATTTAGTTATGCAACAGTATGCTTTTAAATAATATTTATCCACTATTTTTACTAATGGACAGAGATAAAATCATTGCATTAGTGCTTGTAGTCGGACTCGTGTTTTTATTTGTAGCACTAATCGGGGTTGTAACAGTCACTGGATTTGTACTATTTTTTGTTACAAATGAACCAGCAAATGTTGTTGATGCTACTCCTTTAATTGACACTAGCCCTAATACCACTATTACTGATACTACAGGCAATTCTAACACAAATACTAACAATGATAATTCTAATACAGATACACAAAATAATGATAATTCTAACACAAATACTAATCCGGTTTGTGGTAATGGGGATGTAGAAGATGGAGAGGATTGTGAATCTAATTCAGATTGTAGTTCAAGTCAGGTTTGTAATTCTTCATGCGAATGTGAAGCAGAGCCTGAACCAGACGCAGAATTGCTGGAAGATATTAAAGTTGAGAATTTAACCTTCTGGTGTACACTGGATTTTGAGGGAGAAAGAGGTTTAGCAGTAAAGATTGTTAAGTTTAAGAACACAGGAACAAGTGATTTTAGTTATGCTGATAGAATTACTCTAAAATCAAAATCTGAAAGTGCAGATGATTCAATCACAACCAACGCAGCTTATGATTTTGAAGCTAAAGCAGGAAAAACAACCGATATTTACCAGAAGGATCTTCTGAGAAGCACAGCACCATACTTATTCATTGGAAATACTCTAGGAGCTGTAACTCTAACCTTCGAGTTCGGTAATGATTATTACTTTAAACACAATCTCACTTTGAAAGGCCAGGATTTCGCAGATGCGAATTGCCAGTAAATCAAATTTTAAAAAAAACTTTTAATCAAACTATCAATCCACTAATTTTCCCCCTCACATAAGGCTTGCTGATTGCAACAAACTCAAACTATTTAATAAAAAATTTTGATATTGACTATCAGCTAGAGAGAATGGAGTAGTAGAGCATATAGACTTTTTAGTAAAATAACCCAAACTTAGAAAACAATACTTTATCCCTCAAAGATACAAGCAATAATTTAACACACACATTTGTTTGGTCAATATTTTGCATGCCAACTAACAGATTACTAACCGAAAAAATTAGTTATCAATCAGCTTTGCTTAACTTTACTTGGTCAATGATTTGATCAATAAATTAGTTATTAGATTTAACTTGCACAAGCTTCAGGACTTTCGCTGCATATCTCTAGCGAACAGATAGATACTTTCTGGCTTATTGCCAGATCATTGAATACCTTTTTAGGGTTCCACCAGAACTTTGTGGATTGTTCATTCGCAACCCCTGATTCTTCTGTTGAAACACATATATACTCATCCTCAATAAGCTGGAAAATATCTGCTAAAGAAGTTACGCTCTGAACACTTGAACCCATAATATTACTTCTTAAATCTAAATTAGTACCAGAAGAACTATCAGTACTAATTGTAGCCCCATGACTAATAAAGCTTACTCTTGCTTTTTCAGCAATATTAGTACATGCATTTGTAATTGAATAACTTGAATTATCCGGAACATAGAATATTGTTTTATTGGAAACAACCCCTTTAGGTTCCGT
This sequence comes from Candidatus Iainarchaeum sp., assembly GCA_043812975.1. Lineage (GTDB taxonomy): Archaea > Iainarchaeota > Iainarchaeia > Iainarchaeales > Iainarchaeaceae > UBA493. Next base: position 17,299 of record JBDRLP010000013.1, on the reverse strand, counting down.
GTCTGCCCATTCAAATCCAAAAGAATCATTAGGATCATTTGGATTATCACAAGTTGTTTCACTATCTCCAAGTAGCCCGTCCTCATAGTTTCTGAATTCTAAAGCATTTTCACCACTGAATACCGTGCATGATGGTGTCAGGTTTGAGGAGAATGCATCCCACTCGGTTAATGAAGAAGTTTCAATATCAACAATTGTACCGGTCTTTCTTAGTACAAGGAACGCTGCAATATCTGTACGATTATTCTCACTGATATTTTCTGCTTTCATTAAAATCGGAACTGGATAACTTGGAGTATAGTAAATAGATTTGCCTCCCTGATGAGGAATTATGCCTAAAAGATTGCCTCTTGAAGTATTATTAAGTACCTTAAAGTCTGTTGATTTGATAATTTGAACTGAAGGCACAAGAGGAGTACCCTGAACAGCATCAATCACAGGGCTTCCTGAACTGCCGACATCATACAAACCTAATTCTGAAATATCCCCTGTGAAACCAACCCCATAACCATCTCTTTTTAGCACTACAGATCCTGAAGGAAGTACTTCTCTTCCTACAACCCCATCAAAAGGCAGGTAATAAAACTGGTTTTCGTTTGAGAGTTCCTGGATTTTTGTAAAGTTAACATTGACCCTGACATTCAGTTGTTGGCTTCCTCCGGAACCAACGAAAAATAATTGATTGCCATTATCATAATCAAGAGTAATTGTTACTGCATAAAGTCCTGTTACAGGTAATGCTTCATCAAGCTCAAGACCTTCAAAAGTAATTCTGTCTTCGCTGAATATGCCATCCAGAGTAGTGGTGCCTTCAAAGAAAGTTGACTGGATATATTCACCGTAATCAGCAACAAAATCAGCTGTGTAACCATCACGGATTAAATAAGACTCAAAATTCAGATATTCAGAAGCATAAGTACTGTCTCCACTGCCAATTACTTCATCTTCATATCTTTCAAGTTTCTTTAAAATCTCAGTACTAAACTGAGCAGCATCACAATAAGCAAAGGCTTCATTATTTTCTGTAGCTCTGCTGCCAAACACATACTTATCACAGGAATCTACTAAAACAGCATCCCGGCTCCATGAAGTAATTATTTTTGGAATTGCGTTTGGACCTGTTACCCCTGTAATATCATTCGCTCCGTAACACACATTATCTTTTCCGGCATCAACTCTCACATGGAAGTATTCTGTATCTTTAGGATATAGAGATCTTTCTATAAGTAATGCAAATCTCTGAACACTGAAATCAGTGTCCGGCTCCGCAGAATATTGTTGCCATGCTCCGCCTGTCTGCCTTGCAGCCCATTCCATCAGCTCTTCAGCATCATTCTTCAAAGGATCACTAATCTTATTCATTGTTTTTGATTCCATATCAATAGGCGAAATAAAGAATAATGAAACACCATTATCATTTGCTTTTTTAACAAGCTGGTTAACAACCTTTGTTTCAATTCCATCTCTCCACATACTCCTGGTTGTACAACCAAACCACAGGAATGCACATTCTGTTTCTCTACCTACACCTGTAGGGTCACTGTCACTAATTATTACAATCATTTTTCTTGAATCTGAATCCCAGTCAAATTTATCTATAAGCTCGTAACCAAGTACACCCCATGCTTCTTCTTTATGATCATAAAAGTCTGCAGTAACCATAGTAACAGGATCATCAGCAATTATATTGAAGTCAGCAGGCCATTGAACTTTTCCAGTAGCACATCCTCTTTCTACTTCCATTCCATAAATACTGAAATCAACATCGAATCCTGCGGCTTTCAGGTTTGCTTCTATTTTATCCGAAACAGCACATACAGTATCCCATTCATTATCCATACTTCCTGATGTATCAATAAGCATTATTGCTTGAACACTGTTAGATGATTCCTGCGTATACGCAGTTCTTGCAAAGACTTTGGTTGGCGGAGTTGAACCCAAAATTACAGAAGCAGGATCTCCTGTATCACCCTCCTTGAAATAAACAACCACTGGTGAACCTTCAGGAGCTTCAATGCTGTAAGAAACTATTGTACCACTAAGTGAAGGTAATTCTATTGTATGTGCAACACCTGTCAAGGCAGTGCCTGTTAATTCATGTTCCTCACCATCATATGGAATTACAAATTCAGCTGTACTTGGTCTTGGTAGTTCTTCTCCAGCATCATTAGCAACAGTTATCGTATAACTGAAAGGAGAAGTTTCAACAGCAGTGTCTCCGGTTGGTAAAACATAATCTTCAACCATCAGCAAACCATAATCTCTTCCAATCAGGCTGATATTGCTCGCAGTAATATCAATATCTTTTGATTTTACATACTCTGTAGACCCTATAAATAAACCTTTTACAGTAAGGGAAGTTGTTCCCTGTTCAAGCCAGACATCAAACATAGGGTTTGTAGTGGTTACTTTTGGAATTATGAAGTCACCACTGCTTGGGTCAAGAGGAGGTATTTCTGAAAGGTCAACAGTTCCAAGATCATAAGAATCTGCAGCATTATCAATGCTTATAGAAATGGTTTTTGAGTCTGAAAAAGTATAGTTAATTGGTTCTGAGCCACTGTCAATACTTATTTTTGCGCCAACATAAGCGTGTTCAGTACAACCGGCACCCGTAGATGCTTTTACATCGAAAGTAACTCCGGTCTGTGCTCCGTCAACAATAAGGATGTCAGTTAAATCAAAAGCAGAATCAAGAATTTCACTGCCTATTGGTGAAGCAGAACAGCCTTCTGGAGTCTTATTGTAAATACGTGTCTTACTTCCGTCTGATTTAACAATAAATATTTCTCCGCCTCCTCCTGGAGCGAACCATACTTCTTCAAGCTTTATTGCAGTAACATCCGCAGGATTTGGGATTTTTAATGTTATACCATTTCTCTGGCAAGTTCCTGCCGGAGCTTCACACGAAGTAGTGTTTGAAGATTGTGAACACAACCATGTGCAGTCAAGGCAGGTAACAGACCTATGATCAATACATGCAGGTTCAGCTTCACTTTCAACTGTTAAGTATGAAGTATTGGTTTTAGTACCTACAAGTGTTACAGTCCAATCTACTGTTGCAGAAGAAGGAATATCTGCATACCTGTCAGGATCAATATTGTATTCTCTTATAATGTCAGCCGGCAAATCAACTTTAGGGTACCAGAAGTTATCAATATCCACAAAAGAATTATTTGTTATTACCGCAGTATCGGGACCATTAAAAATATTAAAGTAAGGTTTGCTTATTGAGAATGTTTGTTCTCCTGCACTACGCTCAACAATTATTCTTACAATATTAGTAAGATAATAACCAGGGTCTCCTTCATACATTAGCCTTATTTCAACATCATATTCTCCTAATAGTTTATTTGCATGTGCTTTTACTGTTAAAGAATCAGTAGTTGAAAGTGTTCTAGCATCACAAGGAATAGGGCCTTCTTCTGTTCTTGCACAATCATTACCCAGCTCAATATTTGCACCGTCACGCAGAGTTATTCTTCCACTATCACTACCGGCAGCATTACTTGAGGAAGTACCAACATTCAAGGCAACTTTAACATTTTTAGGGCAGTTCAAAGTGTTTATTTCGAATATTGCCTGATTCCCATGGATAACAGGGATTAAATATTCTCCTTCAAAACCTAAACCAGCATCCTGTAACGCTGATCCTCCACCATCAGTAATTGAAACACATGCAAAGCTGAATGGAGAAAGCTCAAAGGAAGAACTGTCAACAACTTTTACTTCCAGTACATCAGATTCTTTGTAGTACGGGCTTGTTGCCTTGAAGTAAATATGGTCGCCTTTATCCCTTGGCGGAATAGTAACTCCGGTAATTCCAAGCGCATCTGTATATGGAAGAACATTCGTTCCGTCAAATCCATCCCAAGTGCTTGCCCATTCAACAACAGCACCTGAAACAGGATTATCCTGTGGGCTTGTAACTTCAATTCCGACAAAGGTACTAGTATTCTCTATTATTTGTCTGGGGTGTGCACTTATACTCATTGCTTCCTGTTCAGCAATACTGAACTCATAACTAATACTATTTTCGGGCAGGTTTTCACTTAATTCGAAATCTATGCTTGTTAATCCAGTAGAAAGTTCAGGGGTTACTGTAAATGCTATACTTGTAAGAGAATTCGGCAACAAGGAGCCAATGCTCAATGGATTAGGACTTACTGTAAGCGCATTAGAATTATGGGTTGCATCCATTGACACATTACTAAGCACACCCACCTCTTGATTCAGATAAGTTATATTGAGTATTATTTCATACTCAGTTCCTATTGTTAACTCTTGTATACCATCAGGGTCAAGAGCTCTTGCTACACCGCCTTCAACATCAGGTCTTATTGAACCGCTGAAAATAAAATTAGGGCAGTCTGCATTTTCAGGATCACAGCTTATTGGCTCATTCAACTGGAAGAACAAAAATATTAGTTCATCTTCATTAGGTACGTAAAGGTCAGTACTACCAGAAACTCCTGTAACCCCATACCTTATCTCAATTTCAGCATCATCCTCCTGGTTTGGTTTTATGAAAATCTCAACCTCAAAGCTATAAAGTCCAGCTGCAAGATCACCAAATGAAACCAAAGCCTGTTTTCCATCATTATTAGTGGGACTTGCTACAACATAATTGTCCTGAGTGTTGTAAGAGTCATCTCTTATAAATGAAGCTTCTCCAGCACCTGCACCGCCCTCAATGACAATATTAGACGCTCCTGCAGTCATGTCTGCTTCTAAACCAGTTCTTACAACAGCAGTAACATCCTCCATATCTTTTCCCACGTAAACATCAAACAACAATATGTAATGTTTATTTTCTTCAAACATTGTTGCTACTTTTCTTCTCGGAGTATTTTCAATAATAGCATTAAACCCAAGACCTATACACAAGTCCTGATTGCTTACACATGTTAACTGGTCAATATACTCTGTCTCACGAAGCACTACCTGTACTTCAGTCGTTGACTTCGGAGCAAGGTCATATGCCGAGGTTCTTGATAGCAAGTAACCGCTTTTTGTAACTTCAAGGTACGGCTTTAAATTCCAATAAAATTCCTGAGGATCTATCTTTCCTTCCGAATCAGTCACTTCATCAGTAAGCCTGCCTGCAAACTCATCAACGAACTTTACATTTGCACCTTCAACCGGCCTTCCAAATCCATCAATAACCTCAACCTCTATTGTACCCTTCTGCAAAATCAAAGTTATTTCCAGAAGCAAATTTACTCCTGAGTTCAGCTGAGTATAAGGTGATTCTCCGTCCTGACCAGTTGCACTTGCAACAGCTTTGAAAAGACCTACAGGCATATTCTTAAAAGTAATTTTTCCCTCAGAATTGGTTGTTCCTGTCAAAATAGAGAATTCAATGTCCTTGTCAAACAAGTGCACTTGAGCATCCTTTATAGGGGTTTCCTCTCCATTTTGGACCAGTACAATAATGTCACCAAATTTTGCAGGAGATTCAGCCTTGACAAGTTCAATTTCTTTTACCTCAGTGTTGTTCAAAGCAATAACAGGCAAATCAAGTGTTATTTTGAATATATAATCCGGATGTGATGCAGAAACTGAATAAGATTTATTGAAATCAGCATTGAATAGGTCAACCCTGCCTTTAGAGCTTGAATTACTCGGAGGAGCTGCACTATAAACACCATCTTCAAAGAATACAGCCTGAACATTCTCAATTGGAGATCCTGATTTTTTATCAACAAATTTAAGCTGAATTTTTCCAACAGGGTCATCACTTGTAATTAAAGGCATCTTTACAGCAATTGTTTCAGTGTCTCCTGCCTGCACATTAATCTTTGCACTTTCAGTCGTATAATACACTGCTGGGAAACTAGTATCTGTTACTTTCACATAGTATTCGCCTGGAGCTACATCAAACACTTTCCTTCCGGTTGCATCAGATTGGCCTCGTGCATGGATTTCTCCGTCCTTGTAAAGAACCATACTCATTCCTACAAGAGCGTCTCCTGTATCCTCTGCAGTAACATTAACTATCACTCTGGAATCAAATGTTTCTTGGGATACTTTCTTCATCAATATAATTGTCTTTGGACCTGTGAGAGTTCTTGTTGCATCTTCAAAACCCGATAATCTTAGTGTTGCTGTTAAAATACCGCATGAACTGTCAACAAGGACATTTTCAATAGTATCTGCGTTATAAATAGAACTTGGAGCCAAAGCAGGATTATTGCTGCATCTGAATGAAATTTGTGCCCCTGTAAGAGGATTTTGGGTATCAAAATCCTTAACTTCAATGGCTTTTTGTAATAATGAAGAAGCTGCACCGAGTTTAGTTAAAACGATTTCCGTTTCCTCAGTCGCACTAACAGTTACTGTTTCATTAAACGATTCATATTCTTCATCCTCAATATTGATTTCAACTTCCTCGCCATTTAAATTGAATGAAAATCGTCCAAAAGCATCGGTTTTGAGGTCTTTGGTGGTACCATCACTAAACGTTAGTTCAACCGAAACATCAGCAACACTATCCCCGTCATCATCAATAACATGAATAGTTGCTACTGAAGACCCAGTTACAAGTATAAAAACAACTGCAATGCTTGCGATAAAGAATAAAAAAAGCAGTATTAATAGTAAAAGGAAACTCGGGAAAACTTTGTCAATTGCATCTGTTATTTTAAGAATAGGAATTTTTTTGTTTATTTTATCAAGTACATCATAATACTTATCTTCCATGGATAAATAGAATTGTTTTATCTGATCAAATATACCGTTTTCTGCCATCGAACAAAACCCTGATAGAACTAAAACTAAGTTGATAAACTTAATATCTTCTACTATAAAAACATACTGCTTGTGGTTAGATTCTCAACTAATGCACCAAAAATAAAGCAAAGTATAAATATGGAGAAATCCTTTTGCTTACATGAAAATAGAATCTAAATTACTTGTAGAGGCAAAGGACATTACCCCCACTAGAAAAACCCTTAGGGTCAGGGGTGCTTTTAATCCTTCAGCGGTAAGGTTGCCAAACAAGAAAATAATGCTTCTCACACGAATATCTGAAACCCCTTATCACGATGAGAAAACTTTTCTGGCTCCGCATTTTGTCGGCACCAAAGAAATTAATCTTCACGTTGAAAAAACTTACAGAAAAAAACTAACACTCTGCCCTGATTATTTCAGGACAGATGATGATATTGTGAGGCTTCCTACAATTTCTCATATAAGAAAAATAATTCTGGATAAAGAAGGAATGAATGTTGAAAGCATTAGTAAAAAACCTGATTTTTATGGATTGAAAGATGACGGTGATTTTGGAGTAGAAGACCCAAGAGTTACTCACTTAAAAAAAGAAAAAAGATACGCAATGACTTATGTTTCTGTTTCTACTTACAGCGGGGTTTCAACTTCATTAGCAACAACAAAAAATTTTAATAATTGGAAAAGACACGGAATAATTTTCAGACAGCAGAATAAAGATGTTGTGATTTATCCTGAAAAAATTAATGGTTACTATGTTGCAATGAACAGACCTGAAGGAACAATGGTTTTTGACAAACCAAGAATCTGGATTTCGTATTCAAAAGACTTAATTTTTTGGGGAAGAGATAAACCTTTATTGGGGCCAAGAAAGCAAGGCTGGGATCATTTAAGAATAGGGGCAGGTTCAGTACCGATAAAGACAAGTGAAGGCTGGCTTGAAATTTATCACGGAGTTCAGCTCAAAAATAAGAATAATCCTGATTCTGACAAGGTTTACAGTGCAGGTGCAATTCTTTTTGATCTTAAAAACCCTGAAAAAATTGTCGGACAAACCCCTGTGAAGAATCCTTTGTTTATGCCTGATAAAAAACTGGAAACTAAAGAAGCTTTCAATGATAATGTAACTTTTCCAAGCACGGTTATGCAGTCACTTAACAAAAAAGACCTTTTGATTTACAGCGGCGAAGGTGACTCAAACACGTCCGTGAGAAAAATTAAACTCGAAGACATACTAAACTCTCTGAAATAAGTTCAAATTCGCTTACAAATCATTTAATATAATTTAAACACACATAATTATATTACAATAAAGTTTTTTTTGAGCAAAACTTTTGAGGTGCGGGATTGTCAAATAAGATTTTGTATTTATCATCATACCCCCCAAGAGAATGCGGGTTAGCTACTTTTACCAGAGATGTCTCTGACAATATACAGAAAAAATTTGGAAAAGAAGCACTTGCAAAAATAATTGCAATTAATGAAGACAATTCAAGCCTTTACAATTACGGGAAAAAAGTAGTATTCAATCTTGTTGAACAGGATATTAAAAGTTATGAAAAGGCAGCTGAAAAAATCAATTCAATGAAAGGGATTTCACTGGTAAATATACAACACGAATTTGGCTTGTTCGGAGGCGACCATGGGGAGCACATCCTAAGGTTAATGGAATTAACTAACAAAAAAATTGTTACAACACTTCATACAGTCCTTGAGGATCCTGAACCTGAAATGAAAATGGTTGTACAGAAAATTTTTGAGTACAGCGACAAGGTTGTTGTAATGACTGAAAATGCTAAAGAAATTCTTACAAATGACTATGGGGTTGATGCAGAAAAACTAGTGGTTATCCCTCATGGAGCACCAAACATTGGTTTTAAGGAAAAAGATAAACTGAAAAAGCAAATGGGTTTTGAAGGAAAAACTATTTTGCTTACTTTTGGTTTGCTTAGCAGGGGTAAAGGTGTTGAACATACGATAAGAGCAATGCCTGAAATAGTAAAACAAAACAAGAATGTTGTTTACTTAATAGTTGGACAAACCCACCCCAAAGTCAGGCTTGATGAAGGAGAAAGTTACAGACAGGAACTGAAAGAATTAGCAATAAAAAATAATGTTGAAAAAAATGTGAAATTTGTTGACAAATACTTAACTTTACAGGAAATCACTGAATTTCTGAAAATGGCTGATGTTTATTTAGCACCATCACTTGACATTAAACAGATTTGCAGTGGCACAGTGAGTTATGCAATGGGTGCTGGTAAACCAATAATAGCGTCAAAGAACAAATACAACGAGGAAGTTTTGGCGGATGACCGGGGAATTTTGGTTAAGCGTAACAGCGGCAAAAGTTTTGCAAAGCAGGTTAATAATATGCTGGCATCGGATGATTTAAGAAAAAAACTTGAGAAGAATGCTTTTGAGTACAGCAGAAAAATGACCTGGGCAAATGTATCAACAAAGTATTTCAATACCTTTCTGGACATCACCGGAATAGAAGCTGAGACCTATTCAAAACTTCCAAGAATCAGTTTTAAACACTTTACAAAAATGACTGATGATTTTGGAATAATCCAGTTTTCAGATTATTCAACTCCAGACATCAAAAGCGGTTATACTCTTGATGATAATGCAAGAGCATTGATTGTTGCAACAAAAGGGTATGAAAAATATGGTTCGAAAAGAATGCTTAAATTTACTGACACTTTCCTGAATTTTATTGAAAAATGCCAAATAAATGACGGAAGATTTCATAATATTCTGGATGAAAACCGTGAATTTACAGATGATGTTGGAAGCGAGGACTCTTTCGGAAGAACTTTATTAGGAGTAGGAACTGCACTTAACAGCAACCTGCCTGAAACTTACAGGTTACGTGCAAAAAAAATCCTGGAAAAAACAGCAAGCCAAAGCCCAGGAATTATTTCACCAAGGGCACAGGCAGACTCACTAATTGGAATTATTAATTCAAACAATCATATACCAGAATGGAACGGGATGAAAGAGGAAATGCTTGATTCTTTAGTTTCAAAGTATGAAAATGTAAGCTCAGATGGCTGGAACTGGTTTGAGGAATACCTCACTTATGGGAACAGCAGGCTACCTGAAGCATTGTTTGTGGCACAAGACCATTTCGAAAACAAAAAGGTTGCAGAAATTGCTAAAGACTCAATAGATTTTCTGACTAACACTTTATTCATTAAAGGAAAGTTTGTTCCGATTGGACAAGAAAAATGGTTTGTTAAAAATGAAGACCGAGGCTTTTTTGATCAGCAGCCAATTGAAGCAGCGGAAATGACAACTGCTTTTGTAAAAGCATATGAAAAAACAGGAAATCAAAATTATTTGAAAAAGGCAAGGAATGCATTTGACTGGTTTTTAGGAAAGAACTCCCACAATCAGATGGTTTATGATGAATCAACTGGCGGTTGTTTTGATGGCCTGACAAAAACAGGGGTTAATGCAAATCAGGGTGCTGAAGCAATTGTTTCTTATTTAATTGCAAGGCTTTCAATCTAATATCGAAAGACATTTTAAAAAGCATCCAAATAAGGTCTTTCGATAGCTATCAAAGGACAATTTTATCCTTATTTCTGTCCTTTGATATAATTTTTAAGAAGACTTCCTGCTTTGCGATCCACTATTATTGTTGAATTAGGGTGCTTTTGCAGAATAGATGCCGGAACTTTAACACTTGGTTTTGAAGAAACTACTTTCTTAATTGCATTTGCCTTAGGTTTTCCATTAGCAATAAGCACAAGTTTTTTGGCAGAACTTATTGTTTTTATTCCAAGAGTAAAAGCCTTGTTCGGAATTTTCCCCAAGAACTTTTGTTTTCTTGCTTTGAGAATTTTCAAATGAGTTTTGACAAAGTGTGTTCCTGAAGAAAAACTCGTGTAAGGTTCGTTGTAAGCTATATGCGCATTAGCCCCGATTCCAAGCAAAACAAAATCAAGAGGTTTTCTTTGAACAACAGAATCAATTCTTTTACGTTCCTTGGAAAAGTTTTTTGAAAAAGGATCAAACAGAAAAATGTTCTGTTTTTTGAAATTCACTTTATCCAAAAATTTGGTTTGAAGCACATAAGCAAAACTATCTTTTTCATTAGTAAGACCAAGGTATTCATCCATCTCAATAAAAACAGCCTTTGAAAAACTAACATTCTTTTTTTCGTATGCTTTAACAAGTTCTTTGTAAAGACCAATAGGAGTTTTTCCTGCAGCAATCGAAATAACAGAATCAGGCTTTTGATTTAGTTGTTCAACAATAAGCTGAGCACTAAGTTTCGAAACCATATTATAATCTTTAACCTTTACAACCTCAACCAAATTCTTATTTTTCAAATAATTTTTAACCATGCTTTCAGTTGGCTTAAAGTAATGCTTTTTTTCAATTTTTTTCCCTGCAACAAAGTTAGAAATTAAAAGTGAATTCCAGGAACTAAAACCATTAAGAAACGCATAGGTGAAACCAGCATCGAAAAAATCACCAGCACCAGTAGCATTAACCGGTTTTACATTCAAAGCAGGCATTGCAAAACTTTGTGTTCTGGAAAAGTATTCAGCTCCTTTTGAACCGAGCTTCAGAACAATCTCATTAGCCCCCATGGAAAATAATTTCTTAATTCCTTTACCCTTATTTTTTGTTTTAGTAATATGTTCAAGTTCAACTTCATTCAGGAAAAACACATCAATAAGAGAAAGGAAACTGTTTACTTCCCATTTCCCATACTCATCAAAAGTCGCGTCAAAAAAAACCTTTGCCTCTTTTCTTCTAATTGCTTTAAGCAGATTCACAAAACCAGGTCTCAATTTTGGAAGATGGAAAAAACCCCCAAAATAAACTATATCTTCTTTCTTTAATCTTGAAAGAATTTTTTTCGAAACCAAAGAAGATGAAAGCTCAAGGAGTGCGCCTTTGTTGGAAAAAATTCCTCGCTCGCCGCCCTTCTTCACAAAAATGTTTGAAAAACCATTTGGAGAACTCGAATTAACAAGAAGCTTGTTTACTTTTGATTCTGCAAGCTCTGCTTTCAAAAATCTTGTAAACAAATCCTCGCCAATCATACTAACAAGGTTTACATCCATGCCAAGCGATGCTGCAGCAACAGCAAAGTTAGTAGCGTTTCCTCCAATCGAATGAGTAAAGTCTGCATTCTGTTCTTCACCAAATCTCGCACGCGAACCAGTGTACGTAAAAAAATCTGTGTTAAGATCACCTATTACATAAACCTTCGACATCGAGATTATTGCGAAACCAGACTATTTATTCTTTTGCATATATTACTAATTGCATGGTAAAAGCCCTTGTGATTGTAGCACACCCAGATGATGAAACAATCTGGATGGGTGGCAAAATTCTTCATGAGAAAGACTGGGAATGGACAATTCTTTCCTTAAGCAGAAAGGATGATTCTGACAGAAAACCCAAATTCTTCAAGGTTTGCAAGGAACTAAACGCACGTGCATTTATTTCAGACATTGATGATGAAAATACTGAAGAGCCACTTTCATCACTCGACGAAGTTGTGAAACGTGTTGAGCCTATTGCAATGGACAAGCACTTCGATGTTGTTTACACGCACAACTCCAATGGCGAGTACGGACATCGCAGACACATTGAAACGCACAAAGGCATTGTGAAGATGGCGGAACAAGGTTTGATTAATTGCAAAGAACTGTTTGTATTTGACTACGAAGCGCGCGACGATCCGTTCAGAGCCGTGCCAAATGCGAATGCCGAACTTGTTTTCGAGCTGAACAGCGCTGAATTCGAAAAGAAAAAGTATTTAATCAATCGTGTATATGATTTTGATAAGGATGTCTTTGAATACATCAGTCTTTCTGATAAAGAGACGTTCAAGAAAGTGTTATGAATGGATCAAAAGTTTAAGAGTCTTGTGCTCTACCCTTTTCCCGCTGAGCTCGACGGAGTAAGTTTACAGGGCAGTTACCTACACAAAGGATTAGAAGAAAATAATTATCCAGTAATGGGCTGCGACCGAACAGCAGGTTTTGAGAAAGAAGCACTTTACAAAATCTTCAAACCCGATTATGTAATCGGAGTTGGCTTCTGGGGAGACACTCCTTCTATAATTCAGGATCCGATTGAACATGGAATGCAGCCTGTTCCATGGTTAAATGCTGATGGCTGGGTTGCAAATTACCATGATGTTTTGAATGAACTTCCTCTTATAATGGTTACAAGCAACTGGGTAAAGGAAACATACAAAAGAGATGGTGTTAATACTGATAGAATGCATCCAATGCCTATTGGAATTGATACTCAGCAAATGAAGCCTATTCCAAAAAGCGATCCGAGAGTTCAGGAAATGCGAAAGATTCTTGGAGTAGAAGAAAATGACAAAATGATTCTCACAATAGGAGGAGATACTACAAGCAAAGGTTTTCAGGAAGTACTGAAAGCACTTGGAAAAATAAACGGCGAATTCTCTAACTGGAAATATATCGGAAAAAGCTGGGAATTCGGAGAACCTGAGTATCATTACAAAGACGAACAGGATATTATTGAAAAGGAAGAGCTTCCTGATGAACGGGTTCATTATATTGACGGTCCGCTTTCAAGGACAAGCATGAGGATTTTACTCAGTGCAGCTGATGTTTATGCTGCTCCAAGCAGGATTGAAGGTTTTGGCATGATTCAGGTTGAAGCAATGGCCTGCGGTATTCCTGTGTTAAGCATTAATGCAATGGGTATAAAGGATACTATTGTTCACAATGAAACAGGTTTCCTTGCAAAAGTAGGGGAAACCATCCAATTGGAAGAAGAATGGGCTTACACCAACATGGGTTTTGGTGAAGACCACAAGATTAAGTTTGATGAACCAAAAACTTTTGCTTACAGAGCAGATGTGGATGATCTTGCAAAATATTTATTAAAACTTTTAAGTGATGATGAGCTTCGGGAAAAAATGGGAACACAAGCAAGAGAACACACAGTAAATAATTTTGATTATAAAAAAGTTTCACTTGATATTGCAAAGTTGATTGAGGATAAGCTTCATTCACAAAAACAATAAAAATAAAAAAATCAATTAAATTAAAAAAATTTTAAATTTTAAGCGGGTTTTTTTTCCTTTTCACTGCTTCATACGCAAGCAGATAACCACCGGCACTCCAGGCCTGATGTCTTCCGCCTCCAGCTTTCTTAGAAACCGGATTGATCCACTCGTTAAAATCCCATTCGTAACGCTTTCCTAACTTGTTTGCCTTTGCCAAGGATTCAAGAGCTTGTTCTGCTTTTTTATACTGCTTTGCTTCCACCAGAGCACATACATAAAAGCCTCCAACAAAAGGCCAGATGCCTCCATTAATATAATTATTAGGTTCTCCTGCAAGGCATGCTTTGAAATAATCTTTCCATGCTTTTGAATCTTTTTTTATAGGAGGTGCAATAACTCTAATTGGATAAGGTTTTGCAATTCTTTTCTTCTCAACCACTTTAAGAATACTCTTTGCCTGCTTTTCTGTTGCCAAACCATAAACAATCACTAGCATGTTTCCTAAAGAATCAAACCATTCTTCTTTTTCTTTGTACTTCTCATGGTCTTTCCAATGCCAGGGCATGAAATAACCTAACTTGTCGTCCCACAAATACTTGTCAACCTGTTTCTTGAAAGCTTTGAAGATTTTTTTATTCCCTATTGCTTTCAATGCACTATAGTACATTGCTTGTGTGTTTATTGTATGACCATACTTGTGCGGAAAACAATCCTGCCAATCGCTTGTTGGCTGTTGTTCAGGCATTAAATCTTCACCAGCATCCTGATATTCAACCCAAAGCATTGCTCTTTCAATATTTTTCCTGTACTTATTCCAGAGAGAAGTCCCGAACTTTTTTTTGTACATCGCGTTTCCAAGAACAAACCAAAGACTTGAATCTATTGTCGCAAAAGTTACTAATTTTCTTTTTTCAAAAACATCAACATCATTAGGAATCTGGCCTTTTTCACTCTGATACTTTGCTAAAGTTTCAATGCTTGCCTTGAAAACCTTTTGGAATTCCTTTGTATTGGAAGTTGCACCAATAAGAGAAATCATTGAATCCCTTGCCCAAACAGAAGTATAACCATTCTTTCCGCCTGAACCATACAAGCCATTTTTGGTTGAACAGATTTTCAGTACTTCAATTGCTTTTTCTCTTGCGATTTCAGTTATTTGCATACATTAAAAACAGCTTTCTGTAATAAATAGGTTTTCCCCAAGGGGATGAAAAAATTAATCTAGTTGAACAAGTAAAGTATCCGCATTTACCGAGGAAAACTCAACATGGAGTTCATCAGAAACAGCCCTGCATGCCCTAATTTTTACAGTTTCCTTTGCTCCAGAAACAATTTTCTTTAACGAGCAGTTTATGCAGTTTTCAACAATAAGATCAGAAGGGTAATTTACATTAAACCGCTCAGCGACTCCTGAACTTATATTTTCAACTTCAAAAATTAAATCAGAATAATTGGGACAAGGAAATAATTTTCCTTCAACAAGTTCAACTTTTAATTTTGCAGGTTCAACAATCTCAAAAGAAAGTTTTGTTGAAACTGTATTGGAAGAAGTAATTATTTGTTCTTCAGCATCAGCAGAACTATCCAAAAGAAATTCATCATTTGCTTGAGAATTGTTCAAGAAGAACAAACCTGTTAGTTCCCCCTGAAACAAAACTACAAAAGCCAGTGCTATTACTACCCCTATTGCTACATATTTTTTTTCCATAATATCACTCTTCAAAACTCAGGTTTATTCCAAGCAATGCTTCTTCTATTGCAAGATCAACAAAGTTCGAGTTTGCTGATGCTGTTGATGTATCCGTACTTACAATTGCCTGTACATCAAACGAACCTGTATTCTCTAATTTCACAAAGATTTCTGCTACAATTGAATCTCCAGCGAGAATTTCATCAAAGCTTAGATTACTCTGATCAAGAATCCAATCGCTTGGAATTCCTTCTAAAGAAATTTCTACGTTTTCAGCAGTAACATTTCCTAAATTCTCTATTTCCACAATGAATTTTATTATTGAATTCAAACCAAGAATTCCTTCCTCAGAACCTGTTGGAGAAGTTGTTGTCAAAGGGAATGTTTCCTCACTTAATGCAATTATTGCTAATCCTGTATCAATTGCATTTGATTTATTTGAGGTTCTTCCAAAGCTTCCATCACCATTCTGCATTGTATTCAAGCAGTCAAGTGCTGAGTTTGCTTTTTCTGTTTCACTATTCATTCTGAAAGCAATGCTTCCTAAAGCTGTTCTGAATCCATCAGCAAAACAGCCTTCTTCATCCTGCTTATCTGACAACCAATCGAGACCATCTTGAACCGCTGCATCTTCTGAACCAGCCGTAGCTAAAGCAATCAATGCTTCACTTGTATAATCAACACTTCCTGTTGATTCTGCATTATAACCCCAGGCACCATCTTCCAATTGTACAGAAATTAAATAATCCTCAGGAGTATTTCCATTATTTTCAGGAAATTCTTCTCCAGCCTGTGCTAAAGCAATTATTGACCATGAAGTTGTATCAACATCACTTTCGCTAGTTCCGCTTTCAAAACCACCATCATTGTTCTGGTTTTCTAATAGAAACTCAATTGCGGTTTTGCCATCAACATCAAAATCAGTTAAACTTTCTCCATTTGAAAGCAAAGCCATTATCGAAACCGCAGTGTATAATTCGTCTCCAAAACCAGCATCATTTTCCTGTTCACCAGTAGTGTAACTTATTCCATTTGTGTACACTTGAGATTCGACAGCAACACTATTTTGGTTTGCAAGACTTAAGGCCATTAAACCAAAACCGCTTTGGAATAAGTTTGAACCAAACCTTCCGTTTTCTTCCTGGTTGTCAACAAGCCATTCAAGAGCGTCTTCGGTTTTATCATCCAAGTAATCAAGGCTTATTACATCTCCTCCACTTGGGAAGTAATCGCTTATTCCTGTAAAAGAGGAACTGTTGTTTATTGAGAACTGCCAATAACTTGAGAAATCATCAGAAGTATTAACTCCGCTAATCCCATTTATGAACGCTGATTCTGGAATGCTGTCCCCATCAAAATCGTAGTAATCTAGATCAAGGACAAGGTTATTGCTATTTGCAACTTCTATAAATGCAGTGAATGCATTTTCATCATTTATTTCTATTATTTCTGAAACATCAGTTATTCCCTTATCAAGAGGAAAATTGTATTTTACTGTTATCTGGTCAGCAAGAGCAATTCCTGCAAATAATAACAAACTTATTACTAGCAAATATTTTTTCATTGAACCACCTCAGTTTTTGTTAGTAAATTGAAATATCTTAGGAACCTTTTAAATAGTTTCAAAAAAAGATAATGATTATTACCCTGAAGGATAATATTAAATTCTTAAGTAACATAAGAGTTGTATGGATATTTTTCAAGTATTAGGAAACCAGAACAGGCGCAATATTGTGCAGATTCTCATGCACAAGGAGACCCATATTGCTGCATTGGCAAAGGAATTGAATATTTCTAATCCAGTGGCTTTGAAGCATGTTCAGGCTTTGGAAGAAGTTGGTTTGGTTGAAAGGGAAAAA
>JBDRLP010000012.1:0-26556 GCA_043812975.1 Candidatus Iainarchaeum sp. | reverse complement strand
GGTGGCTAATTCCTCTTTCCCATAGAAAATTTTGTTATCTTTGTTTTTACTCGTTTTTTCTGCATCAATTAATATTCGGGACAACTCTAAGAGGTCAGAACTATTTTCTTTAACTTTTATCCAAATTTGTTTTGTTGACCTTCCGATATATTCATTGTACATCAAACTAAATATAGTCGTAGTGATTAAGCAGTCATTTTCATTATTTATATAATCACAGATTTTTTTGAAATCGCCTTGTTCTATAAATGTAGTGGGTTTTCCTGGGTCAGTATGGTAATTAAGATAGTAGTCTATTAAATCATCAGTTATTGGCAAAGAATAATACTTTATTGTAGATTTGATTTGAGTGATTATTATTTTATGTTCATTTGTTTGTTTAACGGCATTTTTAAATGCAGTTAATTTAGGACTAAAATGAGATAATAAATTAAAATTTTCTTGCAAAGTGCTTTTTATTCCGGAAAAAATTTCTTCGTTTTTTATTATAGGTTCTGCAACATTAATATTTTCTAACATATTAAAATCAGTTTTATAATTTACTTTTGATATGTTGTCATTATATGCTGAATTTATCTTTTTTACTCCTTCATCAATCTTTTTGTAAAAGAACCAAATTATATACATGAAAAATAATACGCTTACCGGAACGACCGCAGCAATATAAATTGAAGCTATTATCGCTAAAGGGTCAATAGTCCACGTATTTGTCAAAATTAAAATCGCTAGTGCTATTACACCTAAAAAAAAGAAAATTATTCCACTTATCGACAATTTTTTAAGCTCTTCAAAATTTTCCTGTTTTAATCCATCAAGTAAGTCAAAACTAATTTGAAGTGATTCTGCTATTTTTTGTTGGTAAAAATCTTTCCTGTTTTTTAGTTCTTTTTTTGACCCTAAATAATAAAATTTTATTAACTCGGTATTTGTATTAAACGTCGTGGCTACACGTTCTCCGAATTTAATTTGCTCTTTTTCATAAGCATCCCAAGAGTCAGATAAATCCTTGTTTAGGCGTTTGATTTCGGAAATTTCTGAATTGAGTTCTTTTTCTCCGTCAAAACTATCCTTTGACATATAAATTCTCCAATTGTTCGCTATTCAACTTTGCATTGATTTTATTGTAGATTTTATGTTTTTGAGTAATTCTTCAAAATTATCTTTTGTTTCTTTATCAAGCACATTTAATTTTATTTTACCTTGGTCAATTGAATCTAAAAACAATTTACTCAACAGAACTTTGTCTTTTTTAGCCTTTTTAATGTACTCTGAATTGCTTGTAGTATAACTCACTTCTTCGTCTAATACAAATTTTTTAAAATCATTTTTCGAAAAAATATCTTCAATTGCCACTCTTTCTTGGCTTATGAAAATTATTTGGTTTTCTTGAACACCCAACTGGCTCATTATTTTCTTTGCAATTGATTTGTTATCGCTATCAAGAACAAAGATAGGGTCTAAACCCCAGCCAAAAAGGATAGCCCCTATTGATGGGATATTACTTCCATTTCCTGGAATGATGTTTATATCGCCGTCATAATTAAGCAAATTCATAAAGGAGTGCAAATAATAGTAATCTGACATTCCTTCCACAATAACACTATTTTTTTTATCTACTCTGATACCCAGTGAAGCATCCTCTCCAATAGCCGTAAGAATCGGAGTTAATGTTTCCTTGTCCGCCCCCGCATGTATCTTTTTTACTTTTGTTTCATCTTTTATCTTCAAAACAAGTCTAACCCTGTTTAGTTTATTAGAATCTATCAGATAAGGTGAGTGTGTTGAGAAAATTACCTGCATATCTTTAGATATTTCGTCAAGCTTATTGAGAATGTCTTTCTGTGCCTTAGCATGTAAATACAATCCGGGTTCATCTATCAACAAGACGTTAACGACATCATCCTTGCTTCTTGCAGTAACTCTTACATAAAATGCCAAATGCCATTGCCTTCCTTTGCTCCTTTGCGTAGGCTTGTAATAATGCCCTTCTTCCTCTATCCAAAAAGATAAGTTTGTATTGTCCCAGTCAACGAATAACTTAGATTCATCTTGCTTCCAGAATTTTTCATATTCTTTTGATGTGTTGATATTTACCTGTTTTTTATGCTCCAATTTCCTTCCATCAAAAACATCTTCTTGTTTTTTTATTAAGTCTAAATTTAGGTCACTAATCTTTGCCAAATCTGTTATGAACTCATTTTTCTCAATTTCTGATAGTGCAATTTTGTTAGGTATTTTATCTTCATAAGTGCTAAAAAGAATAAAATTTGGAATATACTTCTTTAATTCTTCCAAAAATCCCCCTTCTATCAAATTCGTATTTTTATGTTCCTCAAGGTCTTTCTTTACGAATTCAAGTAATTCAGAGAATTCATTTCTTTTACTTTCATCTGAAATTTGAGGTAAATTTGCTTGAGCGGCATCAGAAAATACTTTAAACTGAATTGCAAAATCCTTGTTTTCTGAAATTGTTTCATCCGGAGGACCTACACCTATGTTCGGATATTTATTCAACAGGATTCTTAATAATTCAATATTTTTATTGATTGATTTTTCTATCTGTTTTAGTTTGCTTTTGAAATCAAACGGAAGTGCTTTCAAAGAGTCTTCAGCAATGGAGTAGGAATTTGGGTATTTTTTTACTATTTCAATTTCACAATCTTTAATATTGACAGAAGGAAAATCTATTACCTCAAAAATTTCTTTAAAGTCTTCTCGATAGACTAAAAAAGTTAAATATATTTCAGGTTTATCTTTTTCGTTTTTGATGGTTATGGCTTCTTCACTAATACTTTTGTCGATATCAAAATCTGTTAGTGCCTCTAAAATAGAAGTTTTTCCTGCTTCATTCTTCCCAGCTAAAACTGTAATGTCATCCTGTAAATAACAATCACCAGAATCTGAAATAGATTTATAATTTTTGACTCGGAATTTCTTCAGTTGTACCACTATAACCCCACCTAACTTTAGTGCTTGTACCTTTTCATAAACACCCGTTATTTTCTGCCTCTACACACACCTGACCTTTGTTTATTTTCCATTTCAATCTTTGTTTTTCAACATCATGCTTTAACCCTAAAAGATCCTCAGCAATGCTTTTTGGTATGCTTGTGTAATAGTATTTCATATTGTGAATTTTTACTGTACTTTGCATTGAAATTTTTGGCATATTTAGTATTTTTGTGCACAAAAGGATTTAAACATAAGGTATTTATAGAAGAAAGTAATTATTATTAAATTTGAGATTTGCACTGATTATATATACCTTCTCTCTCCGCGTATCCGTTTGCGACCGGATGTGCCGCAAACGTCCAACCTATCCAGCAGGATAGGTTATAAATTTAGTAAAACTTTAGGAAAGGAAAAGGTATCGGAAAAACCTTGGTTTTTCTGATTTTGGATCCCTCTCTCCGCGTACTACTATTTGATATTACGCAGTCAACCGATTGTTTTTTATTCTTCTTTTGTAAGTATATTAGTATGAGTGATACGGTAACAATTTCAAAAGAAGAGTATACTGAATTGAAAAGTCAGGCAAAAATAGATAAAGAATTCCTGAAAGAATTGGTTCAAAGCTTAAAAGACATTAAATCCGGCAATGTTACTAGGGTTCGCTAAGTTCTTTTGCAATATTCTCTATTTCCTCTTTATATAAATCCAACAGCAATTTTATAGAATTTATAATTGCCTGCTGGTCTTTCTTTTCACTCAGATTCACAATATAAACAGCTTTCAATTTCTCATAGACCAAATAATAAAGTCTTTGCTTTTTGTATTTCTTCTCCCTGAACCACTTTGCTGACAATGGTTTTCCCACAAAGGGATTCCCAGCCAATTGATCAAGAATCCCCTCAAACCAATCTTTAAAATCTTTCTCAGTTTCTTCCAATTTTGATTTAAACACAGGGGTAAGAAAAATCTTATACTCCATATTAACTTTTCAGAAAATATAGTTAAAAACCGTTGCGAATATAATTAAGGTTACGATTTGCAAAGGGTTAACAGTGCAGGGCTTTGAACACTGCTTCACGGACACTCTCTCCGCGTATCCGCAAGCCCGCGGGTGTATCAAAACAATCAAGATTATAATTGTTTTGCAACCGAATTTGGATTGATTTGGATGAAAACACTAATATTTCTTTTAGGATTGATGGTTTTGATTGCGGGTTGCACCCAAGAAACAACTAATAATGAGGATAATTTTTCAGCAATGGATGATGATGCGGATAATGATGTGATGGAAAATAATGCTGATTCAATGGAACAAGGAGCTGATATGATGAAAGTAGAAAACGGAGACACAATAAAGGTTGAATATATAGGGACTTTCCCGGATACTGGAAAAGAATTTGATAAAAGCGAAGGAAGAGGACCGCTTGAATTTGCTGTTGGTGCAGGTATGATGATTAAAGGATTTGATACTGCAGTAGTTGGAATGCAACTTAATGAAGAAAAAACAGTCCAGATTCCTCCTGAAGATGCTTACGGAAAAGCAGGAGAAGGCCAGAAAGTTGAGGTTCCTGTTGAACAAATACAATCAGGAGAAGAAGCAGTTACTGTAGGAACTCTTGTTTTTACAAGTAATGGCCAACAGGGAAAAGTAACAGCAATAACTGATGGTGTTGCAAAAGTAATGTTTGAACACGCATTAGCAGGAAAAACACTGCAATTCTGGATTAAAGTGGTAGACATCCAAAAGGGTTAAAATCACTTTTATACTAATTTTTTTAGATAAAAATGACTGAATGTATTTTTTGTAAAATCGGCGAAGGAGAAATTCCTGCAAAAAAAATTTACGAAGATCAAAACACAATCGCTTTTTTAGATGTTTTTCCTGCAGCAAAAGGACACTCTTTAATAATTCCAAAAAAACACTATGCTACTTTACTTGACATTCCTGAAATGGAACTGAAAGAAGTTATACAAATTGTTCAGAAAATTGGTGCTGCTGTAATGAAAGCAACTCAGGCAGATGGTTTTAATGTTTTACAAAATAATAAAGAAGCTGCTGGACAAGTAGTACCTCATTTACATTTCCATATTGTTCCGCGCTTTAAGGGCGATGGCCTGAAGCTTACTCTTGGTTCAAAGCAAAGTGAAGAAAATGAACTTGCGCACTGGGAAAACCAGATTAAAGAACACCTTTAATGATAATCTATTTTTCTTGCATTATCTTCAGGAACTGGCCTGACACCACTTCCATAATGTTCTCTCACAATGTGCTTTTCAGCATCATTACGCGGATTTAATTCCTGATGGACTCCGAACTTTCTATCGCAAACCGGACAAACATATATCGTTATTTCTCTCCTCGCTTTTCCATCCTAGAGGACCTATCTGATTAGTAATTCAAACCTAATTACTATTGGCGAGTAGTAAGTATATAACAATATTCAATTTACGAACATCAACGAAAAATGATCGAAAACTTTACAATTGTAATATTTTAGAAATAAAGCTGTTTTATGAAATAACCTCAATTAAGCAAGTATAAATAGTACTTTTTGTTTATTTATTTGAAATGAAAAAAACCATTCTTATTCTGGCTTTAATTCTATTTTTTGGAAGCTTTGTAGTCAGCCAAACCGAAGACAGCAACATCGAAATAATAAAGCCAAGCGAAACCCGCATTGAAAAAAACAATGAACTTGAATTCGAAGTAAAAATCAATACTGCAAGCAGTAACACAATTGAACGCGTTTATGTGGAATTTCACGGCCTTGATTTGGAACAGATTGAACTCACGAAAAATGAAAACGGGAATTATGAAGGAAGTGTATTTATTGATTACAAAACAGGCGGAATGGGAGGCGGGTTTGAAATAGTAGCTGATATCTCCACGGACTCAGGAGAATTAATGGACCTAAGAAAAAGCCCCAGAATTCAAATCGAACAAGCGGAAATCACTTTTGATTTTGAACTTATTCCAAGCGTGCCTTATTACTTAAACTCAAAAATTGAGAAAGTGAAACTAAATGCGTTTTACCCAGACGGCACAAGGTTAACTGCTGATGATCTTGAAGAAGTTGAGTTTTCTATTGGAGGAGAACGCCCAAAACTAGAGTTTAAGGATGACCCTGAAAGTGATTCACTAATAGCTGACTTGGATTTTGAACTTACACTGGAATCAGGAATGGAAGAAAACCAAGACATTGTTTATGAGATAGAAATAGACCGGCTGGAAGACAAGTACAATAATTACGGCAATTTAAGATTGAACGAGTTTTTACGTATTAAAAATGAACACCCTGATTTAAAAATAAGGGTAAAAGATTTTGACGAGTACATTCAAGCTCTCGGTGGAAGTAATTTCAAATTTAATATTGCAATTACAGGTTCCCCAGAATTGAAAAATGAGAGAGTTTACTTGTTAAAT
This sequence comes from Candidatus Iainarchaeum sp., assembly GCA_043812975.1. GTDB lineage: Archaea > Iainarchaeota > Iainarchaeia > Iainarchaeales > Iainarchaeaceae > UBA493. Next base: position 20,180 of record JBDRLP010000012.1, on the reverse strand, counting down.
CACAATAAGGACATTGAAGATGAAGAAATTGAATGTAAAAAATTATTGCAGGAAAAGGAAAAAATTGATTTTTTGTGCAAAATAACTCTGCCTTCCTCTGATGAAAAATCAAAACTCATGCTGACAATAATTGCAGAAGCTGATTTTGAAGGGAAAAAAATTGTTTCTTTTAAAACAATGCAAATAGAAATTGGATACCTGATTTTTATTGAACTAGTGAACCCGGATTTAGAGGGTAGAGGTTTTTCACAGGAACTTGATAAGATTAAAGCCAAGTTTTTAACAGTAAGGGATTCCGACCAGCAAATAGAATCACAAGAGATTGCCGGAACAGTGAACGGAAAAGAAGTAACATTCATTTGGAATCCGAAAGAGGAAGTTTTTGAAGCAGAATATGATTTAACCCAATTGTTTGAACAGGAAGAACAAGTACTTGAAATCAGTCTTTCTGAGTTTGAAACTGACAGAGAAATTTTTGATGTTTATTTAGAAGAACCAGGGGACTTTGGAAACTTTGGAGGGCAAACAGACCAAGGTTTTCCGATAGAATTAATTGGAATAATAATCATCCTAGTGGTTATTCTCATTGCACCGATTTACTTTATTGCTCTGAAGAAAAAGAAAGAAGAAACAACTACTGAATTGCAAGATAAGGCAAAAAGACTCAAAAATCTTCTGAAAAGAATTGAGTATGAGTACTATAAGAGACACTTAACTGAGGAAGAATTCAAAACACGAAGCCTCGAGTATCAGGCAGAACTTGATGAAGTTATAGTAAAACTCAAAATGAAAAAAGAAACCCAAAAATAGAATGCGGGGAGGAGGATTCGAACCCCCGAAGGCACTAAACCACAGGCCCTCAACCTGCTCCCGTTGACCGCTTGGGTACCCCCGCGACGCTTGCGATCGTCGGTACCGCGTTCCATCTTCGCTTAAGCTCGATGGAACTGGCTCACTTCGTTCGCAACAAAGGAATTTGGGTTGAATAAGCTTTTAAAATTGCTTTTCAAAGAAACACAATGATTTAAATTGAGAAAAACCCTTTTCAATAAAATGCCGCAAAAAGCAGTTGAGGACACAGGCTCCAGAACACGATTGAACAAGGCAATTGGTCTTAAAGAAGCAACTATTTATGGGATAGGAGTAATACTTGGAGCAGGAATCTACGCACTTTTAGGAGAAGCTTCAGGAATCGCTGGAAATGCAACCTGGATTTCGTTTGTAATAGGAGCAATAATCGCGTCATTTACTGCATTGAGTTATGCAGAACTAAGTTCTATTTTTCCAAGAGCAGCTGCAGAATTTGTTTATGTGAAAAATTCAACAGGATCATTCTTCCTTGCATTTATTGTAGAGTATATTGTTTTTTTATCATTAATTTTTAGTGCTGCAGCAGTATCCTTCGGTTTTGGGGGTTACTTAAGCAGTTTAATCGGAGTTAATATTCTTTACACAGCAGCAGTCGCAATTATTTTACTTTCAATACTGAATTTTAAGGGAATAAAAGAATCAGCAAGATTCAATATTATTTCAACATTTATTGAAGTAGGAGGGCTGGTTCTTATTATTCTTCTTGGATTAAGTTTTGTTGGAAGTGTGGATTACTTCGAAGTTCCGAACGGAGTGAGTGGAGCAACAGATTTGGGTGGGCTTTTCATCCCGATATTTGGAGCAACAGTATTAGTGTTTTTTGCATACCAGGGTTTTGAAGAATTAGCAAACCTTACAGAGGAAACACAAGAGTCAAAGAAAAATATTCCGAAAGCAATGCTTATAGCATTAGCAGTAACCACAATACTTTACATTCTTGTTTCTATTGTAGCGGTTAGTGTGATTAATTATGCTGAACTTGCAGAAAGCACGGCACCACTTGCAATGATTGCTGAAAGAGCAGGCGGACCGGAAATGGGAAGCTTACTTGGAGTAATAGCATTATTTGCAACAGCAAATACTGTTTTAGTTTTACTGATTTCTTCATCAAGAATGCTTTATGGAATGGCCTCACAAGGAGCAATCCCAAAAATATTTTCAGAAGTACATGAAAAAACAAAAACACCATTGTTTTCAATTGCATTCTCGGCAATAATTGCAATAATATTTCTGATCTTTGTGAATGACCTGAGTGATTTAGCAATGCTGACTAACATGGCTATATTTTTGAGTTTCTTTTCTGTTAATGCATCACTTATTTTGATCAGATTCTCAAAGAAAAAATATGAAATCGGATTCAGAGCACCACTCAATATTGGAAAGCTTCCAATAACAGCAGTCTTAGGTTGTTTATCAAGTCTTATAATGCTGCCACAATTATTGCAACCAATGATTATTTTAGGAATTGAGCTTCCAATAATACTTTTTGGAGGAATGATAATGGTTCTGGGAATCCCGATATATTATTTTGGAAAAAGTGGTCAAAGCACCTGAAATACCCTAATTCATGCTTTTGGCATCATTGATTTTTTGAATACTTTGCCCCAAGACAAGGGAACGCCCCAAGAATGAGCCACATAATAATTTATTTGGGCGTAGCAATAAGCTTTTCTCTCACGGGTTTTAGCTGCTTTAAATAAATCCAACCAGTTACTAACAATTTGCTTACTCATGCTCGAAGATTTTGGGTTAACTAAAGAAGCCTTTTTCCGCACTGTCAAAAGCCAAGGAACTCTCCCAGGATTTGCAATAATCCCCTCATGACCTCGGGATATGCTAAATTTACGTTTTCTCAACATTTTAACACCCCACAAATAACTAACATAAGGATATTAATAATTGTAACTGCCAAGAAAAAGCTTAAAGAAAACTAATTTATACTAAGCGAGAGTTTATTTTAATCATGGATGAAAATATGCAAAAAACACTAGTAAATGTAGCTATCCTTGTTGTGCTATTGCTGGGATTATTAGTAGTGCTTATTTTTACAGGAATACTTGGATGCAACAGCGTTCCTTTTGGTTGTGATGCATATTACACTATTTTGAAAGGCGGACAGCCTACAATACTAATTGCTTACGGAGAAAATGGTTTAGGAGACCATGAAAAACTCTCAGATGTTTTAAGCGACAGAAGCCTTGTGAATGCAAGAGCCAGAGCAATGAGTATTGATAAACTATCACAAGGAAACATAAATGATTTCGATTTGATAATAGTTGAAGAAGCAAAACAAATCTGTTCTGACAAACTAAAAATGTTTCAGAATTATGTTATAAAAGGCGGAAGATTAATCTGGACCGCGGACGCAGGAACAGAATTATGTGAAGGAGATTCCTTTTTGTTAGCATCTGAAAGGGAAGTTAATGGTGAAGAAAAACCAATAGGACCCTGGGCAAGAAGAGATGGTTCCAAACAGCTTTCTTTTGACGAATTTTTAGGAGTAAACTTTAAAGGAAATATTTGTGACTTAACAACATGTACTCCGGGAGAAGAAATTGGAAGAATAGAAGTTCTGGATGATGAACACAAACTAACTTATGGTTTAAGTCCTTCAATTCCTCATCGCGGAAACTTTTCAATTGTAAAAACAAACAGTTCAGGAACAACAACAATTGTATCAACAATAGATTACGGCTTTGACTTTTTAGGAACACCAAGCGGACAGCCATGGTTAAGCAATGAAAGAACTAACTTTGGTAAAAACCTTCCATTCATTATTACAAGCGGTGTTGGAGAAAGAGTTGCTTATTATGCAGTGCCAATAGAAAGCTTTGTGGAAGGAGAACAACCATACAAAGCACTGGTAGAACAATTGTATTATGGAATGCTTTACAATTAGAAAATTAATTTTCTTTTCTAAGTTTCTTTGATGAAAGCTCGTTAATTTCACCACGGGTTAATTTTCTTCTCTTCTTTTCACTTGGTTTTTTATAATGATAACCATCAGGAGTTACTCTGTGTTTTTTTAAAAGTCTTTTCAACCTATCCCAATCAGATTTTCTTTGGCTTGTAAACATCCGATTGACACCGCCCTTAGGAGCAATAACACTAGGATGAAACTGTGATTTGTCGCTTTTTTCATGCGAGGAAAAATTAACACGAACCTCAGCAATATGAGTTCTTGATCTTTCAACCAAAACACTCTTTCTCTCACCCGCCACCAAAACAGTTCTTCTTACTCGCAGAGGTGCTCTTTTTCTAGGCATAAAAAAAATATATTGTAAGTAGTATTTAATTCTTGAGGAATTATTTCTTTTTCTTGCTCATGCTTTCAAAAGCTCTGAGAACTTCTAATGGAACTGCAAATACAACAGTGTTACTTTGATCAGAACTCAAATCATTTAATGTGTTTAAAGTTCTCAGGTGCATTGCACCATCAGCAGCACTAAGTGTTCTTGCTGCTTTAGCAAGATTATTAGAAGCAATAACTTCACCTTCAGCCTTAATTATAACAGCTCTTTTTTCTCTTTCAGCTTCAGCTTGTTTAGCCATTACTCTTTTCATATCCTGAGGCAGTTCAACATCCTGCATTTTAATATTAGTAATATCAATTCCCCAAGCATCAGTTTCAATATCAACCAATTTTTTTATCTGAGAACCTATTTCGTCTCTTTTTGTAAGAACAGTATCAAGGTTTGATGCACCCACAATATCCCTCAAAGCAGTCTGAGCTAACTGTGCAGTCGCAAACATATAATCCTGAATATCCAAAACAGCTTTTGCAGGGTCTTTAATTCTGAAATAAATAACCGCATTAATATTAACCGGAACATTATCCCTGGTCATAACTTCTTGTTTTGGAACATCAATGGTTTTAATCCTAATATCTACTTTCCTATAACTCTGAATAATAGGAATAAGAATATTAACTCCAGGATTCATGATTCCAGCATATTTTCCAAGAGTAAATTTAACCCCTCTTTCATACTGAATTATAATTCTGACAAAAAATAAAACTAAAAAAACTACTAAAACAACTAGCCAGAAACCGCTGAAAAGAATAAAAAATACCGTGCTTACAAGATCAGCCATTAAATCACTTCTAATATTACGCTACAAGCATATTTAAAAGTTTGTCCATAGCCAATTTCTAAGCAGTATATGGATCCGTAGCTCAGTCTGGATAGAGCATCTGCCTTCTAACCTCCTTGCAGAATCAAGGATTCTGCGAGGTCGTGCAGAACTTGTTCTGCCCGGTTTCCGAAAAGGTTAGCGAAAAGGGAAGCTAGCAGAGGGTCGCGAGTTCGAATCTCGCCGGGTCCGTTTTTCTGTTTTTACTATTTCTAAAAGCATTAAATAACTAATTACCCTCAATATAAGTGATAAAAATGAATTTCAAAAAAGAATTATTAAAAGCAATTTCAAAAGCAGGAATCAAAAAACCTGAAGAATTACTTGAACAGCCACCGCAAAGAGAAATGGGAGACTTTGCTTTACCGTGTTTTAGGCTTGCAAAAGAATTCAAAAAAAGCCCTGTCGAAATCGCTTCTGGCCTTGAAAATAAAATCAAGCTGCCAAAATCATTTACAAAAGCAGAAGCCAAAGGACCATACTTAAATTTCTTTTTGAATGAAGAAACTTTTGCAAAAAACACAATTGAAAAAATCCTAAAGGAAAAAGACAAATATGGTTTGAAAGAAAAGCAAGGTCCAAAAATAATTATAGAATATTGTCAGGCAAACCCTATGAAAGCATTTCACATAGGGCATATAAGAAACATTTGTTTAGGTGAATCAATTTCCAGAATATTTGAAGCAAACGGAATAAACGTTTTAAGAGTAAACTACGGCGGAGATGTGGGACCTCATGTGAGCAAAACACTTTATGCTTACCAAAATTTAAACAAGAAAAAAATACCTGAAAAAATTGAAGAAAAAGGAGCATGGTTAGGAGAACTTTATGCACAGGGAGCCAAAGCAGTAAAGAAAAATCCTGAATTAGAACAAAAAATGCGAGACATGGTTATTGAGTTATCACAAGAAAACAAAAGCATTGCAAAAGACTGGGAAAAACTCAGAAAAATGAGCTTAGATTATTTTGATACTATTTATGATGCATTGAACACTAAATTTGACAACATTATTCTGGAAAGCGAAGTTGAAAAAGAAGGAATAAAAATTGCAAAGCAGCTTCAAAAAGAAGGATTTGCATATGAAGATGAAGGAGCATTACTTGTAGATCTTACAAAATACAACCTTGAAAAATTCCTGGTTTTAAAAAGTGACGGAGCAGCTCTTTACTCAACCAAAGACATGGCTTTGGCTAAAATAAAAAAGCAAAAACTCAAAGCAGAAAAAACTTACAACGTAGTTGGTTCTGAACAAAACTTTTATTTTCAACAGTTAATCAAAACACTTGGATTAATGAACAAAAAGAAAAATGATTTCTGTGAAACAGAACACATTTCTTATGAACTTGTCAGACTTGAAGGCGGAAAGATGGCTTCACGAGAAGGAAACGTAATTACTTATGCTGAACTTTTCAACACAATATTTGAAAAAACTCACAAAGAAACAAAATCCCGCCACAAAAACTGGAATGAAAAGAAAATTTCAGAAAATGCAAAAAAAATTGCATTAGCATCTATTAAATTCGGAATGCTAGCTCATGACAAAAACAAAGTAATAGTTTTCAACTGGGAAAAAGCAACAAGCCTTGAAGGGGAAACAGGACCATTTATACAGTATAGTTATGCAAGGGCAAAAAGTATATTAAAAAAAGCCAAAAAAACAAAATCAAAATCATTCAGTTTGACCCATGAAAAAGAAAAAGAACTTATTTCAATACTTGCAAATTATGAAAGCAAAGTAAAGGAAGCAAAAGAAAGCCTCAGCCCTCATAAAATCGCTTACTATCTTATTGAATTAGCTTCGGCATTCAACTCATTTTACCACGAAGTGCGGGTTCTTGATGCAGAAAAAGAAATTATAGGGGCTAGGGTTGCTTTGGTTGAATCCGTATCCCAAGTATTGAAAAATGGGCTGAATTTGCTAAATATTCAAGCTATTGAGGAAATGTAAGGCACTTAAATTAATTTCTACAGCATTTATATTATGGGCGAAAACGTAAAAAAAGAGCTTAATAATTTAAAAAAAATAATAAGAAAATTTCACCCTAAAGCAGACCTATCCATGGTGGAAGAAGCATTCTACTTTTCAAAAAATTCCCACGAAAACCAGTTCAGAGCATCAGGAAAACCTTATTTTTCACACCCGTACGAAGTGGCAAAAACACTTGCAGAAGAAGGCCTGGATGAAGTAATTGTGAGTGCAGCTCTTTTACATGATGTTATTGAGGACACCAAATCAAACAGAAAAGAAATTGTATCTATTTTTGGAAAAAAAGTAGCTGCTCTAATAGAAGGAGTAACAAAACTTGATATTTTATCATTTAAATCAAAACAGGAATATTCAACAGCAACAATAATAAAAACAATAATTGCAGCATCCAAAGATCTCAGAATTTTAGTAATAAAAATATATGACAAGCTTCACAACATGAGAACAATTAAATACTTACCAAAAGAAAAACAAAGAAGAATAGCAAGTGATGTTCTAAGCATTTACGTTCCGATTATCCATAAATTAGGAATGCATAAAGTAAAATACGAGTTAGAAGAACTCGCATTCAGTGTTTTAGAACCAAAAAAATACAAAAAACTGAAAAAACTTATATTTAAAGAAAGGAAAAATAGACTAACAGTAGTCCATAAAGCTGCAGAAATTTTAAAGAAAAAGTTCCCGAAAGAAAAATGGGAATTTTCACACGAAACAAAATCTATATACTCACACCACTCAAAAATGGTTGGTCAGAACAAACAATTAAATGAATTAAATGATTATGCAATACTTAAAATATTTGTAAAAAACACGTATGATTGTTATTCCGCAATGGGAAAAATACACTCAAGCTTCAAACCTATCCCTTATAAAATTAAAGATTTTATTGCAATCCCAGAATACGGAATATACAAAGCAGTACACACCCAAGTAATTGGTCCACTGAAAAAACCCCTTAAAATTTATATAATAACAAAAGAACTTGAGGATATTGGTGAAAACGGAATTGTGAGTTATTTAAAGAATAATAAAATAAAAGAATTTGATAACTTTGCAGAATCATTGCCGAAGCTAAAAACCCCGGATATTAAAAACAAGAAACAACTGGCTGAAACAATGGATTTAGTTTTTCATAATAATACAATGCTTGTATTTACAACCCGCGGAGAAGTAATTATACTACCCTCAGAATCAACCGCTCTTGATTTTTCATACTTTACAAATGAAAAAAATTCATATAAATCATCTGCAGCAAAAATAAACGGAAAATTAGTTCCTTTGTGGACACAACTTAATACCGGGGATCGAGTAAAAATATTTTACTCTACAACTAGTCATCTTAATTCCAGCTGGTTAAGTTTTGTTAAATCGGATAAATCAAAAAATCTTATAATGCAACAACTCAAAAAGAAACGAAAATACAGTGAGAAAAAAGGAGAAATTGCAAGAATAAGAGTAGAAGCTGTTGACAGACCGAAATTGCTAATGGATCAAATGACAATTTTAGCAAAAAATGGTTTGGATATAGAAACTGCAATCTCAAGAATGAATGAAGATGGAACTACTTGTTATTCAGAATATTTTATAAGGGGAAAAAACGTGCAAAATCTGCAAAAAGTAATTAAACAACTTAAAAAAATACAAAATATTTTGAAAATAAACCTTTCATACCCGTAATAAAAAATTATTCTACTAATAATGCAGGTTTCATAGGAAAAGCCTTATTGGCTTTCTCTTTATTATCTACTTTATCTGCAGACACTACTATTGCTTCTACTCCAAGTTCTTTTGAAAGCAAATCAACAGACCCTGAAAGTAGTTTAAACTCATCAACTTTATTTAATGACTTTAAATCATGGAACTTCTGCAAAACAGGTTTCAAAAAAGTCTGGACTTCCTTTGCGTGTTTTTTAGCTTCAGGAATACTTAAAGCTAATTTCATTGCATCGCTGAACTCAGGTTTATCTTTGTTTGAAATAATTTTTTCAAGAACACTCCATTTCCATGATGAAGCGACAAACACAGTAACTTTTTTCGGCCTCTCAATTTTTGCAAGAGTTTTAATAGTATTAACATCCGCCTTAATGCCCTGAATCATTTTTTCAGTTACTTCAGCTTCCTCGTCAATTCTTTTTTCATCAAACTCAGGCCAAGGTTCTGCAGAAACTAATTCTTTTCCCCCGATTAATTCATAAAGTTCTTCTGCCAAGTGAGGTGCAAAAGGAACAAGCAATTTTGAAATTGAATTTAATGAAAACCCAAGAACATTTGAATCTATTTTTTCCTGTTTTCCAATAAAATTCACAAGCTCCATTATTGAACCAATTGCATAATTGAATTTATAATCCTGAATCAACTGAGAAACTTTCTTAATAGTGCTATGCGTTTTGCTCAAAACAAGTCTGTCGCTTATTGAAAGATTTTTTCCTGGTTTTTCATTTGAAATGTTTTTTGCATTTACTTCAAAAACGCTGTAAATTTTTTGTAAAAACTTGTGGGTTGATTCAACACCCTTATTAGTCCAGTCCATTTCACTTTCAGGAGCAGATGCGAATAATATGAAAACCCTTATAGTGTCAGGTCCAAATTTCTGCATTATTTCACTAGGATCAACCGTGTTTCCTAATGATTTTGACATTTTGGCTCCATCCTTCAAAACCATCCCTTGAGTTAAAAGGCGTTTGAAAGGCTCTCCAGCACTAATTAAGCTCTCATCTCTGAGAACTTTGGTGAAAAATCTTGCATAAAGCAAATGCAAAATGGCATGCTCTACGCCCCCAATATACTGATCTACGGGCATCCAGTAATGAGCTGCTTTTTTATTAAACGGCAATGTTGCTTCCTTTGGAGAAGTAAACCTTATAAAATACCAACTGGAATCGACGAAGGTGTCCATTGTGTCAGTTTCCCTTCTTGCGTTTCCCTTGCATTTCGGGCATTTGACATCAACAAAATGCTTAACTGTTTCCAACGGATTTCCGCCAGTAGTGAAATCTGCTTCCTTTGAATCAGGAAGTTTTACAGGCAAATCCTTTTCAGGAACAGGAACCATTCCGCATTTATCACAATAAACAATCGGTATTGGGGTGCCCCAAAAACGCTGTCGCGAAATGAGCCAGTCTCTTAATTTATAATTAGTTGTAATTTTTCCAAATTTTTTCTTCTTTAACCATTTGGCCATTTTCGGTAAGGCTTCTTTGTTTTTCATTCCGCTAAATTCTCCAGAATCAAAAAGAATTCCATCATCAGTAAACGCATCCTGATAATCATCAGGACTTATTGGTTTGCCATCTTTACTTATAACAAATTTCAAAGGAAGATCATACTTTCTCGCAAATCTGAAATCCCTTTTGTCGTGAGCATCACACATTACAATTCCGGAACCGTACATTAAAGCAAAGTTTGAAACAAAAATAGGGACTTTTTCATTATTCACAGGGTTGATAGCATACTTTCCTGTGAAAACTCCCTGCTTTTCCTTTTCCTCATTCTGCCTGTCAATAAGACTTTGTTTTTTTGTTTCTTTAATAAATTCCTGCACCTGTTCTTCAAGACCAGTTCCTTTAACCAATTCAGGAATCATTGGATGTTCAGGAGCTATTGCTAAAAAAGTTACACTGAAAACCGTGTCACATCTTGTTGTATAAGTAGGTAAGATTTCATCGGTTCCCTCAAGAGTAAAATGAATATCTACTCCTTCACTTTTCCCAATCCAATTCTTTTGCATTGTTTTTACTCTTTCAGGCCACTCATCAAGTGTTTCCAAATCATTCAGAAGTTCATCTGCATAATCAGTGATTTTGAAAAACCATTGTTCTAAATCTTTTTCAACTACTTCTGTATCTTCGTGACGCCAGCATTTTCCATTAACAACCTGTTCATTAGCAAGAACAGTATTGCATTTTTCACACCAGTTCACAGGAGATTTTTTTTTGTAAGCCAGACCTTTTTCAAGCATCTTTAAGAAAATCCACTGATTCCATTTATAATACTCAGGAACACAAGTAGCAATTCTTCTGTCCCAGTCATAACTGTAACCAAGTTCTTTTAGCTGACCAACCATATCCTCCATTCTTTGAAAAGTCCATTCTTTCGGATCGGCTTTATGGTCAATTGCAGCATTTTCTGCAGGTAAACCAAATGCATCAAAACCCATTGGATACAAAACATTGTAATTATTCATTCTCATGAACCGTGCAATAGCATCACCAATAGAATAGTTCCTAGCATGACCCATATGGAGATTTCCACTCGGATATGGAAACATTTCCAAAACATAGTACTTTTTCTTCTTGGAATCATCCTCAGAAGCAAAAATTCCTTCCTTTTCCCATGCTTTCTGCCATTTCTTGGCAATCTTGTTCAAATCAACTGGCATAATAGAATCACTATTTGGAACGTTTTTAAAGCCTTATTCCAACTTCTTTTTGAAGCTTTCAAGGTCATTTAAGAATCTTTTAATGGTTTTTGGTAAGTGCTCTGGCTGGGTTGAGAAAGTTTTGGCCGCCATTGAAAGCAATTCATTTTCTGAAGCTTTTGTTTGACTGGTTGAAACAAGCTTAAGATTAATATCCTTGTTTCCTTTCTTAACAGCTTTTCTTGCTTTTTTCCACGCAGAGAACAGTTCTTCAGATCTTGCAGGAATCTGCTCAGCGGAAACACCAAGCAAATCAGAAACCTCTTTTAACAAATCATCCACATTGGATTTTTCCTTATGCGCAGCCTTGCCAGCAGTGTAATTAATTCTGATAATTCCATCCTGGACTTTTGTAGAACTGATTATTTTTAATTCCTCCAAATCACCCAAAGAATTTGCATGAGTTCCTCCGCATGCTTCTGAATCAGAACCAATAGTAACAATTCTCAGATTTTTTCCCGGAACAAACCCGCCCTGATAAATGTGCATCCCGTACTTATCCTCTGCTTTTTCCCTCAGAAGAATTTCACTTTTTACTTTCAGATTTTTCTTAATTTTTTCATTGCAACAATCTTCAATTTGTTTTAATTCTTTTTCAGAAATCTGGTCAAAATGAGTAATATCAAGCCTTCCTTTTTCCAGAGTTTTTGATGCACCAGCCTGCCACACGTGCGGACCCAAAACTTCAAAAGCACACAAATTAACCAAATGAGCTGAACTATGATGCTGCATTAATTGTTTTCTTCTTTCAAAATCAATTTTGCATTTAACTTTATCACCAACTTTCAAATTATTCTTTTCCAGTTTGTGTAAAACAATATAATCTTGTTTGAAAACATCAATTACACTTGCTCCGTTGATAGAACCAACATCATTCAACTGCCCGCCACTTGTTGGATAAAAAGCAGTTTTGTTCAAAGCAACCAAATTATCTTTTGAATAAACAACTTTTGCTTCAAATTCTGTTTTTGACCAATCCTCATAATAAAGAACTTCTGTTTCAGGAACTCCCTTCAAATCAAACTCAACAGCTTTTTTAGTTGTAACCTTGTGTTCCTGCTTTTCATGCCTTTCAGCAACCAAAGAATAAAAATCATCAGGAATTTCTAGGTCAGTTCCGGTTCCTTTTATTTCTTTTTTAACCTGCTCAGGTCTTACTCCGTGAGAATCATATATTTCCATTAATGATTCAATACTCGGTTTTTTCTCTTTTGCAAGAAGATTAACAATAATATTTCTTGAGCGCTTCTTGTTTTCCAAAAACTTTTGTTTTTCATTATTAAGAATAACCGCAACATTATTAAGTTTTTCAGAAAGCTCAGGATACATTGGTTTCAGGAATTTAGCGTGTTCTTTGCTTAAATCTGCCAAATCAATATCCCAATCATAATCATCAATAAACCCAAGAGCTCTTCTCAGAATAATTCTGAGGTTATAGCCTCCTCCAACATTGGAAGGCAAGGCATTATCATTTAGAGCTACAAGAGCTGCTCTGGAGTGTTCTCCAATAGAATAAATTGCCTGCAAAGGAAGAATTTTTTCTTTCAATTCTTTAACATCAATTGAAAGTTCTTTTGCAATATTTTTCCATGTTTTTTCAATATCATCAGTTTCATCAACATTCAGTAAAGCAGAGTAAGGAAGGAATTTTTGCATTAATTTGTCATCAGGTTTGTAACCGGTTATTTTGTAAAGTTTTTTAGCAACACTTGGAAAAGTTGTTTCATAAGAATTGCTTTTACCAGTGGTTAACCAAGGAACTCTTTCATGACCTTGACCCATATCAAGAACTTTAATATCTAATTCTTTGTAACCGGAATCTGTTTGTTCATACTGCATGTAAACCTGATTACCAATTTCCATTCCTCTTGCGAAAAATTCCATGCACGGTCCAAAAGTTCCTCCTCCTGCCCATGCATCCTCGTGAACAGTTAATTCTTTTTGCGGAATTCCCATTCCTTTAACAATCCAGTTGAAGTATTCATCCCAGTAAGTCGGCATGTCGTAATCTTTTGCTTTTTCAAAATGCAATTGTCCAAGCATATCAAAGCAAACGTAATGCGAACCAGTGATTCCGACATTATCAATGTCATTAAAACGAAGCGATAACTGCGGGATTATTACTGCATTGCTTTTTGGTTTTATTTCGCCTTTAACAACATAAGGTTGAAAAGGATAAACTGAAGCACCGACCCAATAAACATCCTGCCTCCATCGTGCAACCACTGGATAGCGTTCATATTCCAAGTAACCGAGTTTTTTGAAGTATTTTTTGTATGCATCCCATGTTTCTAAATAATCAAAACTTTTTTTTGCAGGAGAATCCCCAATGAAAGAATAACCACCTGTGCATGTTGAGTCTCCGCAGATTTTTCTTTCAGAATCCTGACTCCAAAAAAACTTGTGACACTTCTCACACTTTCCCCTGTGAAAACCATATTCTTTGAGTTTTCCAACAGGATAGTTCTTTTCAGGTTCAGCTGAAGCCTTGGCTTTAAAATCTGCCTTAACCTCTTTATCTGTTTTCATGAGAAAAATTAGGGATAAAAGGTTTTTAAGGGATTAGAAAGCCTAAAATTGTTCTTTCTTTTTGGCACAGCTTTTGTTCTTTTCTTGTTCTTTCTTTTTGGCCAAGCTTTTTCTTTCTTACAAGAAAAGAAAAGGGAGAGCAGCAGGCCATAAGCCGCCTTCTGTTCTGACCAAAACCACTAAATAACGGTTTTTGTTTCTTTCGAAACCGGTCGCATTGGCATTTGACTTAGCGTCCAAAGGACTTGCACCCTGCTACGAGCCGTTTCATCCCTCGCGTAAACGAGGGTTCGTTTCTGTTCCCGTAGGCCTCCTCTCGGAGCATGTGTTTTTACTTCTCCATTAAAGATTTACGTTTTTGATAAAACTTTTCTGGAAAAGTTTTGGGTGGGCGGACTTTCCTCAGTTCACCGAGCTATGCTCGAAACCGATAGCCAATCACCTGCTACTCAGTAATATATGGGTTTTAAGGGTTTTTAAAGGTGGCGAAAGGGTTTTAAGCCAGTAAAATCTAATCTTTTTAATGTCACCTAAAAAAAGAAAAGAATTGCATGAACTTATCGAGCGAACCGATAAAGCAACAGTTATAGGTGCGAAAATAAAAAATTATTGGACTAGGGCAAAGGAGAAAGTAAAAAATCTTGGTTATATGATAGGCAACCCAGCCACTACTTTGAAATTCAGAAGACAGATAGGGCCTTATTATTTAAGACGGGCTCAATTAAACGATGCAAAAAAACAGGTTAGAATGTTGTTAAGAAGCAATGGAATTGAATTAGTTGGCAGCACCAGCAGGGTAAAAACAACAAGAAGCATGGCCAGAAATATTGAAGCTGAAACAAGTATGAACAGGGGGATTATCCTGCCGGCAAAGGAAATTGTTGATGACCCTAAATCCAAAGTGACTGGGGAAGTGTTAAGGGAAGCATTGGGGCTTAGGATATTTGTCAAGGATGAGAAAACCGCAAGAAAAGCTTTTGAAATCCTAAAAAAGGGCGAAGGAGTAACGGCAAAAGATTATGTAAAAGCTCCCAGAGCAGGAGGATACAGGGCATATCATGTCATTAATCCTGCAATAGAGGCAAATTTAGAAATACAAATCAGAACACCAGTTTGGGAAAGAAAGATTAGTATGTTTGATAAGCGTCTACGCGCTTATCATTCAGTAGGAGGTAAATTGCGCAGGAGACGACTAAAAGCTGAGTTTAATAGAGTACTGGGAGAATTTCAAGCTATTCCAAAGCAACAGCTTACTAGGGCCAGAGTTTTAAATATTTTAAATGAATCGATTCTCCCCCCTGAATCACAACAAGGCGCATTAGAAGTATTAGTAAAACGAAAAATTATTGGTTCTGAAACAGAAAACTGGGTTAACTCAAAATTAAGAAAAACTAGAAGAAAAAAATAGTTAATAAAATCCAGACTTACGTCTATCAAAAAATAAATTCTCCAAAAAAAAGTTTTTTGTTTTTTAATTTTCTTTCTTTTTGGTACAGCTTTCTGCACTTTTCTTTTTAGTGCAGGTTTTTCTTTTCGTGCAATGAAAAGAAAAAAGTGCTGTCATGCATTGGTTCAAAGCTCGATTATAGAGTTCTCTCGGGTTTTTAGTATTAGTGGGCTTAATTTCTCGCCGAAGCTTGAAACTTACACCTCTAACCTATCAATCCGGTCTTTTACCGGTACCCTTGTTCCTATCCTCCAAGGTTTTACGCTTAAAGATTTGGAAGCGAGTGTCTCTTTTTAGGGGCTTCTTCGAGCTTAGATGCTTTCAGCTCTTATAAGCTATGGCGTAGCTACCCAGCGATGCCTTGTCAGACAACTGGTTAACCAGAGGCCACGAAGCACCGTTCCTCTCGTACTCAGTGCTCCTTCCCCTCAGACACTCGGCAATTCCAACAGATAGTAACCAAACTGGCTCGCACCGTTCTTAACCCAACTAACGTTCGGTTTTAATCAGTTAACACCTGCACCCTTGGCAGCTTATGCACTGCCAGGATACCAAGAGACGACGGCGAGGTCGCAAACCGCGGGGTCGATGTGAACTCTCACCCGCGACCACTCGGTTACCCCCAGGGTAAGTTCACTGTTAGACCAGAGTGCCACTTAGGCACTACTGACGTTCGCTAAACCCTTCTTTCGAATCCACGATCCGTGCTTTGAGGATCATAGTCAAGCGTGCTTTTACTTTTGCATTCTACGGAGAATTTCTGACTCTCCTGAGCACACCTTAGGGCGCCCCTGATACTTTTTCAGGGGCGTGCCACCCCAGCCCAACCACCAAGTCAAATGCTGTTCCCTTACAGGTAAAGCGGTATAGTTTTCAAAGGATGGTGTTCCATTGTTGCTCCATAATTCCTAGCGAAATTACTTCGACGCTACCATCTACGCTCCACATCGAAAACCATACCACAACATCAGATTGTGGTAAACCTCCGTGGGGTCTTCTCTTCCCGTTGGAATTCCGCGGCATGTTCACCGCGCAGCGAGTTCATCAGGCCTCTATTTGGGACAGCTGGAATCTCGTTACTCCGTTGGTGCAAGCCGGCATTCAACCGGCAAGGTATTACGCTACCATAAGAGCCTCAGAGTTAGGCCCGCTCTTTACCAGCGCTTAGTTCCCTTGAACAGGAGTTTCACGTACTGGCAGTGAGCAGGAGTCAGCGACTATACACACCATTACTGGCTAGCAGTCACCTGTGTTTTTGATAAACAGTCGGACTCCACTTGTTATTGCAACCTGCAGTCTGCACTGCAGGCACCCCTTATACCAAAGATACAAGGCTATTGTTGCCGAATTCCCTAAATAGAGTTATTCCCTGAGACGTCTAGGCCTTCTCAGCCAGGGGCACTTTTCTCGGTTCTTGGTACGGTCATACAGAATCCTTCTTACTTCCATTTTCATGGGTTCCCGGCCTCAAGTTTAGATTGCTCCTGTTCCTAGCTTTAATCCACTTCTCGCCATTACGGCTCTCCATGGATTTATACTAGTTAAACCACGCGACAGCGTGATAAACCCTAGCCCAAAACGTCTGAAAGTAAGCTATCGTTACCGAAATTGTATCTGTATGGCACGCGAATATGAACGCGTTTCCCTTTCGGACAATCCGTGTTACGGTTGCCCTTAGGACCGGCTAACCCTTAGCTAATGATTAGCGCTAAGGAACCCTTGCCCTTTCGACGGAGAGGATTCTCACCTCTCTATATTATTACTAGCCCGAGGATCCATATCTCGAACAGATCCACAAGAGATTACTCCCTTGCTTCTACTCTATCCGAGCACCTTCCTACCAAATTATACTCTCTGAATATATTCCTGGGTATCGGCAGCGGATTTTAGCCCAGCTTATTTTCAAGGCCCTTTACCTAGATGTGTGAGCTGTTACGCTTTCTTTAAAGGGTGGCTGCTTCTAAGCCTACCTCCACATTGTTTTAGGAAAAGGACACTTTTCCGTATTAACACTTAATCCGCATTTATGGGCCTTAACCCAAGTCTGGGTTGTTCCCCTTAAGGACACCAGGCTTACCCCAGATGCCCCGACTCCTCGCTTCTATGACGATTACAGATTTGGAGTTTGACAAGAAAGCTACCCGTTTCCGGACAGTACTTTCTAATCAGTATCTCTACCCCATAATCAATCTCAGCGAGGGCAAGCCTAAGAGCTTCTTCGGAAGGAGCCTGCTATCACCAGATTCGAATGGCATTTTACTCCTATTCCCATGTCACCCGAGCAGTTGGACTAACAACGGTTGCGGTCCTCCATCCCCCGGTAGGGGGACTTCAACCTGCACAGGAATAGATCATCTGGTTTCAGGTCTGACGTTTGTGACTCAAGCACTATTCATACTCAACCCCTCATACCACGAAGATACTGTGGGTTTTCGCTTTCGCTGCGGCTTCTCCTCGAAGAGGATTAACCTTGCCACAACCGTCAACTCCCTCGGTCGTGTTTCAGGACGAACGACAAGACACTGAACACCAATACTCGTTCCAACAGTTTCCCATTTTCACTTCGCTTGGCTTTAATTCTTCTGTGCCCTGCCCGCCTATGGCCGTCTAGTTTCAGGCGCTTTTCACCCCCTGTTAAGGGTACTTTTCAACTTTCCCTCACGGTACTAGTGAGCTATCGGACTTGGGGAGTATTTAGGATTACGAGTAAGTGACTCGCATATTCAGACGCGAAATCCAACGCGCCCTACTCTGGGAACCTGGCAATCAACTCTCATTATTTTGTTTACGCGACTTTCACGCTCTACGGTACAACATTCCAATTGACTTCAACTCACAATAAGAGATTGTAACCTGGCCCAAACACCACATCTCCCTAACCTCACGGTCAGGGATTCGGTTTGTCCTCCTCTGCTTTCGATCGACTTTACTCACAGAATCGCTATTGCTTTCTTTTCCTGCCGGTACTAAGATGCTTCAATTCCCGGCGTTCCCGTTCCTTTCGGAACAGTTCAGGGATCCTTGGTTCAACACTTGCATGCAGCTCGCCAAGGCTTATCGCAGCTTGCCACGCCCTTCAACAGCTCCCAAGCCTAGTCATCCACTAGACGGTTTACAGAACTCTATAACCGAATAGCCTACCAATGCATGACATCATCATAAAGACTCCCTGCTATAACATGGGAGAATTACTCTTTCAACCAACCCAAAATAACTTGCGTTGGCTCCTACAATAAAAAATTTATTTGTAAGTGTAATTTTGAAATTTTCCTTTTGCAATTTTTAATTTAATTTTTTTAATTTTATTTTTTGTTTTTTCTTTTGGCATCGCTTTTCTTTTTTTCAAAAAAAGAAAAGGGATATGGACTCTGCGAGATTCGAACTCGCGGCCTCCTCGGTGCAAACGAGGCGCTCTACCAGACTGAGCTAAGAGCCCTTGATTCCAAAAGCAACTTAACTCCTTCACGCTGAGCGTATTGCACTTAAGGAAAATTTCCAATGAACCATTCCAAAAAAACTTGGAATGTGTAATTTGTGTTGGTTACGAAAAGTTCTCTTTCTTTTCGCCAACGTTTTCTTTCTCTTCCTAAGAGAAAGAAAAGGTTGAGTTATCATCAAAGGCCTGTAATAGAAACCCCTTCAATTTATTTTTGACCTCAAGAAAAAACCGAAGTTCTTTCTTTTTGGCCAAGCTTCCTTGCAAAATTTAAAAATTTTGCGAGGCCTCGTACCCTTTAGGGTACAAGGTTTCTTTCTTTAAAAGAAAGAAAAAGGTTGTGATTCACATTTGTGAATCTAATTTAAAGGAGGTGATCCGTCCGCAGGTTCCCCTACGGACACCTTGTTACAACTTAGCCCCCCTCGCGAAACTTAGAATCGAACGACCTCTGAGAGATCGGCCTCATCCAAGCCTCACTCAGCTGGCTTGATGGGCGGTGTGTGCAAGGCGCAGGGACTAATTCACCGCGTGATAGTGACACGCGATTACTGGGGATTCCAGCTTCATGAGGGTGAGTTACAACCCTCAATCCGAACTACGGACAAGTTTTGGGGATTACCTTACCCTTTCGGGCTCGAAACTCATTGTCTTGTCCATTGTATGCCGCGTGTAGCCTAGGAGATTCGGGCCATACAGATCTACCGTTGACCATTCCTTCCTCAGTGTTGCCACTGCAGTCTCCCTAGAGTGCCCCTCCGAAATCGGAAAGTAGCAACTAGAGACATGGGTCTCGCCCGTTACCTGAGTTGACAGGACGCTTCATAGTACGAGCTGACGATGACCATACAACACCTCTCAGCGTGTCAGGAAAGCCCTTCAGACTGTCCATCATTCTACTGTCGCCCCTAGTGAGTTTTCTGGCGTTGTGTCCAATTAAACCGCAGCATCCACCCCTTGTAGTGCGCCCCCGCCAATTCCATTAAGTTTCACCCTTGCGAGTATACTTCCCAGGCGGCGGACTTAAAACCTTCGCTTCGGCACCCCCACACCACGTGGGTGCTAGGACACCTAGTCCGCATCGTTTACGGCTGGGACTAACCGGGTATCTAATCCGGGTCGCTCCCCCAGCTTTCATCTCTCACCGTCAGAAACATACTCGTAAAGCGCCTTCGCTACTGGAGGTCCTCCAAGGATCACTAGATTTCACTCCTACTCTTGGAATTCCCTTTACGTCTTCTGCTCTCGAGTCTTAACAGTATCCTTAGCCATTCATTAAGTTGAGCTCAATGATTTCACCAAGGACTTATTAGACCGGCTACAGATGCTTTAGGCCCAATATTAGTGGACACCACTTGTGCT
>JBDRLP010000011.1:0-15914 GCA_043812975.1 Candidatus Iainarchaeum sp. | reverse complement strand
CTTGAAGGAACAAAAATCAAAGTAATTGAAACTCTTGTGAAAAATAAAATCAATGTTATGGGTCATTTGGGTTATCTTCCTCAAAGCGGAAAACCAAAAGTAAATCGAAAAGAAAAACAACTTATTCGTGATGCAAAAAAGCTTGAGAAAGCAGGTTGTTCATTGATTGTTCTGGAATTGGTTCCTGAAAAAATTGCAAAGAGAATTACTGAAGAAATTTCAATTCCCACAATCGGAATTGGTGCGGGAAAATATTGTTCTGGACAGGTTCTGGTTTTTCATGATTTGTTAGGTTTAAACCCGAATAATTTCAAACCAAAATTTTTGAAACAATACGCGAATCTTGAAAAAGAAGCAGTAAATGCAGTGAAACAATATTCGGACGAAGTTCGGGAAGGAAAGTTTCCGAGTAAAAAGAATTCTTACTGAACTGGTTTCAGTAAATGCCTGGTTTTTCAAACACCATCATAACTCTTGTTTTTAGTTCACTTTGCTGTTTAAGAAATCTTGCAATTGCTTCAGCATCTGCATTTTTTTCTAAGCCTCTAGCTTCTAATAATTCTCTACTAGGAGGGATTAATGAATAATTGTTTCTCAAAAGAGCTAATCCTACTGATGGTTGCAAAGCATAATCAATATGTATGGGGTGGGAAACTTTGAGCAAATGATCCTCAATTTCTTTTGCTTTTTCACCTTTGTAAACAAACAACAGCCTTGCTAAAATTTCTTCTCGGTACTCATGAAAATCTCCGTTTTTAAAAATTTTTCTTTCATTAGCTTCAAGCTGATGCATTGCTCCTGAAAAAATTCCAGCCTGCCTAAACTCAACATCAATTCTTCTGTGGCCACGTTCAACAAAACCAATATCTTTACCATTAAACAAAACTCTGTGCTGATGCACATGATAATCAGCATTTTTTGTTGCAATAGATTGAATTGATAATCTCCCTAGCTTTCTGGCAGTTGCTTTTCCAGGCATTTGACAGATATAACTAGTTAGTCTCTTAAATACTTTTTCCCTATTTTTTGCATGTTGTTAATAATTTCCGGTTTTGCAGGTTCGGGAAAAAGCTCTCTGGCTGATTCTTTAGGGGAAAAACTAGGACTTAAGGTTGTTCATGCTTCTTCTCTTCTGAGGGAAATGAGTACTCAGGGAATAAGTGCTTTAGAGAATGCTTCTCCTGAAAAAATTCAGGATTGGTGGGAATCAAGTGAAGCAAAGGAATTCATGAAAAAAAGACAAAAAGATGGTTCCATGGACAACGCTCTTGATGAAAAACTAAAAGAAATTGCTGATGCTGGAAACGTTATTCTTGATTCCTGGACAATGCCTTATCTTTACAAGGGAAAAGCAAAAAAAGTGTGGTTGAAGGCTTCTCCTGAAGTGCGAGCTAAAAGGGTTGCATCAAGAGATAACCTGAATTATGATGAAGTTTTGGCAAAAATAAAGGCAAGGGACCTTGAAACAAAAGCTTTATATGAGAGGTTGTACTATTTTAAAATGGGTGAAAATCTGGAAATATTTGATTTGGTTGTCGATACAGATAACTTGAATCAGGAAGAAGTTTTTGCAGAAGTTTTATCAAAAATCGAGGTGTGATGAAAAATGGAAAGAATTCAGACAGGAATTAAAGGTTTTGATGAATTAGTAGCAGGAGGATTTCCTAAAAGTTCAACAGTACTTGTTTCAGGCGGAGCAGGAACAGGAAAAACAATATTTGGATTGACTTATCTTTACAGTGGAGCCAAAGATTTTAATGAAGCAGGACTTTACATTACCCTTGAAGGAAACTTGAAAAACCTTGTTTGGAACATGGAATCTTTCGGTTGGAACATAAAACCATTACAGGACACTAACAAATTCAAGATTTACAAGTTAAATTTACACACTCAGGAAAATGTTGAGAGACAAATTGAAGAAGAATTAAAAGTTATTGCAAAACTCGTCAAGGACATGAATTGTAAAAGGCTTGTTGTTGATTCAACTACTGCTTTAGGAGTATGGATTTCTGAACCTGGAAGAACAAGGCATTTACTTTATTCCTTTGCTGATTCATTAAAGAACTTGGGTTGTACTACGATTCTTATTGCTGAAACCAAAGGAGGAAAACTTGATTTCTCAGCTTTCGGGGTTGAAGAATTCCTGGTTGATGGAGTTGTTAGTTTGTACTTTGTTCCCCCTAACAGAAGTATTTTTGTTAGAAAAATGCGTGGAACAAACCATTCCAAAACACCGCATGCGTTTAATATTTCAGAAATCGGAATAGAAGTCAAACCAAGAGACGAAATCATGTGGGAAGCAATACAGTAACCTTTTCTTTTTGTTACACAAAAAGAAAACCTTAGCGAAAAGAAAAAGGTAATTTTACTTCATCTGCTTCAATGCAAGTCTGATGTCAGCACCGACAATGGTTTTTCGGTTTGCGTGTTTTGCAAATTCTGCTGCCTGCTGGCTTACTTTGATTCCTTCTTCCTCAAGAACTTCTGTAAGCGCGATTACAGCATCCTCAGAGACTCTTCCTGCACCAGCTTTCCTGATAATCCTGTCCACTGCTGCCAAAGGTAAAATACGGTCACTCATAACAAAAACACCTCTATACTAGGAGTAAAACCAAATCTATTTAAATAAAGCCCTTTAATTAGTCAAAAAAACCCTTCCAGACCGGCAATCAGGCCTGGGTTTCTTTTTAAACGATTTTCACCTTTACTCGGTTATGGATTATATTTCCCACCCTTTAATCAAACCAAATACGGTTGAATCAAAATTATACCAGGAAGTATTAACTGCAAGAGTTTTGGAAAATGGAAACTCACTGGTTGTAGCACCAACTGCTTTAGGAAAAACTATTGTGGCAATCATGGTTGCTGCTGAAATAATCAAACAGAAAAAGAAAGTCCTTTTTGTGGCTCCGACAAAACCATTGGCAGTACAGCATATTGCTAGTATGAAAAAGTTTCTCAATATTGATGATGACAAAATTGTTTTACTAACCGGAGCTGTTTCTCCAAAAAAAAGAAAAGAAATTTTTGAAAGTGCATCAATAATTTCAGCAACACCTCAAAGCATTCAGAATGATTTGGTCGGGGGGAAAATTAATATTAGTGATTTTGGTTTGGTTGTGTTTGATGAAGCACATAGAGCCATGGGAAATTATGCATACGTTTTTATTGCAGAGCATTACATGCGAAAAGCAAAAAATCCTTTAATACTTGCACTAACTGCTTCACCTGGAGGAGAAGAAGAAAAAATTCAAAGTGTATGCAGAAATCTATTCATAAAAAACGTGGAAATAAAACAGCATGATGACGAGGATGTTAAGAAATATATTAATCCTATTGAAGTCGAATGGGTTAAACTTGAGCTTCCTGCAAAGTTTCTTGAAATAAAAAAACTTTTAGATGAGTTTCAGAAAAAACAGGCTGATTCTTTAAAAAAAATCGGTTTCGGAACCGGAAAAAAATATTTTTCAAGAGTTGATATGCTGCAATTGCAGGCACGGATACGAAAAGAAATCACAAGCAACGCAAGAAATCCCGCGATTTACATTGCAGCATCAAGAACAGCTGCGCTTTTGAAAGTCGCTCATGCATTAACTTTACTTGAAACACAGGGAACAGAATCTCTGAATGAGTACATGAAAAAAATGGCAGAAGATAGTTCAAAATCAAATGCTTCAAAAGCAGTTAAGATGATTATGGCAGATACGAATATTCTGAAATCAAAAAATCTTGCGCAGGACCTTATTGATGAAAATATTGTACACCCTAAACTTGAGGCATTAAAGCACATTCTTGTTGACCAGTTTGATAAAAAACCAAATTCAAAAGTAATTGTGTTCAATCATTACCGGGGAAACATCAGGACAATAAAAAATTATTTGGAAAAAATTGATTCTATAAACCCAAAGCGTTTTGTCGGACAGGCAACCAAAGGAGACGATAAGGGTTTAAGCCAGAAAGAACAGGGACAGGCTATTCAGGGTCTGAAAGAGGGGAAATATAACACATTATTGGCTAGCAGTGTTGCTGAGGAAGGAATTGATATTCCTGAAGTTGATTTGGTTATTTTTTATGAACCTGTTCCAAGCGAAATCAGAATGATTCAGAGAAGAGGCAGAACAGGCAGAAAAGAAGCAGGAAAAGCCATTGTTTTACTGGCAAAAGGAACCAGGGATGAGGCGTTTTATTATGCTTCAAGGGCTAAAGAAAGGAAAATGAAAACTACTTTGAGGCAGTTGCAAAACCCAAAAGCTATTCCTGAAAAAAAGCTTGATTCACAAACTACTCTGGCAAAGTATAGTGAAAATTTTGCTGAACAAATAATTATTTATGTTGACTCGCGTGAACAGGCTTCAAGTGTTACTGTAAAACTGAGCAAGATGGATGCAGTAATAAAAGTAAAACAATTAGAAGTGGGTGATTTTGTTTTAAGTGATGAGGTTGTTGTTGAAAGAAAAACAATTGAGGATTTTTTATCCTCACTTATTGACGGGCGTTTGTTTAATCAGCTTACAATGATGTCATCTAATTATAATGCGCCTTTAATTATTCTTGAAGGAAATCACGATGAACTTTATACTACAAGGAACATTCATGAAAATGCAATCAAAGCAGCTCTTGCTTCTATTGCTTTGAATTATAGGGTTCCAATTCTTTACACACGCGATGTGGAAGAAACTGCAAAATTAGTTTTTTTGATTGCAAAAAGAGAACAGCTTGGTTCTGAAAAAGAAATTAAATTAAGAGTCGGAAGAAAAGGTTTAACGATTCCGGAACAACAACAGTACATAATGGAAGGTTTTCCTCTTGTAGGACCTAGGCTTGCAAAAGCTTTGCTGAAAAAGTTCGGAAGCATAAGATCTATTGTGAATGCAACTGTAAAGGAATTGCAGGAAGTTGAAAAAATGGGTCCAAAGAAAGCAAAAAAACTTTTAGAAGTATTGAATGCATATTATGAGGAAAAATAATTACCCTTCAATTAATTCAATTTCTACTGCACCTGTTTGATAAGTTAGTATTTCTTTAACAAGTATTTTTGTTACACCAATTGTTTTTGATTCTCCGGAACCTAAATCAAATCTTTGTGCTGAATCATTTGAAATAAAGAAAGTTGCTTTCCATTCTGTGACACTACCTGAAGGAATGTTTACATTTCCTTTGTAAATTATTTCCTCGCCAGTAACAAGAATTAGTTTGTCTTCTGGTTTGATAACCACTGAACTTATTACTTGGTTTTCTGAATCAGGATTGCTATTAATCGGAATTAATTCATTAGTATTTGTACATCCGGAAAGAACAATTAATGCTAAAACAATAAAAAAAATCAGACTATTTTTCAAGCGAAACAAAAGCACACCTCTCAATAATTAATTCCTCTAATGGGTTTTTAACATCTGCAAGTGATTCAATTTCCCGTTTTTCAATTCCAAAATATTTTACTAATTCCTCTTTATTCAAACCAAGTTGGAAGTCCTTTTCTTTAAAATTAAGAGTTTCTTTGATTTTATTAATAGCCTTTTCATCAGCAGAACCAATTACTAAAATCAATGGTTCATTCTTCTTGAACTCGGCTTTTTCCAAGGCTTTGTTGAGTTGCTTGTCCGCCACAAGCCTCACAATAAATTCTAATTCTGGTTTTTTTGTAAAAGCTGTTTTTTGTTCAAAAGCATTCAATGATTGTTCTAAAGCAAACCAAATATGGTTTTCTCCTGCAACTAATCTGGATGGAATTATTTGGGTAAAAACATCAAATCCAATCGTAAGCTTTTTAATGCTCTCTTTATATGAATCTGTAGTTATTTCTCCTTTTAGGAGGGAAAAACCGTGTTTTCCTATTGTTTTGGAAAGCATAAGACAACTTAGTTGTTTTGTATTTTTAAGGTGTTTAGAATGACTCAATGGCATATGAAAAGTAAGAGAAAAGCAACTGGCGGGATAAGAGCTACTGTAAGAGCTGAGGATAAAAAATTAAGGTCCATTGGCGGAAACCCTAGTCATACAACTATAACTACTTCAGAAGCCAAGAGAGAAATGCACAAAAAAGTGGGAAAAACAACCAAAGTAGTGCTTAAAGCTGATAAGTTTATTTTTACTTCAGACCCTCAAAAACCTAAGGATAAGCCAAAAAAGCTCGAAATTACAGGGGTCGAGGAGAATAATGCTGACAGGCAGTTCGCTAGAAGGAATGTTATTACTAAAGGCGCTGTACTAAAGGCAAAAGACGGTTCAAAAGAGATTTATGTGAAAGTTACTTCAAGACCAGGCCAGCAGGGAGTTATTTCCGGAATTTTGCTTGAAAAGTTCGAAAAAACAAAGGAAAAAAAGAAAGCTAAAGCTGAAAAACACGCAAAAAAGCACGAAAAAGCAGAAGCAAAAGAATCTGCGACCGAAGGGAGTCCCGTAGGGGATTCTGAAGAAGAAAAAGCCCCATAAAAGGCTTAAAACGCCTAAAAACAGCAAATTAGAAAATTCTAATCGTACCGATAGCTTTATAAATGATGTGGGTAGCAGTTATATAAGTTCTTATGGTTCTATTTTCTCTTAATTTTTAGACCGTATTAGAATTGTGATTAGGTTCTCGTGGGGGGAACAAAACTAAAAAAGGAGTGGTATAATGGCTGATGTAAAATGTCCAGAATGTAGTTCCACAAAAATCAGAAGAGATGATGAAAAGGGCGAAATAATTTGTGGTGGCTGCGGAATGGTACTTTCAGAAGACGAAGTTGATTTCGGCAAGGAATGGAGAAGCTTTGATTCCGACCAAATGGAAGAAAGAGCAAGAACAGGGTCTCCAATGAAATATGTCAAACTAAACAAAGGTTTAGTAACAATGATTGACAGACGCGGAACCGACTTAAGAGGAAACAAATTATCCTCAAAATCAAGAGCACAGATGTACAGACTTATAAAATGGCATAAGAGAGCATCAATAAGCTCTTCAATGCAAAGAAATCTATCAATTGCTTTAACAGAATTAAGGAGAATTGCATCATATTTAAACACTCCTGAACAGTTGATTGAAGCAGCTGCATTGCTTTACAGAAAAACTGTAAAGAAAGGTTTGATTAGAGGAAGATTAATTGAAGCAGTTGTTGCGGCAGTACTTTACACTGTGTGCAGAAACTATAATGTTCCAAGAACTCTTAACGAGATGGCGGAAGCTTCAGGTCTGACCAAAAAAGAAATTGGAAGAACATACAGATTCTTGGTCAGAGAGTTAAAGTTAGATATACCTTTGACAAATCCAATTCACTATATCCCAAGATTTGCTTCAGAGCTTAACCTGAGCGGAGAAGTTCAGGAAGAGGGAAGAAAAATTTTGGAAGAAGCAATTAAAGAAGGTTTAATCTCAGGAAGAGGCCCAACCGGTGTTGCTGCAGCTGCAGTTTACATAGCTGGTCTTTTGAAAGGAGAAAGGAGAACCCAGAAAGAAGTTGCTAATGTTGCTGGTGTAACAGAAGTTACAATCAGAAACAGGTATAGAGAATTAAAGAAGAAATTGAATATTGAAGTAGTAGCTTAAATTCAAAAACGAAGTTGTGGCTTAAACGCCACAATTTTTTCTATTTTTTTTAAATTGAAAGAATTAAATAGTCACATAATCTAATGATATTATGAATTTTGACCTTGCATTTAGATTTGTACACAACTATTTATTACAGTATGAGAAAACTTTGGGAATCACATATGGAAACCTGGGCTTTTACGTTTCAATGCTTGATAATTTGCTTGAGGAAACAAAGCAAGTTCCAAGAAATCAAAAGCAAGTAAAAAAATGCATTGAAAATGCAGTCAGAGGAAAAAGAATAATGGAAATTGGGTGTAGAGACGGAACTTTTTTGAGGCTTTTACAAGATCATGGCGCTATAGTAGCTGGAGCCACTAGCGGTAAACATTATGCCATGGCTCAAAAAAATTTGAACGATGCTATTTTAGTAAATTCTAATTCTGAAGAAGTTGGAAGCAAAAGAGAACTAGTAGAATTTAAACCTGATTTTTTATTCAATATGAATCTATTTGATAGACGAAGATGGGGGGATAAAAAACCACCCTATAGAAAATTATATACTGGCCTTAGGAAATTAGTTTCACCTAACACAAGAATTTTCCTTACTCCTGCAGTTGATTCCCGTTCAGTAATGGATCCAGAAAAATTGAGGAAATCGTCAGGAGTAACGCATTTCAAAGACTCAAGAACTTATCGCAATGGTCATGAAAAAGCCCCACATCATCTTTCTATTTCTTTTCGTTTAAAAAGACGATAAACTCTAAAACCTTAAATATCTCCTTAGCAGTAATTGTTACATGGATTTAGTTGATTTACAGGAACGAGAAGCTCGAATAAAGCAGAGTGTGAAGAAGAATTGCATGCTTTGCATGGGGAGAGCTCATTTAGGAAGGCAGGGTACGCCTGAAAAAGATCAGACACAAGATTCTCTGAAAGAGCTTTACAATCATTTTGAAATAAAATTCCGCGAACTGAGAAAGGCGGATGCTGAAGGAACTGAAATACAACGATCAGGCGAGAATAAACGCTTTGTTCTGGATGTTATTTCAACCTGCAATTCCTGTGATATGGAAGAAGACAGGGCAAATAGATCAATGAACCAGCTTAAATAAATTGATTTTTAAGAACAACTTTCTTTTTCTATTTCAATGTTAATAGCTGGAATTGATGAAGCCGGAAGAGGCCCTTGCTTAGGACCATTAGTAATGGCTGTAACGCTTATTGAAAAAAAGAATGAGGAAAAACTAATTGAATTAGGAGTAAAAGATTCTAAAGATCTCTCTCCAAAAGAAAGAGAAAGACAATTTATAGAAATAAAAAAGATTGTTAAGGAATATCACACGACTCATGCTGAACCAGAAGAGCTTGATAAGTTAATGTTAAGGAAAAGCCTTAATGAAATAGAGGCAATACACGCAGCTAAACTACTCAACAAGCTGAAAACAAAGCCTGATGTTGTGTACGTGGATTCTCCAGATGTTGTTATGGAAGAATTCGGCAAACGCATTAAAAAATACATCAATTTTCCATTAAAAATTGTTTCCGAACACAAGGCAGATTCTAATTATCCTATAGTTTCTGCTGCATCAATTTTGGCGAAAGTAGAAAGAGATGATGCAATTAAAAAACTATCAGTAAAATTTGGTAATGTAGGTTCGGGGTACCCTGGTGATGCTGTAACAATTAAGTTTTTAAAGAATTATTTGTTTGAACATAATGTATTGCCAACATTTGTTAGGAAAAGTTGGCAGACAATTAAAAACCTGCAAGATGAGAAGTTTCAGACAAAATTAATATGAAGGGATTATATGGTTCAATGGAAAAAAAAGAATACAACCGAAAGTCAAGAAATCGATTTCGAAACAATGGAAGAATTATTTGAAGAACTTCTTGAAACTTTTCAGGAAGATGAACTTGATTTTTCTAAACCAGTGCAAATAGGTTTTACTGTTTCTTTAGATGACAATGGAAGTATTCAGATTAACGAATATGGTTTGCTGAAAGAAAAAAAATCTCCTGTAAAAGAAGGAGTTCCTTTAGTTGATCTTATAGAATTCCCAAAAGAATTTTTGATAGTTGTTGAAACAAACTCGATTCCAATTAAAAGTATCGATATAAAAGTTCTAGATTATGCTTTGATTATTTCAAGTCATGAATCCAAAAAGTTTTTGAAAAAAATTAATTTTCCAACTAAAGTAAACGAAGACAGTTTGAAAACAGTTTTGAACAATGGCGTACTTGAAATAAGATTAAAAAAAATAAATTCAAACAAAAATATTATGAAGAGTTAATTTCTTCATTAGTATTTTCTTTTTCTTCAACATTATTTTCTTCAGTTTCAACACTTGGAACTTCTATTTTTGTTTCAGAGCCTGTACTCTTTAAGTCTTTTCCAAAGTATTCTTTGAATTTGACAGTTGTACTTATAATGTAAGTGATTCCTTTCTTGTCTTTTTTTATGAATCCTTTTTCTTTCAGAACTTTTATGTGTTCATAAGCTTTTGAGTTTCTGAAATTAATTACTTCAGATTGTTTTACTGGTTGTTTGTAAGCAATGTAGGCAAGTGTTTTCATTATTCCTTTGTGTAATTCAGGAGAAGCCGCCATGTGACTTACGTATTCCTCATATTTTTCTTTTATCGCCATGCGAATTCCTTCAGAATCACTTCTGATTTCTAAAGAAGTGTTCTTGGCTTCATAATCATGAATTAGTTCATTCACAATAACCCTTATCTCAGCAACATTAGAATTTGTAATCTTAGCCAGTTCTCTTATTTCAACAGAACCAGGAGAAGTAAACAAAGCTGCTTCAATAATTCTTTTTGATTCATTCTTATCCATTTAAATCAAACAAAATGAAGTGAAAAATAGTTAATATTTGTTTCTGTTACAAATATTCACGAAGTTCAGGGTGTCTTTTTCTTATGATTTTAAGCCCTTTTATACGTGCCTGTCTAATCGCTTCAGTGCTAACACCTAAACTTTTTGCTAGTTGCCCAGACCCCATATCAGGATTATCAAGAGAAGCACGCAATATTATTCTAGGTTTTCCAGACAACCCATCAATAGCTTCTGAAAGAACGCTTCTCAAATCCATGCGACTGGTTCTTCCTCGGTTATCAACTCTTGCATATTTGTTCAATCCTTTTGGAAGGGAACCAACCTCAGGATTATCCATACTATAACCTTTAGTAGTATTCTTTATAGCAAATACTTGTTCTTCAGGCGGAATTGGAACTTCTTTAACAGTTCCCCTTCCTTGTTTTTTCCTTCTTGCATTAAAAAAATTTGTGAATTCTTCGTATTTTTTGGAGGTCTTCTTTTTTCTGCAATAAATAAATTCAGAACAAACACTCTTTCGAGTATAGAATTATAACGAGTTGGTCTGCGGAGGGCAGGGTGTTCTCTGGCAAGTGCATCATTTAAACTCCTTCTTAATGAATTAATAAGATAAGATGAATACTTAGAACCGCCATCAGGTCTATATTTTGGAATGACATATCTCAATGCTTTTTCAAATCCTAATTGAGCAAGGTCAGTCTTATAAATTGCTGGAGAAACTTTTTTTCCAAGATCCCCATCTACTTTAGCCCACACAAGATCTGCAGTTCTGCTAATGACCTTTTGCGAAGCCAAAGCGATTTCATTCCTTATTCTTTGCCGCGCGGCATACGCTTCTGGTTTATAACTTTTTAGTTTACGAAAAAGCGGCATAACTGCAGCATCAAGTTGCACATGGATTGAGCCAGGAGATGTGCCTTCCAGCCTTTTTTTGAAGCGTCTTTGCCCATTGTTTCTTGCAAGTTCTCGTGCACTGATTCTTCCTTGTCTAGCGAGTTCTCGTGCTCTGACTCTGCCTTGTTTTCCCCTCGCAATTCCACTTTTTGTTGGCATAAAAAAGAAACGGAAATGTTATATTTATTGGTTGTTATTATGGTTTCAACCGTAAACTTCCTGTTTTACTTTTTCCTTATTTATTCCATTAGTAAGAATTATTTCTTTTACTTCTTGAACCATTTTGGGAGGGCCACATAAGAAAAAGTAAGGGTCATTGTGTTTTGCAATAATTTCTTTAATCATTACATCATCAATTCTGCCGCTTCGGAATCCTTTTTTTTTCTCACGGGTTAAAGTAAGTATTAAATCTAGACCTTCAATTTGTTTCTCAAATTCTTTCAATTGCTTGTGAAAAATAATATCTTTCTCAATTTTGCTGCTGTAAACAAGAGTTGCTTTAATCGGGATTTTTTTATCAATAATATAATGACAAAAACACCTGAACGGAGCTATCCCGGAACCTGCACCAACCATTACTATTTCTTTCATTTTTTTTTCATCAAAAATAAAATGCCCATAAGGACCATCAATCAATAATTCCTCATTTTCTTTACACTCGTTTAATAATTTAGAAACCCAACCCTCAGGAAGTTCCCTAACAGTAATTTCCACTGTTTCATTTCTTGTAGGAGAAGAAGAAATCGAATAAGATCTTTTTGGTATTTTTTCTTCCTTTAAAAATTCTACCATAAGAAACTGGCCTGGTTTAAAATCCATTTTTTCAGTACCCTGAAAAGAAAGAGTTTTTGTATCGTGTGTTTCTTTGGTTATTTTCACAATTTTCATTTTTTGCTTCATTTTACCACTAAACCAATAAATCAAGTAATGCTTTTAAAACAATTCAAGCTACTTAAAACAGTTTTATATTGGTTAGTGAAAGGATTTTCCGCAACCGCAGGTATTTTCAGCATTCGGATTTGAAATCTTAAAACCAGCCCCTTGCAAACCATCAGTGTAATCAATTCTTACACCTTTAATTTGCGGAATAATTTCTTTTTCAACAAAAACTTGCATTCCTTTTTCCTCAATTACTTTATCGTTCTTCTCTGGCTTTTCAGCAAAATCCATTTCATAAGTATAACCAGAACAACCGCCGGGAGTAATAGTAAATTTTAAGCCCCACCCTTCCTTGCCTTCTTTTTTCATTAGTTCAGTAAACTTTTTTGCAGCTGATTCACTAAGATTAATTTCTTTTTCTTCATGGCCTTCTACTGCTTCGTTCATTTCCTTAATCATCTCCTCAATGGTTTCCTGAGTCATTCCATGTCCAAGGCAACCCTGCTGAATGGTTTCGTAAGGACTCACATGGCAACCTATACAGTGTAAACCATAACCAGTCATTATCTCAGCTGTTTCAGGATACTCCGCAACAACCTCGCCTATATTCATTTCTTGGTTTATTTTTCCTTTTTGTTCTTGTTTTTCCATATTTTATTAACAATCGTTAACTTATATAAAGTTATTGATTCAAAAGCAGAATAGTTCGTCTTCAGCCGAAAATAAATCAGCTCATTGGCTTATGAGGATCTTCATACACATAGTCTGTCAGAGAAACCAAAAATCTGCCTGTTTTTGGATCATAATCATGAAGAAGTATGTTTGCCTCATTAGGATCATAATTAATACCATGTTCTTTAAGAACTCCTGAAAAATTCCTTTCGAAAGCAGTTAATTTTTCCAATAATTCCTCTTTTGAAATACCCCATTCTTTAAATCGCTTTAGAAAAAAATCATGATATCTTGACTGGACTTTCGAAGATTTCAAATATTCTTTCACCTGGAACAAATTTGGTGAAGGGTAAACACGTTCAAGAAGCCTTCCCCTTTTTGCCTGAACAGATAATATTTCCAGAGGAATTAAATCAAATGTTTTGAACGACCCTTTCTTAGCAACTTCTTCAACCGCCCTTGCAATAGCAACATATATTCTAAGATTTAATTTAGATGCAAAATCTCTGACTGTGCCTAAAACCCCGCGTCTTACATTCACCACTCTTTGACCAGCTCTATGAGTAGAATCCAATACCCGTTCTTGAGTCTCAAACTTACCCATCTCATGAGCAGTCCAAAAAGCATTAGATTCATGTTCTTCAAGAGGTCTGACCAATTTTCGTCTGAATACCATATCACGCACCATTTACAATTTTTTTACCATTCAACTCTCATTAAATTATTTTGCATAATATTTAAAGATTACTTTCGCCTTTTTCCTAAACCACTAAACGCAATTACAAAAGAATTATCAAAATTAAGCTGAATTGTTTCACCTCCCCCTCCTCTTGAAATATCATAAACTCTTATGATTTCTTTTTTCTTGAAAAATTTGATTAATTCGTATGCCATACCCTCAAGATGCGGCTTTGTTTTTGCCATTCTAACTAAACTTACATGAAGCATATTTCTCCTACGTCCTCCAACACTAAGTTCTTGCAACATACTAATAGCCATTCTTCTTACTTCTTTACTATTAGCCTGATAAAGTGGTCTATTAGTTCCTGTCAAACTGTTTCCAAATTCTGCAAGAACAGGCCTTATTCTAGTATTCAGATTAACTGCTCTTGGTTCTACATGAGGTTTACGAGGTTCAGTTTTTCTTTCTTCAGGAACAGGTGTTCTTCTTTTTCTACTTCGAACAACAAGTTGTACTTGTGGAGCAGCATGCCTTACTGGTCTTGAGGTTGTAATAGTTGGTAACGCTGCATTAGTTTGAGGTTTAGGTTGTACTGGTCGCAATTCCTGCACAGATTTTTTTCTTCGAATTCTTCTTAACCGCGGAACAATGTTTTTAATCCCTCTTACAATGGCAGTGCCAAGAACTGTCGCACCAATAAGTGTGCTTGGTATTCCTGCACCAACAGCAGCACCTTTGGCTATAGGACCTAAATGACTTTGATTGGATTTAGTTGATTGAATTTTATTTGCTACTGATTGTCTCTGGTTAGAAAGTTTTACCTGCGTCTCATTAATTCTTTCAGAAAGTTCCGCAAGCTTTTTTTGTTTACTTTGGGCAAAAGCGGTTAGGCGTTCAGCAGTCATACTTTTTGAAACTTGAAGCAGGTTTCCAATATGAGGGGCAACAACTTCCTTGTCCACTTCTGCCAATAATTGAATTACTTTTGGATGATTATCAGGAAGACTGGAAAATTCCTCTGGTTTCTTAAGAACAATATCCACTTTGTTAGTCTCAACATTAACCCCTACTTTTGTAGTTGTCGGAGTAAGACCTTTACTTTTGATAAAGGCCTCAATTTGTTCTACAAGTGCATCAATAGGAGGATCGAGAGGATTGTTAAAATTTAGTACTTTTTCCCGTTCTGCTCTTAAAGAATCAAGTTCCCTTTCAAGAGGTGATATTTTAGTATGCCTCAAAAAAGCTTGTGTTGTCATTAAATCTTTCTCAGCTTTTTTCACTGACCAGTGATATTTTATCCCACTTCCAACAACCGCACCAACAGTTCCTGCTGATGCGATCCTTACTACAAAATCTTTTTTCGTTCTCGGAACAGCAAGTCTTGTCAATCTCCTTACCTTTTCTCTGTGTTTGGCCTTGTTCCTAGGGTTATTTACCATATAAAAAAGTAGTTTTAGGCGCTATTTATAGGTGCCGATGCCAGAATCATACTTTAAACGCACTCGGACAGAGCTTATTCAGCTCGCATTCAGAACATTTTGGTTTTCTTGAATCGCAAACCTTTCTCCCATGCCAGATCAGCATATTAGAAAGGTTCCACCATTCTTTTTTCGGAACAAGTTCCATTAAATCCCTTTCAATTATTTCAGGGTTCTGACTTACAGTAAAACCCAACCTATTTGAAAGCCTTTTCACATGAGTATCAACTGCTATTCCGTCGATAATCCCGTAACCTGCACTCAATACAATATTAGCTGTTTTACGGGCAACCCCTGGAAGTTCAATGAGTTCTTTCATTGTTTTTGGAACTTTATCACTATACTTTTCATGAACAAGCTTGGCCATTCCTTTAATGTTTTTTGCTTTTGCTCTGTAGAAGCCAGTACTGTAAATAATTTTTTCCAGATCCTTTTGAGAAATTTTCACAAAATCATTTGGGGTTTTGTATTTTTTGAATAATTCTTTTGTAACAATATTAACGCGCACATCAGTACACTGCGCAGAAAGAATAACTGAAACAGTTAGCTGGAATACTGATCTGGATTTCAAAGCAGTTCCTGATGTCGGATAAAGCTTTTTCAGAATCCCTAGGGCTTTGAGCATTTTTTCATTTTTGTTCATTCAAATTCACTGTTTATCTTAACCTGCTCTAATAGGCAAAAAACTTACGTGGGCAAATATTTTATAGTTGAATGCTGTTTTTTTAACATGAAGTATGAGTATGATGAAACCTGGACTTTAAAATCCAAAGAAATTGCTGAAATTCTTGGTTACAAATATGTAATCCCTGAAAAGCTTGGGGTAGTGAAAAGCTGGGGTTCAAAAGCAAAGAGAACTATTGCAAGGATTCATTCTATTGGAAAAGTAATGATGCTTGGAATGGGTCACAAAAAAAGCTTTTATGTTATTGAACTGATTTCAGAGAATTTTGATAAACAA
>JBDRLP010000010.1:0-6044 GCA_043812975.1 Candidatus Iainarchaeum sp. | reverse complement strand
ATTAAATTCTTCCAAATTGTTTTTATCTTATAAATCTTCTAAAATTTATGTGGCTACAACTAGGATATATTTATATACTTGTAGCCACACAATAATTGCATGGTTTTTGTTGAAAAGAGGAAAAGAAACAATCATACATATTACTATTTAGTTAAAAATTTCAGGGAAAACGGAAAAGTCAGGAAGAAAAGCATTTTTCTTGGAACCGACCTCAGCAAGGAAGAAGTTGATAAGCTGGCGGCTGATGCTAAAGTTGTCCTTGGCGAAATTGATTTTGAAAAAGTGCTGACTAACAAAGAGACAAAAGAATTTGACGAACTAAAAAATAATCTTAATGACAGTATTTCAGCGTTTGAGCCTGGTAATTTTTATGAACACTTTATAACTGAATTCACTTATGACTCAAATGCAATTGAAGGCTCAAGCCTGACGGTGAAGGAAACCGGAAATGTGCTGTTTGAAAATATTTCTCCAAAAAATAAGCCACTTAAGCATGTTCTGGAAGCAAGAAACCATAAGGAAGCATTTGATTTCACAATGAGTTTAAAACAAAAAAATCTTTCCCAAAAAGTAATTTGTAAAATGCAAAAAAAAGTTGTGGAAAAAACATTGCCAGAACACTTGCAGCAATTTGAAGGAAACCTGAGAGGAGTTAATGTCAGAGTAGGAAACCATATAGCCCCTCCTTTTTATACGGTTCCAAGAAAACTTGGAGCATTAATAAAATGGTACAACCAGAATCACGATAAGTATAATCCTGTAGTGGTGACAGCGTACTTTCATTCAGAATTTGAAAACATACACCCTTTTGTGGATGGCAATGGCAGAACAGGAAGACTTTTAATGAACTTCATGCTCAAAAAACAAGGTTATCCGCCCCTGACAATATTTTTTAAATACAGGCAGGAGTACTACGAATCGCTTGAAAAAGCCAGAAAACAAAAAAATCTCAAACCACTCCTCAAAATAATAAAAAAAAGCTATCAGGACTTGCTCAAAATATATTCATAAAATTAGGCAGGCCTGAAGGATTCGAAAAAAATCCAAATTTACGGGAAAATGCCGGAATTCGGAAAAGAATTCATCACCTACAAAAAGAAAGTTAAAAGATTGATTCCGTTTGTTTACTAAAACAACACCCCCGAGCCGGAAGGGGAGATAGGTGAGCGGGCAAAACAAGCATATAAGGATACGTGGGCGGGGTTTCCAGAAGGATTAGGTTGCTCAATAGCTTTTAAAAAATGTGCTTAATGAGTTTGCTTAAGTTTATTAACTATAAAATAATATTCTTTGTATGTCTCCGCATACAAGATTAGAGCCTAACAGAAAAAAGTTTCAGAAATATGATGACCGACAGGGTAACAAAACTCTTGCTCTGCGATTTGAAAATCCGCGGGATAGAAACAAAAACATTCTCAGGCGGTATAATTCTAGAATGCGTATTATGGAACATTATGATGTCACTCATTCTATTTTGGAGCATGTTTCTAAGAATGTGTTAAAGGGTAAAAATATTCTTCATCTAGCCGCTTCAACCGGGGTTTATGCGAAATTTTTGCAAAACGAATGTGGTGCCAAAGCAATAGCCCTCGATATTGATACTATAGCCTTAAGGGATGCAAAGAAAAGGGGCGTACAATCGGTGATAAAAGCCACTGCGGTTCCTCATGTAGAGAAAAGAGAATTTGTTATGGACGGCAAGTCATGTGTTTTAAGTAATCCAAAAGCTGTTGAGCACCTTCCGTTTTCTGATAAAAGTATGGATTACATTGTGAGTGAGAATTTTCTTTTTTCAGCATTTATTTCAGGCGAAGACCGTGGATTTGAAGTTGGAGGCGGATCTAGTGTAAGAAGTGAAGAGACACTTGTTGAACTAAATCGTGTACTGAAAAATGGAGGAAAATTGATTATAACTCATGCCCATTCTAAAGATGCACCTGATGTAAGGGATTTTGTGCCGGGCTTTCAAATATATGGATTCAGAGTAACTGAAGCATTTGATGAAAATTTAAAGCATATAAAAAATAATCAGTGGCCTAAACACTTTGTGCTGGAAAAAGTCGCTGATTTTGGTAACTAATTTGTAAAGTAAAATTCTCCCATTCTAACATTTTAAATCATTGGTTTTAGAATTTTTTTTCTCGACATGATAAACTAAACCATTTGAAACAATAAAATAGTATCTCCTATTCCCTCAGCACCCCCGAACCTTTAAGCGAGATAGGTGTGCGAAGCATTTCCGAAAGTATTTTTCACTGTTTCTTCAGCCATTTTTCGTATTGCTTGTGGTTGCCGACAAAGTGAATGTCTTTTGTTCTCATGGAATTATCCTGTATGAATGCGATTCTATATTGGCCTGCCTCTTCCACCAAATATTTTGATGAGTGTAGTCCGCGTGATGCAAGTGATTGCTTCATTTGCTCGAATTTTGCAAGGATTTTTTCTTGGGTTGGATTGTCAAATTTTTTGAAGTGCTTGTCCCAGTTTTTCCTGAAAAGCAGTTTCCATGAGTCTAATTTCACTTGTTCACCTGTACTTTGACAGGGCCTCTTGCTCGCTTAGATACTTTTCCCCTTTACTCTTCATTTCCTGCTCCTCTTTTTTCAGCTTTCCCTCTAAGAGAATCTGTTCAGCAGTTAGAAGTTTTCTTTTTTTGCTTTCAATTTCGCGGTCAATTACATCAAGCTTTTTGGAAACCTGTTTTATGGAATCCAGTTCCTTCGCCTTTTTTTTCAAAACAAGGTACTCTTTTCTGGAAATCGTGACAGTATCCATATTACTAATATTTGCCTGCGAACCATATAAACTTATTCCCAAAAACCAAACACCTCTCTAATAACCACAGAAAACCGAAATATAAAGCCTTTTAGAGTACATTGCCGGTGCGAACCCTCAAATTCTTTATATAGGTTTTTGAATTATTCAGCCGTGGGGTGAATTGCAGCCGGATTTAAGAAAAACCAAATGTTTAAATAAAAGTTATACCCAAGTATAATTAGTGGTTTTTTGTGGCAATTGAGGTTATGGTAAGAAAATGGGGCAATTCTATGGGGGTGCTGCTTCCAAAGGAACTTGTGGAGAAAGAAAAGCTTAGGGAAAGGGAAATGATTATAATTGAGGTTGTGCGGGAATTTAATCTTTCAAAAATATTTGGTTCTCTTCCAAAAAGAACCATGTCGGGCCAAAAATTCAAGGGCATGGTGAGGAAAGGATGGGAATAGCAAAGGCCTATTTCTTTGACACGTACGCGTTTTTTGAAATTATTAACGGAAACCCGAATTACTCAAAATACATAAGAGTAATTGGCGGAACCACAAAATTGAACCTCATGGAACTGCATTACGGCCTGCTTAGGGAATATGGTAAAAAATTTGCCGATGAAAAATATGATGCCCTAACAAAAAACATTATTGATATTGATGATTCAACGATAAAAGAGGCAAACGAATTCAGGCTCAAAAACCGGAAAAAGAAATTCTCATATGCTGACTGCATTGGTTATGTACTTGCAAATAAAAGGAACCTTGTTTTTCTCACAGGCGACAATGGCTTCAAAAACATGAAAAACGTCGAGTTTGTAAAATAAAATCCTTTCCCGCAAGCATTAAATTCTCTCGAATTGTTTAAAAATAATCAAATGTATTTTTCAAATTCTTCTCTTGTTATTTTGAGTTCTTTTTTGATTATTTTGAGAAGCAGGCCCCTGTCTATTTTCTTTCCTGAGTGAATTGGTATGACTACAATTCTTTTTTCCGGACTTACATAGGTAGCGTGGCTTCCTTTTTGCCTTAAAAATTTGTAACCAAGGTTTTCAATTATTTTTACAAGTTGTTTTGGGGAAAGCGCTTTGAGTTTAGGCATCCACGACAACTTCTTTTATTCCCACGAACTTTTCTCCGGGCTTTCTTTTGAGTTCGTGCATTGATTCCAAGTATAATTCGATTGCTTCCTTAATGTTAACCAGTATTTCTTCCAGTGTTTCTCCTTGAGAATAGCATCCGGGTAATTCAGGAACCTCAGCAATAAAATAGCCGTCTTCTCCTTTTTCTATTATAACTTTGTACTTTTTTTCCATTATTTCACCTGAATAACTTACCACTCAAAAGAATTTAAAGCTTTTGAAACCACATTGCCGGTGCGAACACGCAACTATTAAATTCTCCAAAATCCTTTATTTTTTATGCCAAGACCATCTGCTGCCCAGCGTGCTAAAAGTTTGCGGAATGCACTTAAATCAGCCCGTCAGAACAAAACTGGGGCAGGTTCTAGTGCTGTTCCAAGGAAGCCAGCACCAAAAAAACCAGGTCCAGAATCAAAACCTAAAACCTCTGGTCCAGAAAGGTCTAAACCCAAAAGAAAAAGAGAAGGTACTGAGCAAAAACGTAGAGTAAGGCGTCCCAGAAAAAGAGAAATGGCATTTGAAGAAATATGTGCAGAAATCATGAAAACCGGAAAAGCAGAAAAATGGCGCGGACTGCTGAATGCCATCAGTACGAGGAATAGTTTTGTAGGTGAAACAAGCAGGCACTTCATAAAAGGATATATGCAAAAACTCAGGGAATGGGGAATTACAAAAACTCAAAGTGGCAACATTGTTCTTGAGTGGGAATTGTTAAGAAAAGTTCTTAAGAAACTCGAACGCGGGCGTTAAGTTTTTTCTTACTAATAACCAAAAGAGATTTAGAGGGTTGTTAGTAAAATTAATTATGCAAAAAAGCCTGGATAGTTCGATTCTGAATATTGAAGGCGTTTCAGAGCTAACTGCTGAGGATAAGGAACTCTTTGATAAGTTCTATAAGAATGAGGATTCAGTTGATTTCTCAAACAGCTGGTTTTACACAATCCAATCAACTATTTTTGGGGCTTACAAATACTATGACGGTAAAACACTTATTTCATTTACAACTAAAACTCCTGAAGAAACCCTGTTTTCCATTACAGCTTATCTGGGAAAAAATGCTTTGGAAAAAGCTTTTGATTTGGCAAAAGAACTGAAAAAAACATCTAAAAAACAAGTTGTTTTCAAAAACTTAACCTCTGAACAATCTGAAAAACTAAAAAAACTAGGGTGTGAGGATTACCGGAAAGGAGATTATTGGAATAATTTCTACAAGTATGATGATGATACTTTTCCCGAAATCATTATTGATTTGCAAGAACTTGTACCGCTAAAAGGCAACGATTTGAAAACTTTGAGATATAGGGTAAATAGTTTTTATAAAAATGATTACAAAGTAGAAGATTATTCCGCAAAGTACTCGAAAGATGTTTCTGAAATATTAACTGATTGGCTGGAACTCATTAAAGATCGTTATAAGGATTATTTGAAAGAGGATAAAATAATTTTACACTCGGCAGAAATCCATAAAAAATTCTTAGAACTAATTGATTCTGGAAAAGCTGATGATTATTTGTCAAAAATCATTTTCTTGAACAAAAAACCAGTAGCATTTGCAATCGGCTACAAAATTTCCAGTAAAACATTCGGATTATACACTAATGTAACTTCAAATGATGATGTTAAAGGCCTTTCAGAAACAATCATTTATGAATTGTTAAAAGAAGCCCATGAGAAAGGCTATGTTTATGCCAACTTAGGTGGAAGCGAATTCAAATCCCTCTTAAAATATAAAGACAAATTCAAACCAACAAAACACCTACAAAAAACACACGTGGTTCTTTACTAAACCCAAAACCACCTTGTCGGGGATAGGTGAGCGAGGAAACCTTAAATAATCTGATTTTTAATTAAGAATCGCTATCGCCAAATTTAGTATTGCCGCAAAACTCACCCATAAAATGTACGGGATTAGAAGGTATGCTGAGTTTTTGCTTATTTTGTAAAAGTGTTTTATTGTGAGCATTATTGCTGACCATAATACGATTATTTCCACGAAAGCCAGCCATGGGTTTTGTAATCCAAAAAAGATTATTGACCACAGTGCGTTCAAAGCCAGTTGTATTCCGAATATTTTCATTGCTTTTTGCTTTTGCTTTTTTTCAGCATTGCCTGTCCATACAATGTAAAGTGCTATTCCCATTAG
>JBDRLP010000009.1:0-7386 GCA_043812975.1 Candidatus Iainarchaeum sp. | reverse complement strand
AACCATTTCGTCCTTTAGAGCAATGTGCTCATATGCTTTTTGCAGGGCTAAAATCGCTTTCGGAATCTCATTTATGTTCAGGGAAGTGGTTGATTTCCATTCTTCACCTACTTTGTATACTTTTTCAAGAGAAACACTTTTGAAAGCATTTCCTTTCTTATTCTCATTTTCCCATACAGCAACATTCACGTTTCCCACTCTGAATTTTGTAGTTGGTGCTTTTTTTTCGTTCATTTTTTATACCTCCTAAGTTGTTTTCCAGATTTTTTGCCTAGGACTCGTGCTCGCTTCTCTTGTTTCTACAAACCTTACTAATCTAAACGCATACATTGAATCACCTCTGGAAAAATTGGTGCCTGAGAGTATATAAAGAACAGGAAGGGGTTGCTTGCCGGTGCGGGAACGGGGATTATTCTCTCCTTACCCTTCTTTTGTTAAGCCATACTAAGAATTTGCCTCTTTCCCTAGCTGTTGGCTCAACCTGCTTGCCATTAGGGTGAATTTTCATTATTGTCGGCTTGCCGTCCTTAATAACTTGCTGAAGCCTGGTACCATCAGACAAAGGAAGACTGCGGAATCTCTTGTTAAATTTATACACTTGCATAGGAGTAGCTGTAATATGTCTGCTTCCCTGTCTGCACACAACTTTTTTTGCCCCAGAACCGGTTCCTACCTCGTGAAGAATGCGACCATTAGAAAGATTCAATTGGTCGCCCCTAGTTGCTCTTCTGAATTCTTTGGCTTCGGGCAGTTCGCCGACACTATGAGTGACATCAGTAACTCTCATTCTGCCTTTTATGTCACGCCTGACCATTCCAACACACCAAAAGAATTAATAGTTTTGAGAATTTATTACTTCCTAAACAGGTTTTGAACTTCTGCTTCTGAAAAACCAGGAGGTAGAACACCCTGATCAGCGTATAAGTAGAGAAGTGTTTTGTAAATCTGGCCGA
Organism: Candidatus Iainarchaeum sp.; assembly: GCA_043812975.1. GTDB lineage: Archaea > Iainarchaeota > Iainarchaeia > Iainarchaeales > Iainarchaeaceae > UBA493. The sequence continues at coordinate 6,433 of JBDRLP010000009.1, read as the reverse complement.
TTGCTGACTGAATAAGAATAATCACTAAGAAACCAAAAAGGAAAAATAATCCGACTAAAATACCTATAATAGGTTGAATTGTGAATGCAAAAATAACTGCAATAGCCCCGATGATAACCCAGATTAAAAACAAGATTCCAAAAATTAGGCTTGTGCTAAAACCAATAAACAATGCTTCTTTCCAGGTGTTTTTGAGGGTTTCTCCTGATTTTTTTATTGTATCAACAACTCCTAGGTTTTGGTAAACCAGAACCGGAATAATAAAAAAAGTGAGTAATCCCCATGCAAGACCAATGATTCCTCTTAATATTCCAAGTAATAAAGGGCCTATTCCTTTTGCTTTTCTTGCAGCACTTTCAATCATGTTCAGTATCACCCCAACAATTGCTGAAAGAATTGCCCACTGTAAAATAACCCCGAATCTTGAGAAAGCAAAACTTACTGAAGCTCCAAGTGATTCTCCCTGACCTTCAATCCTGACTTTTACTGAATGAACCAGAGCTACATTGAAAAAAATTGCTAAAAATGATGTTCCGAGATAAAAAGCAAAAAGAACTACCAAATAGAGAATGTTTCCCAGTTGTTCGGTATCGGGATTTATTGATAAAACACCAGTAATAATAAACGGAGCAAAGAAACCAATCAAAAGCAAAATAGAAAAAATTGCTGAAAGAAACGGAAAAATCAATAACTTTTTTTCTTCCATCAGCATGCTGAAAGAAACTTTGGTTAATTTCCAGCCGGCTTTAATAGACTCAAACATTTGACAAATAAAGTAGAAAGTTTAATTTAAATGTTGAGGTTTTGGTGGTTTTATTCTTTAGACCATCTTTTGATTAATTGTAAGGATTTTATTTCTGCATCCAGTTTGGAAACTTTTTTGCTTAACTCTTCAATTTTGGAAGTTGAAATTTCGGTTCTGAAATCCTGAAGAACATCAGCATATTTTCCGACTTTTCTATCATTCTTATAAACAACGCTATTTTGCACAGTTTCAACAAGATTTTTTCTGTACTCCAAATCATCAACAAACATTTTTACCATTGCTTTCCATTTTGGATCAGCAACAAGGTGGACTGGCAGAGAAACACTTTTTGTGTCTTCCTTATAAGTAGAATCTGTTAAGGTTTTTGCAACATGCTTCCAGTACAAAGGTTCTGAGAACTTTTTTATCTGGTGCCTTTGATGATAGGATTTCGCCTGTGAAAGTTTTTCTTTCCAAGAAGTTACTTTTTTTGAATAAACTTCCTTTAATTCCTCAAGTTCTTTTATCTGAACATCAACCCTCATAGGAGAAGGATAAATAAGTTTTGGCCATGCTTTTCCGGATTTGGTTGCTGAAATAACCCCGCCACGAGTAAAGTACTTATCCAAAGCTTCATAACGCTCATCTTTGGTAACTTCAAACTGCTCATCAAAAACCCTAATAGAACTGATAATATTGCTTGCCATAAAAAAAGAATTGCTTGAAAGTTAATAAATGTTGAGGGAACTAGAGTTTTGTGCATTTAGTCTTTAAAAATCAGGCTGCACTTTTTACTGGTTCTTCAAAACCTCTTCTTTGAAGTTCCAACGATGGAATGGGTCTAAAAAGACGAAAATCCGGAAACAAAAAGCCTTAAATTCTAGTTAAGGAATATTAATAATATGGAAACTGTGACAATTTCAAAAAAAGAATACGAAACACTTAAAAGAAACGCAACTGTAGACAATGAACTTGTGCAAAGCATTAAAAGAAGCCTGGAGGACATTAAAGAAGGAAGAATAAGTGAATGGAAACCTGCTAAATAAGTTTTTTATTTTTCAAATTTTCAAAAACAAATCTTTGATAGTCAGCTAAATCCCTTATAATCTGATTAATAGTAGCTTGCTGTGCTTTTTTATTGCTCAATGCCACCGCAAGTATAACAAAATAATTTTTATATACTAAATAGTAAAGCCTTTTTCCGCCAAACTTCTTTTCCCTGAAAAAATTCAAGCCTGATAAAGGCTTACCAACTAAATCACCTTTCTCATACAATTGCAACAAAATCTTAGTTATCTGGATTTTTTCTTCAGAAGAAAGCCCTTCAACCTGTTCATCAAACTCATTAGTCTTAAAAACCCTGAATTTTTGATTATTCATAATGAAAATAGCCCTTACTCTTAAAAAAAGGTTTTGAACTAATTTTGTTAGGTGATGTGAAATGTTTCCTGGAATGGGTGGAATGGATCCTAGAAAAATGAAAATGATGATGAAACAATTAGGCATCAAAAGTGAGGAAATTGATGCAAAAAGAGTAATATTTGAACTTGAAAATGGAAAACTCGTGATTGAAAACCCAAGCGTATCAGCTATTGACATGCAGGGACAAAAAACCTACACAGTAATGGGGGAAGCCAAAGAAGAATCTGGCGGAGTTCCTGAAGAAGATGTGAAAATGGTTGTTGAGCAAGCCTCGGTTTCGGAAGAAGAGGCAAAAAAAGCTTTAGAAGAAGCTGACGGGGATATTGCTGAGGCAATAAGCAAATTGAAAAAATGATTGATGTCCTACCGAGTCCCTTAAGGACGAGGTGGACGCGCACCCAACAGCCGCAACTGTTGAGTTGAAGGAATAGTTATTCTGTTTCTGTCGGAACAACTTCCTGCGCCTGAACATCGGTTATTCCGGTTCTTTCACTTGCAAACACGACTAATGAAAGGTCAACTTGTTCTCCTATGGATCTTTCAAGTTTTACAAATGCTTCAAAAGAACCAGAAGGAAGAGGAAATGAAGTATTAGCATCTGGAATAAAGATTGAATCTGCTTCAATTATTGCTTTCTGCAGAGGCTCTATTTCAACTGTTGTTTTTTCAAGGCTTTCAAGAAGTGCTTCTTTTGAATCAGCTTGGATTGTTCCTTGTAAACTAACCTGAGGTTCTTCAATACTTTCAACTTCAAAACCAAGTGAATTAAGTTCTTCTTCTAAAGAATTTTTGAAAGAATCAAATTCAACTTCCGAATCAAAAGTAATTATTGCAAAACTTTTATCAGGAGCAATTTCATTGGAAACAACTCCTTCAAAATCATTCAAAAAAGTTACTAGATCTTGTTCAAAAAAACTGTTTGCATCAGAAAAGTAAATGTTCATACTTGTGCTTAAAGGAGAAACCTGTATAGTGGAAGTTTCAGAAATATTGTTTTCTTCTATAATTGTTTTTGCATTTTCAAGAACCTGTATTTTAGAATATTCTGTTGAAGCCCTTACAAAAAACTCATTTTCCATGGAAATGATTGAAAAAGAATCTTCTGTAAAATAAATCTGAGGCGCTGTTGAAGCATTATATACTTCAAAAGCATTCAAGTTGACTAATACCTGGCCTTCAAAAGAAGCGTTTAATGAAACAGTTAATTCATCTCCCTTGAGAGTGTCTATTGTTATATAAGCTTGTGCCTGAGGCTCAGTAAAAGTATGTTCAAGTGTTAAATCAAGACCTTCATTCCTGAACTCAACAGATTCTGGAAGAGAAACTAATGCTTGTGGAAAAATCTGAACACTGCTTAATGATTCAATTTCTTTTATTGATTCAAAAGCTGTTTGAATTGATTCAGCAGAAACAAGTTTTATGTTTGCTCTAAAGTTTTCATTCCTTGAAGCATCATCAAAAAACTGAGCATTATCAACTGAGATAACTTCCTCAATTGCTAATATTTTTGAAGTTGTTTCATTTAATTCAAAATCACTGGATTTTGCAAGCAAAACCGCAGTGGGAAATAATTCTATTACAGTTACCTGAATCTCAGGAACTTCATAAGCAACAGCAGTTGGAGTTTGATTTATTGGAACATCAGGAACGTTTCCTGCAGAACCATTATTTGTATTATTATCATTTTGTAAACCAAGTATTCCGAGGATTGACCCGAACATTATAACTGCCATAAAAATGGCTCCAAGCTGTTGTTTTGTCAATTTCATTTCATCACTACTTTTATAATATTATTCAAAGTTAAGTAATTAGTTAATCAAGCTGAAAAAGGCTTTTAAAACAACTTCTCGCAGTGGCAATGAGGTGTCTGCAAATTAATATAACTTTCTCCTGTGCTTAATCTAATAATTGACATGTTGCTACAAAAAATACGAACTATTGAAATAAAAACCTACAAGTATAGAATTTACCCGACAAAAACCCAAATAAAAGAAATTGATGTTACAATAGAAAAATGCAGAATTTTATATAACCAACTACTAAATTTAAAGAAAAAGTCTTATTTACAAGACGGGATAAATTTATCCAGACGCCAACTATATAGCTGTTTGAAAGGAAACATGGAAATGTATTCGCAAGTCAGCCAAAATATTGCAGACAGGATTGACAAAGCATTCAAAAACTTTTTTAGACGCAAGAGACAGCAAGTTAGTAAAACAGGTTTTCCCAGATTTAAAAAATTTAGACACTATGGCAGCATTACTTTACCGCAAATAATAAATGCGGTAAAAATTGGAAAAAAGACATATTTTCCAAAAATTGGGCTGATAAATACAAAATACCATAGGAAAATTACAGGAAAACCGAAAACTCTTACTATCAAAAAAGAGAAAAGCGGAAAATATTTTATTACGATTTGTTGTGAAACCCCAATAGAACAAAATTTGCAAGTGTCACAAGAAAAGATTGGAGTGGATTTAGGTTTAAATCATTTTATAGCGACAAGTAACGGGGAAATGTTTGTACACCCAAAACCACTTAAATTATTAACTACCAAGCGAAGAAAACTGGCGAGAAATCTAAGTAAAAAAAACAAAAAAAGCAAGAATAAGGAGAAAGTAAGACTTAAGCTAGCGAGGACGGATGAAAGAATATCTAATATAAGAGATAACTTTAGTTGGCAAGTTTGTAATTCCCTTCTCAGAAAATATGGTACTTTTTATGTTGAAAATTTGAATATAAAAGCGATGCAAAAAAATCGCCACTTATCAAAATCAATAGCAGATGTCTCTTGGAATAGCTTTCTGCTCAAATTGTCTTACAAGGCTGAAAGTGCTGGTGGAACAGTTATGAAAGTGAACCCAAGAAATACTTCACAAGAATGTAGCAAGTGCGGAAAAATAGTAAAGAAATCCTTATCGACTAGAATACATCATTGCCTGCAATGTGGTTTGAAAATCGATAGGGATATAAATGCTGCGAGAAATATACTTTCTAGAGGAAAGATAGGGCGGGAACCGTCCGACTCAATGCCTGTTGGAGATGGAACCTCTACTAATAGCGAAAAGCTAATAGTAAGTTCTGTCAAGGAATCAGGAAAACTTTTTTAAGAACAAAGGTTAGTTCACAACAACTTTTTTGAGAAGTGTTTTTATGAAAGAAAAATCATGTGTTTTGATTGAATTTACCGGCAAGATTAGTGAAACCGGAAAAATATTTGATACAACTGATGAAAAAACCGCAAAAGAACACGGTTTGTACAAAGAACATGCTGTTTTCAAGCCCATTCCTGTAGTAATAGGCAATGGTGATGTGCTTAAAGGTTTAGATGCTGCTTTGAAAGAAATGAAAGAAGGTGAAACCAAGAATGTTGAACTTTCCCCAGAAAAGGCTTTTGGTCAGAGGAAAAAAGAATTAGTTGTTGTTATTCCTGTTAAACAATTTACTGAAAGAAAAATCAAACCATTTCCCGGATTGATTGTTGATTTGAACGGCAATTACGGAAGAGTTCAGACAGTTTCAGGCGGAAGAGTAAGAGTTGATTTGAATAATGATTTAGCTGGAAAGGATGTTGAATATTCAGTCAAAATCATTAAGGAAATCAAAACCCCAAAAGAAAAAGCCGAGGTTTTAACAAAAAAGTATTTTCCAATGAAAGATAAAAAAGCAGAAACCAAACTGGAAAAAGATATTCTGAAGGTAAAGTTTCCAAAAGAACTGGCTCCTCAGGTTGGTCAATTATTAGTTCCATTTACTAAAACTATTAAGGAAGCTATTCCTGAAATCAAATCAGTTGAATTTGTAGAAAGCTTTGAAGAAAAAGCAAAAAAAAGCCCTGTCAAAGGTGAACGCGGAACCGCCGATCGCAAGCGGTGAGGAAAAGAAATAAATAATATCTAAAGCTTATTCTTTACATGACCAAAAAAAATGAAATAAGAAAAACATTTAGAAACCAAAAACGAGCAGAAGCCAAAGCACGTAGACGTGGTGTTACTGGTCACAATAAACCAATGATTTCTGCTAATGAGTTTCAGGCAAAAGTTAATGCTTTAATGAGTAAAGGAGTTGGACAGCCTGAAGCAGTAAGGCAGATTGGAGAACAATTCGAGATTGAATTCTAAAAAGGGCTTTGTAGAAATCATTTATAAATAAGAGAAAAGCGTTCATGTTATTGGTGATAACATATGAACGCTTTGATACCAATAGAACATTCTAAGTTTTTTAATCTTTGCTTGCGTGCTTTTGAGTACGCGAGAATACCGTTTC
>JBDRLP010000008.1:0-3321 GCA_043812975.1 Candidatus Iainarchaeum sp. | reverse complement strand
AAAACCAAAAATTGAAAAAGTTGAGAAAGAAAAAAAGCCTGTTGAAACAGCTACTATTATCGGGCATTACACTGAAATTTCAATCCCCAAAACAAAAGAGGAAGAAGAATTTAATTGGAGTGCAAAGAGATTTAAGGAATTAGAAGAAAAATTGAAAAAGCTGAGGAGATTTTGAATGAATAAAAGTTTTTTAATCTGCAGTGGAAAAGGCGGTGTTGGAAAAACCTGCACAACAATCAATTTAGGTGTGGCATTAGGGATGTTTGGAAAGGATATAACTATTGTTGATGCTAATCTGCCCACGCCCAATATTGCACTGCATTTAAAGATTCCGGTAGAAGTGAAAACATTGAATGACGTAATTAGAGGAGAAGCCGGAATAGAGAAAGCAACCTATTTATTGAAACCACGCGTCAGAGTGATTCCGGCTGCATTCGGCGTTGAAAGCCTTCAGGGATTTGAACCAAAAAAATTTAAGAAACTGATTAAAAAAATTGAAGCAAACAACGATTTGACTTTAATTGACTGCGCTCCCGGCTTGGGGGTTGAAGTAATTAATGCTCTTAAGGCAAGTGAAAATGCGATTATTGTCCTGAACCCTGAATTGCCCTCGTTGGCTGATGCGAGCAAAACTATTCAGATTGCCCAAGATCTTGGAGTAGAAATCGCGGGAGTAATAATTAACAGGAGCGGAAGATTCAAGCACGAGCTAACTGATGAGGAAATTGTTTTGATCATGGGAAATATTAAAATTTTGGGGAAAGTGCCTGAAGACTCGTTGGTGGCGAGCTCTGTTTCTTTTGGGCAGCCTGTTGTAACGCTTTACCCTTTTTCTCCAGCTGCTTATGCGTTTAAACAAATTGCCGCTACATTAATTGGGAAAAAATACGAGGAAAAGACATCCATTATGGATAGATTTAACACGTTTTTGGCAAGGCGCAGGTGAGTGGATTGAGTTCAGTTAAGGGATTACAGGAAAAGTTTAAGGCTTTTGCGCAGCAAATGGACAGATACATTGCCGAATTCTATTATGGAAAGAGCAAAAAGTAAAAAAATAATGCATTAACCTTAACAAATTAATAAGCTATTTAAAGGATTCGCCTCTTTTAATTATATTGCGGGGGGGTACTATGTCTGCAATAACCATTTTTTTGTTAGTTTTAATTGGCTTGTTTGGCTCAGCAAACGCTGTGCTCTGGTTTGCCGAAAAAAAGAATAAAAAGGCAAACGCTGGTTTTGAAACAACTCTTTTAAAAAACCAAAAAACAGGCAGTTTACAAAACAATGATTTTTTGGCAGAAATCAACGGGTTAAAAAACCAGCAAGAAAACATTTATTCAAGAATCAATGCCCTGGAAGAAACAGCAATTCAAATTCAAAACGAGTTAAAAGAAATAAAACCCTTTAAAAAAGCTGAACTGCTTTATTCAAAAAAAGAAAAATTACCAAAAAGTAGCAGAGTAAAAATTTTGGAAGAATACTTGAAAAAAACTTAGTTAAAAGATTTAGCGGTTTTGGCTTAATACAAGCACGTCTGTTTTTTTTGCTTCGGCTCTTTCAAGCATTCCAGTTAACTGTTTTATTGTTGCCCCGGAATTCATAATGTCATCCAGCAGCAAAACATGTTTTTCTCTAATCAAATCCTCATTAATCAAAATAAAAGTATTTTTAACCAATTCTTCTTTTTCGTTCAACGACTTCATTTTGCAAAAATTAGTTTTTTGTGTCTTTGAAAAAACTTTTATTGCAGGAATGTTTGTTTCTTTAATAATTTCAGCGGCAAGCAGCATGTTGGGATCATAGCCTAAACTCTCTATGGTTCCCCTATCGCAAGGAACTGGGGAAATAAAATCAACCTTTTTTAACTCAGGATTTCTTTTCATATACTCGGCAAGCAAACCGCCTAAAATCTTAGCCCATTTGACGTCACCTTTTTCCTTAAACAATTCAACAATTGCGCTCCACTCCCCCTCGCCCATAAAATCAGGGAAATGCTGTTGAACAACATGGACCTTGGCAATGAAGGATTCATCAGCAGAAATCATTATGCATGGAGGGGTTGCTGCACCATGCCATGAAACATTCATTTTCTGCAGAATAGGATGAGCTATTTCAAAAATATCCTTAAAATCCATTCTGTTTTCGGGTTCAAGATACTCATTTACTTCATCCAAAGAAAACGTGTGCCTTTTCTTCACTAAATCATTCAACGCGAACTTGATTTTTTTCTCCAAAATAGGGTGAGTCATCCACTATAATCAAACGCAAAAGAGCTATATATAGTTTTTGCAGGTGAAGCTTGGCACAAAGAAAAGGCGTAGATTAAGTTTGAACCAATAAAAACGAAACAAATATATACACCTACAGCCCTTATATAGCACTATGCCATACACAAAAGGTGTTACAACCATACAGATGAGCCCTCAAACGAGGGATAAACTCAAAGAATTGGGAAAAAAGGGCGAAACCTACGAGCAAATCATACTGGGGCTTCTGAAAGCAAAACGTAAATAATATAAAGGTTTTTCACCTATTTTGCTTACTATCTTCTATTGAGACCTTACATGTATATCCATCAAGAAGTGTAGGTTTATAAACATTCATATCCATCAATAATGTATTAAGAGGCTTATTTTGGGGTTTAATGCCCCTAGAGCGCTATAGGTGGAGGTAGAGAATATGGCAGAACAACAGCAACAGCCAATGGTTTTCATGACAGAAGGAACAAAGAGAACCAGAGGCAGAGACGCACAAAGAATCAATCTTTTGATTGCAAAGGCAGTAGCTAATGCAGTAAAAAGTACACTCGGTCCTAAAGGAATGGACAAAATGATTGTTGATGATTTAGGTGATGTAATAATCACAAATGATGGTGCAACAATTTTAAGTGAAATTTCAATTGATCACCCAGTAGGGAAAATGATGGTTGAAGTTGCAAAAACACAGGACAGTGAATGCGGTGACGGAACAACAACTGCAGTTGTACTTGCAGGCGGGCTTTTGAAGAGAGCAGAAAATTTGCTTGACGATGAAATTCACCCAAGTGTTATCATTAAAGGTTACAGAATGGCATCAAAAAAAGCAATTGAAATTTTAGAAGACACAGCAGACAAAGTTGCATACACTGACAAAAAAACTCTGAAGAATATTGCATTAACTTCAATGACAGGAAAGGCTTCAGAATCAGCAGCTGAATTGTCAGAGCTTGTTGTTAACGCAATTTTAATGGTTGCAGACGAAGAAGACGGAAAAATGCACATTGATGCAGACAACATAAAGCTGGAGAAAAAAAGCGGTGGCTCTTTGAAAGACAGCAAACTC
>JBDRLP010000007.1:0-4064 GCA_043812975.1 Candidatus Iainarchaeum sp. | reverse complement strand
GATTCTGAATCCATTTCAACAGGTTTACATTCTGGATTTGCTTTTTCCATTAACTCATGAAACCAATAATCACGGCCTTTAACCATTTTGGTTTTCATTTCCCCGCGTTTAATCACAACAACTTTTTTTACAGGAGAATCTTTTGCCCCTTGATCTGCTTTTTCCTTTAAATCAAGTAATTGTCCTTTTCTGTAATAACCATTAGCAGTAATCAGAACTTTTGCATTAGCATCATTCAAACGATCAGTAAGTGATTCCGCACTATAAGCACTAAAAACAACACCATGAACAGCACCGATTCTTGCACAAGCAAGCAAAACTATCTGAACCTCACTAATCATTGGAAGATAAATTCCGACTCTGTCACCTTTCTTAACACCAAAACTTTTCAGAACATTAGCAAACCTTGAAACTTTTTCAAGCAAATCTTTGTAAGTTAAAACAACAGGCTTTTCATTGGTTGGTTCAGGAATCCAGATAATTGCTTCCTTATTTCCATTACCATTTTCCACATGCCTGTCAAGACAATTATAGGAAGCATTAAGTTTTCCACCCAAAAACCACTTGAAAAACGGAGGTTTTGATTCATAAACCTTATTCCATTTTTTTGACCAGTCAAGTGCTTCCATTGCTTTTTCAGACCAGAACTTTTCTGGGTTATCCAATGCTTTTTTGTAAATAGATTCATCACTCATATTGGCTTGTTTCTTCATTTTTTCAGAAGGCCAATAAATAGCTTTTTTCTTATCCTTTACAACCCATTTTGTTGCCATGGGAAAAATAAGGTTTTTACATATATTAATTTATTCTTTCTTTTTTGCAACAAGATTCATTGCTTCATCAAGGTTACTCTCAGAAAGAACATCAAAGAGCTTTTTAACATCAAAAGCATTTTCAAAATCGGTTTCGTTAAGGTTTTTTTCAAATAATTCAAAACCAACCGCTGCAAGAGATAACCTTGATTTCTGCATCTCTCTTAATTCGGAAATTTTCTTTTTAAATGCTAAACTTGAAAAGTTTTTGGAAACCGACAAAATCGCTTTTTCAGAAAACTCATTAAGAATTTCAGCCAGATTAATATCCCCTGAAGAAAGTCCTTTTTTCAGGGTTCCTTTTAAATTCAGCCTTATAAGTGGTTTTATTTCATGCTTTTCACTAAGATCGTTTGAAATAATTTTTTTACACTCATTAAGCACGGTTTCAACATCAGCATTTTCAAAAGAAACTTTGTGATAAAACATTCTCCTCTGCAGGGGAAATGGTTTAAATGAAAATTCTTTTGTTTTTGAATCAAAAAAATGAACGCCTTTTGGTTTTTCAGATTCAAGCTTTTTAATTGAAGTGCTTATAGTTGAACCTGGAAGCAAAAAAGTTGTTTCCCCTAACTTTTGTTCATTATACCAGTGCAAATGACCATTAATTATAAGATTAAATCCTTTCGGCAGATTATCCAAAGAAAGAGTTGCAATCATTTCATCATCAACAGCCATAAACTCTTTGAAACCCTGATGAAGCAAAAGTAAGTTACAATTATTTTGAACTGGTTTCGGATTCCAGTAATTCAAAACTTCCAGGGCTTTTTTTTCAGGAACTGCACCCAAACCATGAACACAAACTTTTTCACTATTATTTTCAACGGTAATTGTTCCTGCATGAAAATACTGAATCAAACCTGAAAGATCAAGAACATCCAAAGCTGTTTTGGTTTCCTTGCCTCTGTACTCGTGGTTTCCGTGAATTGTTAGAATAGGTAAACCTGAAAATTCAATTTGTTTTTTCTCTCCGTTCTTTTCCAAGAATAATTTTAGGTTTGAAGAAACATTTTTTGATTTTGAAAATGATTTGAATGAATTAAACAAAACATCATGGCTTGGCACAGGATTATGGAAAACATCTCCGGGCAAAACAACAAAATCAGCTTTTTCCTGAATACAAAGGTCAATTGCCTGATTAAGATTATCAAAACACTCTTTGTTTCTTTCTCCTTTTTCATCAAACCCTAAATGAGTATCAGAAAAAATACCTATTTTCATTCAACCAAATCCTCTAATTTTTTAACACTTAATTCATCAAAATCTTTGATTATTAAATCTGCTCTGCTAAAATCATGATCCAAAGTAAACTTATTCGGTTTGGCGACAGTCTTCAAACCGGCTTCTGCGGCAGATTCAACTCCGATTATAGTATCTTCTATTGCTACAGATTTCTCAGGTTTCTTTCCTAATCTTTTCATAACCTCAATATATGTATCCGGAGCAGGCTTTGAGTTTTTAACCTGATCAAGAGTAACAATGTGAGAAAATATTTCCACAAGGTTAAATTTTTCCAGATAAAACATGACATTTTTTTTTGAATTACTTGAAGCAACTGCCAGTTCAATTTCTTTTTCCTGCAACTCATTCAATAGATTTTTTAGATTGGCAGGACACTGGATTTTTTCATGCATTTCTTTATTCATTTCTTCTGAAGTTTTTTCAACAAAATCCTCTTTAACTATATTCAGATTATAAGTTTTGTTTATGTAATGGATTTTCTGAGCAAAAGGATAACCCACTAAATGTTTAATGTCCTCATCCGTAATCTCTGTGTTCAAATCACGCAAATATTTTTTCATATACTTTATATAATACGGCGGTGAATCAACTATTACTCCGTCAAAATCAAAAATTACTGCTTCAAGCATTAAATAAGCCCTCCAGTTTTTCTACAGAAACGTTTCTCAGAGAATCCACTATTAAATCCGCATCTAAAAGAAAGTTTTTATCATAAGTATTAGTAACAGCAAGACATTTCATTCCTGCACTTTTTGCTGATTGTATTCCATAAATAGAATCTTCCACCACCAAACACTTTTCAGGAGCAATATCTAATTTTTTGGCTGCTTTCAAGTAAGCTTCAGGGTTTGGTTTTCCTTTTGAAACATCTTCAGCACCAACAATAACCTCAAAGGAATCTTTTTCCCCTATTTCTTCGAGAATATACTCTATAAAATTTCGCCTCGAACTGGAAACAACTCCTAAAGAATATTTTCCTTTTAATTTGAACAATAATTCAAAAAAACCAGGAATTGGTCTTATTCCTTTTGTTTGTTCCTTAAGCCACGCATACTTTTTCACAAGCATTTCTTCTATTTCTTGCTTAGCTTTTGACTTAAAAAATTGGGCAAATGCTTCACTTGATCTTGTGGAATCAAGTTTTTTCAGCTGTTCTTTTGTTACTTTAAGACCCTCATTTGACAAGCTCTTTTGAGCAGCAGTCCAATGCAGGTCCATTGTATCTACAATAACCCCATCCAAATCAAATAATACTGCGTCCATAATAAGATTAGGGAAGTAAGGATTATTATTCTTGACATTTATTTGCCAAGCTTTTTAACCATTACACAAGAATTTTTGTATAAGAAATAATGGAGGAAACAGATGTTTCTTTCTTTTTCCCCAGGGTTTTTCTTTCTTTTAAGAAAGAAAAAGGCTGTGCTGAGATGGCAGAGCGGTTATGCACCCGCCTGCAGCAACAGTTTCGCACCGGAACACCGGTGGTTGGGTACGACGGATATTCCATCTGCGATGGAATAAGCCTTCGGCTCACGAAATGTTGCAGATAGCGGGTTAGGGGGGTTCAACTCCCTCTCTCAGCTTTTAATTGTTTACTGATTTGGAAATCTAAAAAATAGAAAAAAAAGTTAACCGCCTGAGCGATTAACCTTTAAAAAAATTATTTTTTTCTTCTTTTCTTTCTTCTAGCTGGCTTTTTCTTAGCTGCTGCCTTTCTCTTTGTTTTTCTTTTAGCAGGAGCTTTTTTCTTTGCTGCTTTTCTTTTAGCAGGTTTCTTCTTTCTAGCCGGGGCTTTTTTAGCTGCAGTTTTTTTCTTAGCCGGCTTTCTTTTAGCCTTCTTTTTAGCTGGCTGTCCCCTTGCTGCTCTTTCAAGAGTCATTCCTATTTCTTCAAGGGTTTTGCCGATTTTTTTTAAATCAATCATCATTAAATTACACCTCTTGCAATTAGTAAATTGCTGAAAATAAAACGCTAAAGCGATATATAAAGCTAGTGTTATATAGGAAAACG
>JBDRLP010000006.1:0-10893 GCA_043812975.1 Candidatus Iainarchaeum sp. | reverse complement strand
TTGAATGATACTGAAGATTACACTATTGACAGCGGGAATGACAGCACAGGAACTACAAGAGAAAAAAATTATTCAAACAGAGAAGACGGAATTGTTTGGTTCCATCTTGCAGCATGCAATTCTAATGGATGCAGTTCAACAGACCACTACAAAATTAAAATTGATAAAACAGGCCCTGATGTGCCTACAAACATTTTTGGAATAAGCCAGAGTGACGGAAGTATTTTCCTTTCATGGGATGAACCCAATGACAAACCTTCAGGAAATAATTCAGGAATCAGAGAATACAATGTTTACCGAAGCAAAGACAGTGGCTTTGAGGTCAATGAACCCGGAGTAAAAAAATTCACAGGAATTGAAAGAACTAACTATACAGATGAGGATTCCAGTTTAGTGAAAGGAATTGCTTATTATTACAGGGTTCAGGCAATTGATAATGTTGGCAATGAAGGAGTAAGAAGTGTTGACAAAAAAGTATTATTATCAGGGGGCTCATGTTCACTAGGAATTAACATTGATGTTCCTGAAAACGTGAAAGCAGGAGAACTTAACATTGATATATCTGTAAGTGGCGGAGACTTATTTGATGCGGATATTAAAGTAAAAATGCCTGGAAGCGGTTATGAAACTTTATCAACCAACAAGGAAGGCGCAAGATTTGAAGAAACATATTTGGTTCCTGAGGAACTATCAGGCACAGGAAGTATTCTTGTTCAGGGAGAAGATAATGAAGAGAACACCTGTGAAAAGCAGATTGAATTCACAGTTGATTCAGTAAAACCAGAAATAACAATTGATTCTCCAACAGAAGGAGAAAAAGTAGGCGGACAGGTTTTAATCAAGGTTAGTGCAGATGATTCTGACAGTGGAATTGAGAAAGTAGAAGCCTTTGTTGAAGGAATCAGAATTGGCACATTAGAAAAGAAAGGTGATTTTTATGAAGTCAGCTGGAATTCTAATTCAAAATTAAACAAAACCTATAAATTAGAAGTCAGTGCTCAGGACAAGGCAGGCAACAAGACAGTTGCAGAAATAGAAATTGAAGTATACAACATGAATGAAGAAATTTTTATTGAAAAAAATGGTTCTTTCAATACTTCTGACCTTCTGACTATTTTTAGGAATGCAGGAGTTAAAGAAGAACTTCTTTCAGAAGCACAAACATTGTTCATGGAAAATTCTCCTGAAAGAAAACTATTAATTACAAAAACCGATAATGGATTGAAAGCAACAATAATTATTACTTTCAAAAACAGCGGCCAGATAAAAACATTACAGTTAATTGAAATAATACCAAAAGGTGTTACCAATAATGCAGACAATATTATTTCTGATCAGCAATTTAGCGTTGTTCAGCAGGATCCAATAATCAAATTTGATTTGGGTGAAATTGCAAACAATAAGGAAGTCACTGTTGAATATATTGCAGCAACAGGTTTGACTGACCAACAGGCAAATGATGTTGCAAGTCAGTTTGATTCTTACAAAGCACCGCCTGTATTACTTGAACAAAGCAGACAAAACCCTATTGAAATAACTCCTTTGTCAGATATACTCTGGATAATTTTCATTATAGCTGCAATCTTAATAATTTTGCTTGGCGGAATCGGCATTCTTGGCGGAGGCGCATTCCTGTTCCACAGAATGAAAAAGAACGGAAATGGATTGAAAAGCGAAGGTCTTCACACGGTTTATAAGGGAAAAACAAGCAGTCTTGGAGGCTTATTCAAGAAAGAGCCTGAAGAAAAATCAGGTAAATTCGCCTGGAACGATGATTAAAGTTTTTAACAACCTAACAAAAACAACTAAAAAAAGGTTCTCTCTTTTCTATTTAGTGAAATTAACATGAACATGGTTACTGTTATCGGAGGAGGTCCTGCTGGGTTGATCACTGCCAGAAAATGTCAGGAAATGGGGTGGAAAACCTCAGTACTTGAAGAACACAATGTTATTGGCAACCCAGTTAACTGCACAGGAATTATTAGTGCTACCGGAGTCGAGGATGTCGGCATACGAAAAGAAGTTGAAGAAACTTTGGTGAACAAAATTAAAGGGGCTCAAATTTATTCACCAAATCATGAGATGATAGAAGTAAAAAAAAGTTCAACTGTAGCTTATGTTATTGACAGAAAAGAATTTGACAGGGTTCTTGCAAGAGAAGCAACAGAAGCAGGAGTTGAAATAAATCTTAATACAAAAATGATTGATATTAGAAATGAAACAATTTTTACTGAGTATAAAGGAAGAGGAGGTTTGCAAAAATCAAAACTAATCGTGGGAGCTGACGGAGTTAATTCTAAAACACGAAGCTTAATGGGTTTTCAAACAAATATTAAAAATTATGTTCATGGTTATCAGGTTATTGCAAAAGGAAACTTTGACCCAAAGTGTGTTCAGATTTACATGGGCGATTATTCAAAAGGATTTTTTGCGTGGATAGTTCCTGAAAATGAAGAACAAGCCAGAATTGGTTTGGCAAGCACGTCAAAAAACATTAGAAAAGATTTCGAAATGTTTGTAAATGAAAAAAATATTTCAGGAGAATTTTGTGACAGGTGCAGTTCTTTAATTCCTGTTGGGGAACCCTTGAAAAATATTGTCCATGACAACATGCTTTTGGTTGGAGATTCTGCTTTCCAGACAAAAGCAACAAGCATTGATTATGAAGAGCCGATTGTTTTGCTTGATGAAAAAGGTTTTATAAGAAATGAGAAAATAGGTAAACTTGCAGATAAAGAATTCACCAATCCAAAAAACGAAATAATTTCCTCAGAAAACTATGAGATAGCTGTTCCAAAAAAAGAAATACGCGCTTTTTCCCCGGATGAAAAAGCGAAAAAAAATGGCTTTAGAGAAATAAAAAATATTCTAAGACACAAAATTGAGGAAGATCTTTATGAAATAATTCTGGAAAAAGGGTATAGAGTTAAAGCAACTGCAAGCCACAGCGTGATGGTTGCAACAAAAAATAGTTTTTCTGCAAAATACACAGATAAACTACAACAAGGAAAAGATATAATGGCTCTTAACACCAACATTCCAAAGGGAAGAATAATCAAGGAAATTAATATTATAAAGGAACTCATGGAAAAATGTCCAGAAACAGCAAAAAAAATTATGGTGCATGGTTTAAAGGAGAAGATTTACCAAAATTATAAAGAAGTTGAAAAAGGAAAAGCGAGCCAATACTACTATAAAAACATCATACCCCTGACAAAATTTTTGGAAAAAGGTATAAGGCCACAAAACACGAAAATCAGCCTTTACAAAGGATCACTGTTTTATGAGGACAAACTCCCAATTACAAAAGAACTATGCAGACTTCTGGGTTATTTTGCAGCCGAGGGCTCTTACAAAGAAAACAATCTTACGATTACAATGGGAATAGAAGACAAGAAAAAAGGCTATCTCGAAGACGCGGTGAAATGCATACAAAAAGGATTAGGAGTACGACCTGAAAAAATTACTGGCAAAAAAAACCCGGAAAACAGCAAAGAAACAGCATACTCATTAACTTTCGGGGGGGAAATTGCAAAAAATCTTTTTCAAAATGTTTTTGAATGCGGAATAAAAGCGAAAGGCAAACAAATACCGTGGATTATTTTTAATATTGAAGAAGAACTGAAAAAAGAATTTTTGAAAGGATATTTAAGAGGAGACGGAACAATAAGGATAAGAGAAAACAAAAACAGGAGGCATCGTTCAATTGAACTCAGCGCAAAAACAGTTAGCAGAAAAATGGCAAGCGACCTTGTTTTGCTGTCATTTCAACTTGGCTTGTTCCCGTCAATAGAATCCGAGAAACCAAAAAACAGGCGTATTTTTGGAAAAGAGTTTGGCTGTTTAGAATCATATCGGATAACTTTTTCACGCAAAAAAGACATGCATGAACTGAAAAACATTTTTCCGGAAAAAGAAAAAAAAATAGAAAAATTTATTCAAAAAATGTCAGGAAGAGAAACCCAAAAAATTCCGAAAGAATTACTTGAAACAAAAAATATTAAACAGGAGCTCCTTAAAGAATTCGGAAACTCTTATGAATCATACAAAAATCTTGGTTCACAAAGATTGGTGCAGGTTTTCAGCAAAACAAAAAATAATGATAACGAATTTATTAAAAATATTTTAACACAAAAAATTATACTTCTGAAAGTGAAAGAAATAAGAAAAGTAAAAACAACCGATTCAAATGTTTTTGATGTTGAAATCCCGGAAACGCAAATGTTTACAGGGGGAATAGGGCCTATCCTCTTGCATAACACAGGCGGAGGAATAATCCTTGGTGCTGAAGCAGGAAAAATAGCTGCTGATTCTATAAATGCTTATTTCAAAGACAACAAGCCATTAAAAAATTATGAAAAGAACTGTTCTGAACTTAATAAAGAACTAAGGTTACACTGGAAAATAAGGCAGTTTCTGAATAGCAAAAACGAGGAACAGCTTGACAGGCTGTTTCAGAGAATGGAAAAGGCAAAAATCGGGGAATTTTTAAGTGAACACGGAGACATGGACAGGCCCTCACGCTTTGTAGGAAAAATACTTACAAAACCAAACATGTGGCGTTTATTCCCGGAAGCATTAAAATTCATGCGAACGTGAAATAAGGAACCGAGATTCGGAATACATTTTAAATAGTAATTTTTTAGAAATTCTACTAATTACCTTTTTCGCCTGCGAAAAAATTCCTCTGCATCAAGCAGATTACCTCTTTGAACAATTTTTGGAGAACGACCAATATCAGTTCCAAAAACATGAGCTCCTATACTAGAATAGTATTCTAACCCGCCAGTATCTCCTAAGATTGGTCTAACAGCATCCACAAACTTGTCACTCGAAATACGAACCGCAGGAATAATACTTTCTTTAGACATCATACCCTTAGCTTGAGGAAGAAGAACTTTCAAAAAATCCTCACTTGCTTTTCTTAAATCTCTTAAGTCTCTTGCGGGTAATGTTTTATTATAGTCAAATAATTTTAACACAGTATCAGTTACAATTCGAGCATGTATTCCTATGGCAACACGTCTATGATATTTCCTTGTACTATCTACATTTTTAATTTCAGCCAATACTCTCTTATGCTCTTTTGAATCAGTTCCTTTAGAATCAGCCAATTCATCAGCTTTTTTCTGTAATTCAAATAAGTGAGCGCTTCTTTGTCTATCCAAAGATTTATTTCGTTGTCTCTGTTTAGGATACGCACTAGTAATACTTTTCATAATATAATCAAACCATTTTTTTGAATCTCTAAGACGTTTCGCCATAAATTTAATATGCTTTTAACATATTTATTAATTTCTTACAAGTAGAATGAATAAAATAGCAAAATAGCCCCGCAGAGATTCGAACTCTGGTCATTGGATCCAGAATCCAATATCCTTTCGACGGGAACCAGCAATCATTAATCAATGGACTGAGTCCCCTTGGCCGCTAGACGACGGGGCTATTAATAGCGATTTTATTTGATTTTATTTCAACACCAAGCAATCTAGCATGTTTACCTGGATGTCTAAAATTAATGCGTTCGGCAAACTTTAAAACGTTATTCTTAGACCTCACTTCGGCTGTATAAAGGGGCAAATACTTCTCAGCCTTAAGCCATTTAGAAAATCCTGAGTCAATGCCAAACCCTGTGAGCACAGCCCTTACTTGCTCAACCATGACCTTGCTGGTGCTCGCATACTTCACAACATTTCTGTTATTTATTGTTCCATCAGAATCGAACAAACCCTGCAAAAACGAAGAAACAATCTTTTTATCTGATTTTAAAATTAAATCAGGACCGAATATTCTATTACATTTATACCCATTGCAAACTCCAAAGTAGCTTCTGAAAAACCAGTGCAACACTTTTGAGCCAAAATATGACTCAAAACAATTTTCCTTAGAATCGTATTGTTTTGCCTTAATACCAAAAATTTTCAAGATAATTAAATCACACAACGCTTGATGTTCTCGGTTGTCAAAGAAAGCACCGATTATCCAATTCCCTTTTCCATTGGAAGAATCTCCTGCAAAGGTTCCATCTCCAAGACATATACCAAGAAGATAAGCTAAATCTGGAGTAATAATTTTGGGAAATTTTATTTTGTGAGGAGAGTACCTGCAACTCAATAAAATTTCTTTTGAATCAATCTTTGATTTAATTTCTTTTTGAAACGGAGCATCACAAAAACCAATCAGTGTATTGAGTTTCTCAAGCGAGATTGGTTTTCTTCCATGCGGCCACTCTTTCAAAGCAACATAAGAAACTCCAAGCAAATGACATGCCTTTGATGGACCGCCTAAATGGACAAGGATTTCCCTTATTTCTTCCCTCAAACCATGAACATAAACTTGATCTTTCAACCAATCTGATTTAACATCAAAAATCGATAATTTTTCCTGCATTAAAGAATTTGATTTTTGAGGCTTTAAATGGTTTTTAGACGTGGTTGCCGGTGCAACAACAAACTATTAATATGTGAAAGACCTCAAATAATGTGGTTTTAATGGTTAAAAAGAACGGGAAAATTGAGAGTATGAAAAAAAAAGCTTCCAACAGCAAAAAAGAAAGAGTTGAGAATATCCTTGAGGAAATGCAGGTTAAACTGAGCGAAATCGATTCCCTTAGAAAAGAACTTGCTAGAGAACAATTCAATTCTATAACTCCAAAAGAGTCAAAGACAATGCTCGAGGAAATAAAGGTGCCGAGTATTGAAATGATAAGAGAAGAAAAGAAAAAGCACTGATTGTTAATGTTAATTAATTCTACTTCTGGAAAAAAAATAATTGAAAAAACCAAAACAGCCAATACTTCGTTTTCAAGGTTTAAGGGTTTGATGTTTGAAAAAAAAGAAAACTTTGATTACGGATTAGTTTTTGAACTAGATAAAGAAGGAAGAATAAATTCAAGTGTCCACATGCTGTTCGTGTTTTTTCCTATAGATATTGTTTACCTTAATTCCGAAAAAATAGTTGTTGATAAAACAACATTAAATCCGTGGATATTGAATTACACTCCAAAAAAATCAGCAAAGTATTTTGTGGAACTTCCAAAAGAAACTGCAAGCAAAATAAAATTAGGAGAAAAGTTGAAGTGGAATTAAATATCTGTTGAATACATATAACGTTCCTTACACTGATTGGAACAGAATTTTGAATAATATAAAATAGACGGAGTGTTCTCTTTGGTTATCCCTTTCCTGCAAACCTGACATTTTTTTTCAGGTTGTTTAGATTTAGGTGCAAATTTCCTTATGGGTATGTCAGGACGATCTGCAATATCACCAATTTCATCTAAATCCATAATATAGTTTTCTCATAAAACAGAATTTAAACTTAATCACAAGAATAAGTTCTACATAATTATTTTTTCTTTGATTTTTTTCTCCTGTCTGAACCAGGAACACGCCTATTTTTCAAACCAACTACTCCTTCCTTCAAATCAATAGCAGGACCACGAGGATAATCTACAGCTCCAATAGAACTTACTACTTCTGGTTTTGGTTTTTTCATTCCGACTGCTTCTGCAGGATTCATAAAAAAAGTGGCTCCTGTTTTGCTATTAATTCGCTTTTTTCTTCTTTCACCCTTTCTATCATTTAATATTGACCAATTCATTAATCGATTAAACCTTGATTTTCTCACAGAATTCTGAATATTTTTCCAGAAATCTACAATTCTTCCTCCACGAATCCGCATACAAGAGAAACCAATCTTTTACTTAAAATAGTTTGCAAAAACCAAAACCAATATATACGACAATCAACGTAATATATAGATGGGGGTTTCGAAGCAAGTATTTGAATGTTTGAAGGTAGAAGAGGCTCTTGGCTGGAGGGTTTTTGGGTTAAAAGAAAAGGACAGAGCCAAGGTTGTTTCCGCGGCTGGGGATTCAAGGGAGATTATACAGGAAAAAAGCGGAAAACTAGTTTATTTGCTCAAAAACACCCCTGAATTAAGCATAGATGAAGCAAAACTACTCAGAAATACGCTTGAACATTACAGAAATAGCAGTACAAACACTAAAGAAAATCAGCCGAATCAGGCACTGGAAATCTATTGTGAAAAAAACCATATAACCCTGGACAGAGATCAAAAAAAGTACTTAAAAAAATTAATCGAAAATATTACAACTCCTGCCGGAATCCTGACAAACCTTCTTGAGGACAAGGAACTTGAGGAAATTGCAGTTATTGGTTTGGGGAAATCAAAGCCTGTTTATGTTTTCGATTCTATCTTTGGATGGCTTCCGACCAACTTATACTTTTCAGATAATTCTGAAATCAAAACTATTGTAAATGCAATGGCCGGCACAATAGGAAGAAGACTGACTTTACAAAATCCAAGGCTTAATGCTGTTCTAAGTGATGGCTCAAGACTTAATGCTTGTATTGAACCTGCTTCAGTTTCCGGACCTTCATTAACAATCAGAAAGTTTCGCGAACAACCATTCACTCCAACAGATTTAGCTGATATTGGTTCTGTTTCTATTGACCAACTTGCCTTTTTATGGATGGCAATTCAGGCTGATTGTTCATTGTTAGTCTGCGGAAACACAGGATCAGGAAAAACAACTCTTCTCAATAGTCTCTTAAATTTTGTTCCTGCAAATGAAAGAATTATTCTTGTTGAAGAAACACCGGAAATTAATGTACCTCACAAACATTTTGTGAAACTTGCCAATGCAGATTCAATTGACCTTGGAATGCAGGAATTAATTACAAATACTTTAAGGATGAGGCCTGACCGGGTTATTGTTGGAGAAATCAGAGACAAAAAAGAACAAAAGGCATTTATGGATTCACTTTTAGCAGGGCAAGGGAAAGGCTGTACCTCGACAAAATGGTCGCTTTAATGAAAAAATGCTACTCCTTTGTTGGAAAAAATTAGTTGAAAGTAATAACTGCAAGGTTAAATATAATTGTTTTTAATTAGAGAAAACTAGAAGGTTTTTTAAACGAATTTAATCAGAAGGGTATAATGGAAGTTTATAGGGTTTTGCTTTCATCAGAAGATCAAATACATGGCGTTCGATTAAGAGAAACTATAGAACAAATTTCTAATTCTTCTGACCCTAAAATACCTGGCAGAGTAATGAATATTGGTGATGGGGACCAAGTAGAAATTTTTTGCCAAGTAAAGGATGAAGAGCAGTTAAAAAAATTTATAGAAACAATAAAGAAGACAGCCAAAGAAAAACTTTTTGTCAAAATTGAATCAGAATATTATCCGGCTAATGATCTAAAAGAGTGGGAAAGTTTTCAAGAGTTTGAAGTCATAAGAGGCGATCAATTAGAAGAAATTGATTTGGCTATTAGGGGAGCTGAACGCCTTTTTATCAAACTCAAAGACAGCATCGTAAATTTTATAAAAATTAGAGAAAACAGAAAACTTAAAGGACTAGAATATTCATTCAAAAGAATGAAGGGATCATTACAGCCAGACGACCCATCTAGGAATTATAAATTGCCAAATAGAACAGCACTAGATGAATTCTTAGCTGAGCCGTTTGATGAAGATCTTGAAAAAACTTGTGAGGAAATTGACTCACTTTTAGATGAATTTTTAGAATTAGAAAATGATAGAATTGACAAAATACCCCCAAATAAAGTAACAGAGCTCGTTGACTTGATTAAAACAGCTATGACAAGAGTAAAAGAATTGCAACGCAAAAATGGGGCGGAGAGCAATATTTAAGTATTACTTAGTGGTTAGTATTTAGTGATTATATGGGATCGGCACGCCAAAAAGCAGTCAAAGCATATGAAGCAATTTTTGGTAAGCTTGATTTAGATAGCTTTGACAATAGACTAAAATTCCAGAAAACTACTTATCTTCTAAAAATTTTTGGCATAGTGGATTTAGAAGAGTTAACTTTTACTTGGTACAAACGAGGGCCTTTCTGTTTTGAGTTAGGTGGAATATACACTAGTGAAATAGCTCGAAACACTAGACTATCAAACGAAGAAAACGTGAATGTTGAGAATAATAAAAAGAAAATTATTGAATTAATTTCAGACACTTCTAAAGCAGAATTATTTTCATCAATTATCTACTTACATAAAGACGAAAAATTATCCCGCAAAGATATTGAAAAACGAATTAGCATAACTAAACCATGGTATAAAAAAGAAGAAGTTGATAGTACATTAGATAAAGCAATGAAATTACTACCAAATAACTAAGATTCTTTTTTCAATTCCTTCCACTTCTCATACTGCTCTAGGAAGTAGATGAATGTTTCTGAGTGTATTTTTTTGAATTCCTCAAGTTCAGCATTCTTGCTTGAATTTTTTACTGTTCTTTTTTGTTGTAGACTTGTTTGCTGGTACACTGATACCACCTCTAAAATAAACTCGGTGTTTGCATTGTTTTTATTATTTTAGTTAAGCGTAGTTAAGTCTTGGTTAACTGTGATTAACAAAATTGTTTTATAAAACCTCGAAGGCGATTGTTTTAGGAATTATACCTTTTGGAGGTTTTTTGAAAATGAAAAAAATTGTAGCACTACTAGCAATAATGTTTTTGTTGTCGCCAATGGTTTTTGCCGCAGGAGACATCGAATCCATTACCGCGCCAATAACAAAAATATACGACCTAATCAAAGGCGTTGTTTCAATACTCGGAATAATCGCAATAACCATTGCAGGAGCAATGTACATGTTCTCAGGAAGCAACATACAATCAAGAGAAAACGCAAAATCAATGGTATCATACGCCATAGTTGGTTTGGTTCTGGTTTGGATAGCACCACTAATGGTGAATTACTTGACATCCACACCACCAGGATTATGAGGAGGATTACAAAATGTTAAAACAATTGGAAGTTATCTTCCCCTTACTCATAATACCATTAATTCTTGTGGCACCAATAGCACATGCCGCAGAAGAAGACCAAATAATAGTACA
>JBDRLP010000005.1:0-20540 GCA_043812975.1 Candidatus Iainarchaeum sp. | reverse complement strand
AACGTGAGCTAATGTCAAAAGGCCTTACAATAATCCTGGGAATAATTTTCTATGTACTTGGAGCAATATCTGTAAACGTGTTTTTTGAAGAACTCAAAACAGAGTTCTTTTTTCACCCTGCAGTTGAACTGATAATAATTTCATTGGGAATTTTTTTCCTTTCAGCGCTCTTTTATGGAAGATTAAGTTTTTTGTTAATGTTCTTTGCAGGGACATTCATAGGAGGTTCTTTTTCAGAAAGACCCTTATTTGCAATTCTTGCGTTATTGCCACTTCTATTCGGACTTATTGGCGGAACATCTATGGGGCAACTTGCAAAACTTGATCTTAAAGGAAAGAAAAATTTCTTTGATGAAACTGAATCAATATTTGCTTATCTGGCAATAATAATTGTGACTTCTTTGGTTATTGGTTTCTTGTTTGGATTTGACTCAATAACTGCTTTAGATGGCTTATTGTGAATAATAAAGCTTATTAAGCAGTAGAAAGTTATATAATCTCTACAAGCCAATAATATTATTGGACTTCAGTTAATTGGTGATTTTTATTGGGCATTCTAGACGGACTCAAAGAGTTCTACCTCCAAATGGAAGAAAAATATTACAGCTTTCTGGACAAAATTGACGAATCTATTCCAGTATACAGCATTATAGATCCTATTGATAAAATTGTTCCAAGTTTTGCTTTACTCCTGACTTTAGGAGCCATACTTATTCTTGCTATTATTCTCGGATTATTCAGCATAGTGTTTGTGACCAGTAATAATTCTCTTGCATTATCAGTGAGAGATACACTAGGACCCGTGGATGAGGCAGAAGTAATATTCCTGAGTAATGGAGATGTTCTGCTTACAACACAAACAGATGAACTTGGAATTGCAAGAATAACAGGAATAAATGAAGGCGACTCAATAGAAGTAATAATTGAAAAAAATAATTATCTGACTTATACAAACACATTCATAATTTTTGAACTGCCTCAGGCCGAAGACGTTTTCATGCAGAAAGAAAGCGAGGCTTTTACATTCAAAACAATAAGGTTGCTGGATGATCTTGGTCAGCCTGTGAGTGATAATTTCACATTAAGATTCAGGTGTGATAATCCTTATGCTCCAACGATACCTCAAGTAACTTTATCTCCTGCAGACAACGGAGTTGCAGTTATTAGTGTTCCAAACACCTGCGATGGTTTAAGTGTTGATGTTACAAACTCAAATACATTTGTCGAGATTAATGGGGAAAGAATCCTGAGTGATGATCACTCTATTTACTTATCATCTCCGAGAACAGAAAACGGAACAATAATCACTAATGTTTATGATCCTGAAGGAAACCCTGTTGATGGAATAAGAGTTGATATTTACAAGAACTCAGAATTATTATCAAACCCTAATGTAGGTCCAATAACTCTGGATTATACTTTCTCAGGACAGGCAAGCTTTACAATGGCTCCGGGAAATTATGTTGTTAAAAGTTATGATGAAACCGGTTCTTACGGAGAACAAACATCTAACGTAATTTCGGTCGGAGCAGGCGAAACAAAATCAGTAGCACTTAACCTGAGAGAAGAAATCAGAGGACAGATTAAACTTAAAATTGTTGACAAAACAAGCGATGAACCAATTGAAGGAGCAAAAGTAAAACTTTTCTTTGCTACAGGCAGCGAAGAATTAACAACACTTGAAACTCCTGAAAATGGAGAAATAAAATTTAACATCAGCAGAGATGTTGAATACAATGCACTTGTTTCAGCAGACTCTTATCAGATTGAAAAAGTAAGCAGGCTGAAAATAAGTGAAACATTCAATACAATTGAATTAGAAAGATGTACTCCAAGTACTTGCGGAAGCCTTAAAATAAAAGTTGTTGACCAGGATAATAATCCTGTAAAAAATGCAACAGTTGCCTTGTATGATGCTTCAACAAACTTTGTAGCAGATGTTAAAACAAAGACAAGCGATATTAACGGAGTAGCAGAATTCTTTGGAGTTAGTTCAGGAAACTATTATGCATTTGCGTTTAAAGAAGGCTTTTCAGGAAGAAGCGATGTTTCTTACTTCAACAGTTCCGGAACAGAAAGCGATGAACCACACCTTACAGTTACAATGGAAATAGGAGAAGGAATTGTAAGAGTTAATGTTAAGGACAAACTCGGAAGAGAAATTCCATTTGCAACAATAGGCTTGTTTGACGCAAGAACTAATGAACTTATAGGAACTGATTTTACCGACGCTAACGGTTCAAAAGAATTTACACTAAAAGCAAACAAGAAAATTTATCTGATTGTAAGTAAAGAAGATGAAGATGTGTATGCAAAGTACATTACTGCTAAAAAACCAGTTATTATTTCTACAGTTCAGAAATTTGATGTTATACTTGAAAAACCAATCCTGAGAAATACTGTTGAATTAGAATTCCAAGGATTATTTGTTAATGGACAAAGAGCAAAGAATGTTAAAGCAGGAGAAACTTACAAGGCTAAATTCAAATTATTTGTACCTGAGGACAAGGATTATGATGAACTGGGAGTTCACTTAAGAACAGGCAAAGACGTTTTAATGGAAAAAGACAAGCTTCTGATAAGAGAAGTTAATGCGCCAAGAACTTCACAGGTAAGAGCAACAAGGTTTGAACCTGAAGAAAGCAACATGGATGAGGATGATTATGACTTTACAGTTGATGATGCTAAATGGGTAAATCTTCACTGGGATGATTCAGCACCAGGAGCAATACTCCCAGGAGTTTATGAGGTTGAAGCACGTATTTTCATAAAAGAATCAGCAGCAATTTCAGACAAATTGTTCTTGTATTACAGAGCATGGGGAGACGCAAACGGAAGAGAAAGATTCCCACAGGATGACAGTGTTTCAAGAGAACTTTATTCAAATACCAAACAGGAAATTTTCCAAATTGGAATCATAACTCTTTGTGATAATGACTTCTGCTTTACAGCAACAATAACAGATAAGGAAGAAGATTTGATTGACTCAGTTACTGATTCTTATTCAGCAAGAGTATTCAACCAATACAAATTAAATTTCATTATTGCAAATAACTCTGAAACAAGAATTCACAACAACGCTAACTTAAGGATTAAGAATCCTGATGAAAGCCTGAAGTTCTTTGAGTATACACTTACTAATGCCGAGTCTGCCCAGACACAAGGAGTAGTTAACGGCTTTGAATTTGAAAGACAGCCTGTTGGAAACTTAAGGCAAAAACAATCAGTGAGGCTTGAAACTGATTTCACGCCACAAAATGCAATCAACGGAATTATAACCATCCAGCTTGTTTCTGATCAGGCAATTGTATTTGAGAAAAACCTGACGATTATGATTGGAGCTCCAAAAGAACTTGAAGTTGATGTGGAACCAAAGCTTTACTTATCAGGAGTACAAAACGACATTACAGTAACAGTTATTGATAAAGCAACAAGACTTGAATTAGAACATGCAATTGTAAGACTAAGAGACAGGCATAATAATATTCTCGACTGGGATGTAACAGACAAAGAAGGGATTGCAAAACTAACATTGCCTGCACAGGCACCCGGAGAAACTCTTATAGTTGAGGTTGAAAAACCAAATTATAATTTCAAAGAAGTAAAATTAACAGTAAGTGCTGATTTACTTGAAATAAAACCTGCACAAATAGGGGTTAGTCTGAATACTAAGAACAAAATGACTTCAGATAACAAATTTGAAGTAAGAAATCTTGCTCCTTATGCATTAACCATTAAAGACATTAAACTGCAGGGGAATTTCAGAAATTTAATTGACAAAGTTGTTGTAAGAAACTGGCTTGAAAATTCTTACAAAGGATTAACAATTGGTTCTGAAGAAAAACAAGAACTTATACTAAAAACAGCATTAACAGAAGATGCACAGAACCTTGGAGAAAGAACTGATTTAGACGGAGAACTTGTAATAATTGTTGGTAACTTCGGTCAGGAATGGGTCTTTAAAGTACCGGTAAAAATTGCAATCGGTTTAGGAAACGAAGTTGATGATCCAACCTGTTTAGTAATAACAAGAAGCGAATGGACTACAACTACTTCCGGATCGCCAAAAAGAACAGAGTTCCAGATACAGAACAATTGTACTGTCGGAGGAACACCGGTTGCTTTACAGGATTTAGAAGCAATGGTTAAATGGAACACTAACCAGTTAGGAGAATACACACTCAACTTTGGAGCAGATGAAGTTATTTTGAGACCTGGTTATTTTAGGTTAATGCTTGGAACATTAAAACCAGAACAAACCCTCACCGCAATTCTTACATTCACTCCATTCGGCGGAGTTAATGGTGTTGGAGAAGCTGATATAATTATTCAGGCAAGTAATCCGCTTGATGGAGAAGACCAAATATTACAAAACATGATTAAAACAACCATAACTTCCGTGAACCTTGCACAATGCGTGAACTATGACAAGGAAAGAATTGTGATTAACAAAATGGAAAGCGGTGCTTTTACAATAACAGCTGATGAAAGCTGCGGCGAACCAGTAGAGTTTGAAGTAGAATCTGTCTTGGTTAGTTCACCAACCCAAGGATTCACTTTACAACCCGGAGAAAGCCAGACCCTTGAAATTTTTGCAGAAGATAATTACCCAGGACAATACGCGGTTTACATTTCACCACAATTCAGTTCTGACCGAAGAGATCAATTAGTCAAGAACCTGAAAGTAATAATTAATGCACCTGGGTGCTGGCAATTATCCAAGTACGAGTTTGATGTTTATGATGATCCAGACTATGAGTTTGATGGTTTTGATGTAGCTAGCCTAACCAATGGCTGTGTTGAAAAACCAGTCGAGGTTCGTGTAAAAACCAAAGACTTTATGGACGCTTTACATGACGGCGCACTATGGGGTCTTGCTGCAATGGCAGCAGTAATGCTATCTAACTGGTCAGATCCAGATGTAACAATTTTCGGAAACCCTAAGGAAGACGATGTTGGTCAGCCTCAGAATAATAATAACAATAATAATGGACCTGATGAAGATAACATAGTGGACTCGGGAACTTATACAGTCGATGATAAAGGTAACTGGCGTGATTCTAACGATAAAAAAGTAGGCAATGCTGTTCAAAATGAACTTACAAGACAAAATGGAAATACTCCTGGAACAACTGCAACTGTTGGAAGTGTCAGCAGTGCAACAGGTGGAAATACCGGCGGTGCAGCAGGAGGAGGGGAAGTTATCACTGCCGTTAGTGTTGGGCTTGCTTCTGGAAAGTACACTTATGAAAATACAGGGAAATGGGCAGGAGTCTGGAGGGGACCAGACGGATCCATAACAGATGCTGAAAAAACCGGTTATTTAGAAATGATGTGGAAACAAGACATGGAGCGCCGCTACTCCGGAGAAGAATTAGAAGGAATAATGGCTGTTCCTAAGGATAAAACAGTAACCATACCAACAACAGCCAAAACAGCAGCAGCCCCGAATATTCTTGGTTTGCCACCAATCCAAGGATTAATTTCACAGTATGGAAATCAACCTGGATACAATCAACCCGGTTATAATCAACCAGGCTACAATCAACCCGGATACAATCAAGGTGGATATTCTAGTGGAAGAAGCAGCACTGGCGGTGCTGGAGGCTTACTTGGAGGAGCAGGCGGTCTTGTGCAGGGTGTTCTTGGAACCAGCCCTTGGTCAGCATTAATACTAGGAACCGTAGTTGGAACACTACAATCATACAATAGTCAGGAAGACGAAATTTCATTCACTTTGTTACAAAAAGATGCAGAAATAAAAGATGTTACTCTTGTTTTGGGAGCAGGAAGCTTAGAACAAAAAGATTCTGATATTTCATTAGAAGTTGAAGGATTAGGAGGAAGAGATTCAACGCCAGTAGTTCCACAACCTCTGGTTAATAATCCTGATTTACTTTCACAGGGAATTGAAACTTTCAGAACAATATTTACAAACGCATCAGGATTTATCACAGAAGAACAAAGACCAAAATACACTCAGTTAAAAGTTAAAGGAGTAAGGCACAAGTACACTGATAAAACTTATGATAAGGAAGATTTCATTGATGAAGAAGGAGGATTCTTAGGATTCTATGATGAAGATGTTCTTGATAAATCCAAAACAGAATTAGATGAAGATTCACCACAGGATTTAGAACAAAGATTTAATCTGGAGTTTAATAGTGTACCTCCAATGCTTGAAACAACAGAAACATTTTCATTACTCAATTGTCAGGCAGGAACCAAAACAGGATCGACAGGATTCGATGCCCTGCCTAAAGTAGAGTTTGCATGGAACTGGAAAGAAATACAGGAAGATACATGTAACGAAGATAATGAAAACGGTATTTATTGTGACGGAACACAATTCAGTATAGCATTACTGCAAAAAATCAAAAAATTAACAGATTATGTTGAACAAAACGGAGCAGACTTTACCTGCCCTTCACCAAGAGAAGATGAAGCATCAACCAATGAAATCGGAAGCTATGACATCGGAGTAGCTAGCTTAACAAATGCAAAAAGCGGAACCGAAGTAGATGTTATTGCACAAATTAAAAACACAAATCCGGGAATTGTTAATGCGGATGTAACATTAAAAGTAGTTCCACTAGGAGGAGATTCTATTGAATGTGCTGACGGAGCACAAGAACTAACTGTTGCAGCAGGCGGTCAAGAAACAGTAAGGTGTACATTCAGTAATTTAACCGAAGGATTCTATGAAGCAGCAGCTGACCTGGTTCCAAGCATTAACTGTGAAAATTGTGAAGATATAATTGCTACAAACACTCTGACAAGAACATTTTATGCGGGAGACACAGGATTACAGGCTTGTGAACCTTACTCAACATCAAGACTTGATCTTTTCTTACAGGCTTCGGGAATAACAGGAACTCAAGCAGAAAACCTGACTGCTCTAACCAAGTTTAATGTTACACTAATGGCAGATGGTTATTCATCAGACTTCCAAAAGGACTTTGATGTTGCACAAAACAAAGGATTCTTCGATGCACCGGATTATTACTTGAACCAGACTGATGGTTTGGGAATCTATTTCAGCGACCCAAGCTTATTCGGCTTTGATGCTTACAGTCAACCTGATTATTCATTACCAGGTCCTGGAACTTACGCAATTGTAGTTGATGCTGAATATGCTGATAACACATGGAAATTGTTTGATTCAGAAGGAAACCCTAACGCCAAAATTAACATTAGAATGGAGAAACTTAAAGGAGCAGAACCAGACAGCCCATTCTATTATACTCCATTTGATGGTCTTGTAGGAACAGATAGTGGAAGAACAGGTTACGGAGTTAATTATGCCGGAGACAGTATTTTAATTGATAATGCACCATCCCCAATAAGGACTGTTGAAATAGCAGGATCAAGCCCGATAACTAACGGAGAATTAGAAGTTACAATGAATGATAACTTTAACAAAATGCAGATTGGCAGTGAAAGAGGAGTTATTGCAAAGCTTTCAAGAGCTTTAGGAAACCCAACACTGATTTTCCAGCCAAGCAACGCAACACCAGTAATCTTACAAATTGATAAACAGACTGAAGGAGATGCTTATGCTATTTACCAAGCAGGAATAGACGGAGACGCCGTTGATGTAGGAACCACAATGACTTTGTGGAATGGAATTGGCGCAACATGCAGAGGCTTTGATGACCGAGTAATGTCACAACAACAATTTGTTCCTGATACACACGGGATAAGTGCAAGATGTGCTTTAGTTGGTCAGAATGAAAGAAGCAAGTATACTTTAGAGTTCTGCCAGGATCCAATTAACTTTGGTTCAGTTTTCTATGAAACAGTATTCTACACTCCGCAGGATTCAGATAGTTACTTACAATTGGTTGATGCATCATCAGATGAAGCTACTTTAATCGGTTCTTCAGAAACAGGCAAATTAGTACGCCTGAATGGTAATGGTACTACAAGTAATATTTCAAGCATGGAAGATGTGTTTGAGTTAGTAAAAGAAGGATATGTGTGTTTAAGCAACACAAATATTAATACTGAATTCTTCTGGAATCCTAAGACAGTATTAGAGACAATCCAGAACAAGAAAGATGCAGCCATAGATGCCTGCATTTCCTCATAAAAAAGCTTAATAATCACAATAGCTTACTTTTAGTGAATGAGTTTACAGGACCTTTATGAAACCCTAAATGAAAGCATACCTTTTTTTCCAGTAGTTCTTGGCATACTAATTCTTATAATAATTACAGGAATTGCTTTTCTATTTTTAGGAGGAGAAAGCAACACTACTCTTGTTACTATTGAGGTTTCCAACCAAGTAGGAGTTCCGCTAAGAGGAATAGATTTAGAAATAAGCGGGCTGGATAGTATTCTGAAACTAAAAACTGATAAAAATGGAAGAGCCTCTTTTGAAGCTGAACTCGATAAAGAAATTGAAATAACTGCTTCAAAAGAAGATTATGAAGAAAAAACAAGAAATGTTACAGTTACTAAAGAACTTATTATCAATCTAAAATTGTCAAAACCTTTGTTTGATTCCAAAGAAGTTACAATTACTTTTGTCGGACCAGATAATAAAAAATTAATTGGAAAAAAATTAGAAATTACACTTGGATGCACAGGAAGCGGAGTCTTTGAACCAAGCGAATATACAACGAATTCCGGAGAATTAACAGTAGAACCTCCTCTTGGTTGTGGTACAATTACTTATACGATTAATGGATCAGGGTTTGAAACTTCAAGGGGTAGTATACTTGGGAAAGAACAACTAATAGAGCTCCAAACCATAAAAACACCAAAAGGCAGTGTGGAAATAACAGTAAAAGACGGTCAAAACAACAGATTTTTAGACGGTATAAACGTAAAACTTGTCGAAGAATCAGGCTTGGTAACCGGGTTTCAAGGATACACTTCTTTCGGAGAAATAAGCTTTGAGAATGTCGAAATTGGCAATTATACGGCTATTACAGAAGATCCTGAACTTGAATACGGAAACAAAAGCATTACTATCGGAGTTAATCCGGACCAAAGAACCCGCAAAGACATAATGATTACAAAAGATTTGCAATTAACAGCAACTATTGAAGTAACTGACAAAAGAGACAGGATTCCTGTTCAGGGAGCTACAATCGCAATATACGATCCTGGCGGTTTTATTGTTGGAGAACAAAAAACAAATTCAAGTGGAAAAGCTAATTTTGCTTTATTGGAAAGAGGCCTCTACATCTACATTGTTTCAAAAGAAAATTATCTGCCTATGGATTCAGGGAGTTTTGATACAGATGATTATCCTAAAGCCTCAGAACAAAATTTTGAAGTTGATTTGGAAAAATGCACTCCAACAACCTGCGGAGCATTAGTAGTCAGAGTTATTGATGATGAACATTTGGTTGTTGAAAACGCTAAAGTAATGATTCTTGACGCAGATGGTTTTATTCAAACAAGCTTTGGTTCAAAAATAACCGATTACAATGGAAATACCACGCCCTTTTTGAATTTAGACCCAGAAAAAGTTTACAAAGTTTTAGTGCAAAAATACCCCGCAGAAGGAATCTCTCCTGAAGTAACTGTTGAACCATTAAAAGAAAACTTTTTCGAAGTTGTTCTTGAAATCGGAACCGGAACCGTAAGCATTACTGTAAAAGACAAACTATCAACTCCAATTGATTTTGCTGAAGCAGAATTGTTCACTGATTATGGAGAAAGCTTGGGAATCATTTCTGTT
Organism: Candidatus Iainarchaeum sp.; assembly: GCA_043812975.1. GTDB lineage: Archaea > Iainarchaeota > Iainarchaeia > Iainarchaeales > Iainarchaeaceae > UBA493. Next base: position 10,846 of record JBDRLP010000005.1, on the reverse strand, counting down.
GATTCTGAAGGAACAGGTTTTTTGGAAAACCTGAAAGCTGATAAAAAAGTTTACGCAGTTATAAGCAAAGAAGGTTATTCCAGTTATACAACAACAGCACAGCAGGTTGTTAAGGACAAATTCATTTTCTTCAACGCAATTCTTGAAGAAGAAATAAGTGGAGATAAACCAACCATAGAACTTGATGGGATTTACAACAATACAGGAGCATGGGTTTCACAATTGGCCCCTGGAAAAAGATACGAAGCAAGATTTTTGTTAACAGTTCCAAGGAGTTTTGATGAAACAGGAGTATTTTTCAGAACAGGAGAAAAAGAACACATAGAACAAGACAACATCTACATAACTAAAGTTAATGTTCCAGGAACCAGCCAGATAAAAGGAAAAGATTACAAGCCTCCGAATGGAAACACAATAATTACTAATGGTAATGCAAAATGGGTTTCTGTTGTTTGGGACGAACCAAAAGAGGGAAAATATGAAATAGCATTTGAATTTGAAACAGATAAAGGAATAACCCCAGGAACCTTTTTGCCTGTTTATTACAGAAGCTGGGGAGAAAACGGTTCAAAGTATTTGAGAGATCCTTTGGATTCAGAACTCGGGGAAGCAGAGGAAACAAATGAAAAAACTGCATTATACGCTGAATCCTATGAAAAACCATTATTCGAGGGACTTGATTCGATTTGTTATGAGAACTTTTGTTTTGGACACAGATTATTGAATGAAACCACTGGCATTTATGAACAGGAACCTTACAACCTCAAAAGCTTTTCACCATATTCTTTGGAATTCAGCATTACAAATAACACAGAAGTGATTCATGATAATGCTGAGTTAAGCATCAAAAGTACTCAGGATGGAGTATCGGTTAGTGAAGATTTGGTGATTAATTCTTATTCCTTCACAGATGCTGATTCGCGAGAAGTTAGTTCCGAAACACCAACCTTTGAAATTGCGTCTTTATCCCTTGGAAATTTCAGGTTTAATAAAACAATTTCAGGCTTGTTAAGCATCGAACCTAAAAGCGAATTTTCTTCTTCGCTTGAATTTGATATTATTTCCAACCAGAATGAAATAATGAACAACCAGGTATTATTCAACACCTTTGGAAATGAAGAAATTGATATAATTATCGAGCCTGAAGAAATAGGTGCTTTTGTTCCGACAAATCTAAAAATTATTGTTACTCAGGCAACCGGAGAACTGGAAGGTTTTGGGGTTCAAGACGCTTTAATTGTCGTCAAAAAAATCGCGCCTGATCAAAGTGAACAAATGTTCACAGGAACAACCAACAAAGAGGGCATTTCTGAAATAAGTATCCCTGCTTCTTCTCCCGGAACCAAAATTTTTATAAAAGCAGAAAAACCCGGTTTGAATCCAAAAACAATCGAAATAGAAATAAACAACGAGATTGTAAAGTTTGATCCTGAAGAAATAAACCATTCTGTAACAAGAAATGCAGAAGAACAAGACATTACTTTTATCAGTATTGAAAACTTGATAGGGGAAACAATTTACATTAACAAGCTGAGGGCTTCAGGTTCCTTTTTTGGGCTTCTCGATGAAGCAAGAATGGATAATTTCCTTGCAGGTTTTGTAGGAACAACTATTGAAGGCCAGGGAAGTTCAGGAATAGAATACCTTTCTGTTTTCGGAGAAGAAGCCAAATTCTTGGAAGAATCGCAAGTGGTTGAAGGTTCAATTGTTATCGAGTTTATGTCAAATTTTGATGCATCAACTTCTTGGGTTTATGAAATACCAACAAAAACAAAAATTAACTTAGGAGCACTTCCTGAAAATGATTCGTGTTTAATTATTTCAATAAACAAATGGGAAGACTCAACCATAACAGGACAATCAACTATTGAATTCGATCTCATAAACAATTGTATAAACAATAACGGGGAACTATTGAACATCGACAGGCTTGTTTCAACAATAGACTGGGAAGGAGACGAGGGAATAATCGGAAATGTAGAATTAACTTTGCTGAATCCAACTACTGGAGAATCTATAAGCGAAGTATTACAACCAACATTGTGGAGTAATTTACTTTCAAATGTAGAACCAGAAGTAACTTACATTGGAAGACTTAATTTTGTTTCAAAATCAAACACAATCGGCAAAAAAGCAAAATTCACAGTTAATATTGATGGTCAGATAAAAACTAATTCAGGCTGGCAGTTTATCGGAGCTAATAATTCAATTGACTCAGAAATACTAATAGTTCATCTAAATGAATGCATCAAATCAGATTATGGTTTTGGCGGAGAACAAATGCTTGAACTGGGACAGGAAGATACAGGAACATTTACTCTTGATTCAAGCTCATGCGGAAAGCTCCCTATTGAGGTAAGATTATGCCACGAAGACACAGGATGCAAAGGAGGCTCAACAGAAGGAGGAATCACTGTTAATCCTCGTAACTTTACATTAAAATCAGGAAACTCAACCCAGGAAATAACTGTTGCAAGAGAAAACATTCCCGGAATTTACGGAATCAAAGTAGAAGTAAAACCTGAAGGAGGCTCCTGGAGAAGAATAGGCGAAGTTCTCATAACACTCGATCCAGCGGGAACAGGCGGTGGCTTTACAAATCCTTATGCAGGTACAGGAGGAGGTTATTCAGCAGGTTTGTTTAGCGGAGCGGGAGGTTACACTAATAACGGAGAACCATTTACACTAAGCAGGTATAATTTCGATTTAATAGGAACCGGTGCTAAAGACACCGCCACATTAACAAACAGGTTTTTGAGTGAAACCGTTACTGTGGAAGCAAGTGCAACTGATTGGGGTAATGCTTTTGACAAATCAAATGATGATGATGACAGCAGTTTCGACATAGGAAACGCAGGACTCGGTGCAGCCGTAGGCGGATTATTAGGGGCAAAACCCGCATTAGATGCAGCAAAAGGATCAGCCAGTGAAGCATCAAAAGAAGCTGGTGAGGCAATGAGTAAGTCAAAGGAAGAGGCTCAGCTGGCTGCAGAACAAGCTGAACAATCAGTTGAAGACACACAAGCTGTTGCAGATAAAGCTCAGGAACTTAAGGAAGGGCAGGAGACATTAGAAAAGACAACTGAAGTTGCAGATAAGGCAATAAATACAACAGTCAAAGCTTCAGCAGCTACGGTTGAAGGAGCATGTGATAATTCAAATGCAAACTCTACTGCTAGTGCAGCAGCAACTGCATCCGATACTTTGAGTGATGCTACAGGTGATGCTACTGAAGAGGTGGATGCTGTTGTCGAAGAGACTGATAATGGAGTTCAGACTGCAAAAGAAGGAAGTGAACAACTTTCCGCTTCAGCAACTTCAGTTGATACATCAGCACAGCAGGCAGCACCAACTGGCGGAGGAAAGCTGGGATGCGGTGAAGATGCCAAAGGATCGCTTGGTACTGCAACAGAACAAGGGAATAAAGGAATTAGTACTGTTAGTAATCTTGCGAATATCCTTACCGGAGGATTACCGAAACTTATTAGCAAAGTCGGAGAGAGTCTTAAAAATGTTGGTAAAAAACAAGCAGAAACAAAAACAAAAACTGTTCTTACAAAAACCGCAATTGCATCTTCATCATCAGATACTGTTTATGGAGAGGCAGCATGCGCCGCTGCACAAGGTAGTGCTGAAGGAGCTGTAGAAGGAGTTGAGACAACAGAAGTGGCTGAAGTTGCGAAAAAGACAGAAGAGACAGAGAAATTAAATAGAACTGTGGGAACTGCAGCAGGTACTGCAGGAGATACTGCAAATGCGACAACTGACCAAGGTACAAACGCTGTTAATTCTATTAATGATGAAGATACTGGGGCAATTGCTAAATGCGATAATTTAGATTCTGCAGCAGCAGCAACTGAAGCAGCAAACGGTTTCAAGTGGGGAACCTTTGGTGGAGTACTTGGTTCGTATATGGGTCTTGGGTTCCTTGGAGGGGGACTTGCAGGAGGGTTATTTGGAGATGATGACGATGATGATGAAGAAGGAGGAAATATGCGCGATAACACAGTTACAGAGGACTTGCAGGATTGGGTAATTAATTTATCAGAAGATTCTATGCCAATAGATTCAGGCCACCCTGGTTTGAAAGCCAACTGGAATACTGAAGACATGAAATCGATTGGCCAGTTTGCTCAGCAAACAGCAGGAATAATATTTGAAAATACTGCTCTTGAAGAAGAAGAAAAATATGTTTATTCTACAGTTAATTTCAAAGCAACAAAACACATTCATGCTGATCCAACAAAAGTTATGGGAGGACTAGCATTCTTTGGGCAATTTAATGTTCCGGACAGCTCGACTCAATCCATTAACCAAAAATTCCATTTAAGGTTCAAAACCGGAGAAGAACAAAGACAACTAACTAATACTGAATTTGATGCACAATCCTGCGATGTTGGAAACAGAATTGGTTACACAGGACCTGAAATGAAACCTAGAATAAAACTTAACTGGGATTGGGCAGATTTCAAAGAATATATTTGTGATGAAAGTAATCCTGACTATGTTTACTGTGACGCTGTTCAGTTTAACATGGAAACAAACTACAAAATAAACGCATTAAGAGAATTCATAGAAGTAAACCATGATATTTTATCATGCCCTGTAAACCCTGCGCAAGTAATATTGGATGAACTTACCGCGGAATTAGCTAATCTCGGTTTCTATGAAGCCCCTGCCCCAAGTCTTGAATGCTGGATGCCGAGAACAACAACATTAATTGAAGGCAGACCTGCTTTGGATTTCTATGTGGAAGAGAATCTCTCAAGAATCAGGTGGCTTCCTGAATACGGAATAAACAACAGACAAGATTTAATGGATTTGATAACTTTCAACACCTATTTGATACAGGATGGATATAGCGAAGATATGTTAAGTGACTTTGAAAACTTTAATAATACTAAGAAATTTTTCCAGGCTCCGGAATTCTTTAACAGGTTAAGACTGAAAAATTCCGGTGAAACTTACGGCATAGATGAATATTACAGGCAGGGAAAAATAAAGTTCTACAAGAGATATGATGAAACTGCAGTAAAATTATCCTCTCCTGGAAAATACAGAGCACACATAAAAATAGATTTTGATGAGGGATGGGGTTTCTTTGACTCAAACGATAATTTACTTGCTGACATAAAAATAGAGCTAAGCCTTATTGATGAACCAAAGATTGATAATGCATTATACAGGGTTCCGTTTGACGGACTCGTAGGAATTGAAGACGGTGAAATTTATGACAGGCAGGGTTACGGAACAGTATATGAAAATGACGGAGAATTACTGAATATTGATAATTCTACAACCCCGGCAATAAGTTATCCAGGAGAAGGAAGCAACCCTGTTGCAAATGCAAGTGTAAAAATTAGCAGAGATCTTTATTCTTTGAATGCTTCTCCAAGCACAAGAGGAATGATTCTTGAAATTAATAATCCGACAGGAATAAGAAAAAATATTAACTTCCAGCCTGCACATGCAACACCTGTAATAATGGAAGTAGGTCAAAATAATAAAACTGATGAACCTTTCAGTGCGGTCTATGAAATAATTGAAAATGATGTTCCTCTTAACATTGGAACAAGTTCAACTTTCTGGGACGGAGCAGGAAACTGTTATGATTTTACAGGAGAACCCGCAGCTCAGAGTTTTTACGAAAAACCAGACAGAGCTACTGTCGGGAAAGATGATTTATTAGACTGGGAAAACAAATATGCAGTTGACTGGCCTAATGCAAATATTACAGGAAATACTTATCTGAGGACAATTTATTATTCTGACCCGCTTAAAGAAACAATACTCAGTTCGGTTAAGAGTCCTGATGGATTAAAGTTTTATTCCGCAGACGAATCAGGAAGCAAGGTTCGCTTAGACGGAGTTTCCTCAATGCCTTATAACAGCAACATTGGAGGCACTGCTGGTTCTATTGGTTCAATTAGTGAGATATTTGATTTGGTTGATGCGGGAATGGTTTGTGTTACTAATAGCAGCAATTCCACAAAGTTTTGGTGGAACCCTAAAGTTATTTATGACTCACAAGGATCTCAGAGAAACATTTCTGATATGACAAATAATCTTGAAGCAGGAAGTACTTGCATTGGATAAAGAAATAAGTTTACAGGATTAAGCAATATTTATTAATAGCTAAAACTCTTAGTATTTGGGCTTTTTTTAATGACATATGAAGAAGATTACACCGAAGAACCGGAAGGTATTAATCAGCGTGTTCTTATCAAAGGAGTAATTGTCGGAATAATAATTCTTGTAATTATAGGAATTGCATTTTTATTTTTAGATTCAGGAGAAAGCAACACTACTCTTGTTACTATTGAGGTTTCTACCCAATCAGGGATTCCATTAAAGGCAGCAGATTTAGAAATAAGCGGACTGGACAGTATTCTGAAACTAAAGACTGACAAAAATGGAAGAGCCTCTTTTGATGCTGAACTTGATAAAGAAATAGAAATAACTGCTTCAAAAGAGGGGTATGAGGAAAAAACAAGAAAAGTTACAGTTACTAAAGAACTTATTATCAACCTGAAACTATCAAAGCCTTTGTTTGATTCTAAATATGTTACAATTACTTTTGTCGGAACCGATAATAAAAAATTGGTTGGAAAAGAATTAGGAATCACACTTGGATGCACAGGAAGCGGAATCTTTGATTTAAGTGAATATACAACAAATTCCGGAGAACTAACAGTAGAACCACCGAATGGATGCAACGCAATTACATACACTATTAATGGATCAGGACTTGAAACTTCAAGGGGCAGCATACTTGGGAAAGAACAACTAATAGAGCTCCAAACCATAAAAATCCCAAGCGGCAGTGTGGAAATAACAGTAAAAGACGGTCAAAACAACAGATTTTTGGACGGCATAAGCGTAAAACTTGTTGATGAATCAGGATTGGTAACAGGGTTTCAAGGATATACTTCTTTCGGAGAAATAAGCTTTGAGAATGTTGAAATTGGAAATTATACAGCTATTACAGAGGACCCTGAACTTGAGTACGGAAGCAAAAGCATTACTATCGGAATTAATCCAAACCAAAGAACCCGCAAAGATATTTTGATTACAAAAGATTTGCAATTAACAGCAACTATTGAAATAACTGACAAAAGAGACAGGATTCCTGTTCAGGGCGCTAAAGTTGCAGTGTATAATCCTGATGGCTTTATTGTTGGAGAACAGGAAACAGATTCAAGTGGAAAAGCCAGCTTTGCCTTAATGGAAAGAGGAATCTACACATACATTGTTTCAAAAGAAAATTATCGACCTGCAGATTCAGGGAGTTTTGATACAGATGATTATCCTAAAGCCTCAGAACAAAATTTTAAAATCGATTTAGAAAAATGCACCCCAACAAACTGCGGAGCATTAGTAGTCAGAGTTATTGATGACGAAGGTTTGGTTGCTGAAAACGCTAAAGTAATGATTCTTGACGCAGATGGATTTATCCAAACAAGTTATGGCTCAAAAATAACAGATTATAATGGAAACACAGACCCGTTTTTGAATTTAGACCCAGAAAAAGCTTACAAAATTTTAGTTCAAAAGTACCCCGCAGAAGGAACATCTTCCGAAATAACTGTTGAACCATTAAAAGAAAACTTTGCAGAAGTCGTCCTTGAAATCGGAACAGGAACCATCAGTATTACTGCAGAAGATTCATTTGGCAAGAGAATAAGTTTCGCCGAAGCAGAATTGTTCACTGATTACGGAAAAAGCCTGGGAATCATTTCACTTGATTCTGAAGGAACGGGTTTTTTGGAAAACGTGAAAGCAGACAAAAAAGTTTACGCAGTTATAAGCAAAGAAGGTTACTTAGGTTATACAACAACAGCACAGCAGATTATTAAGGACAAATTTATTTTCTTCAATGTACTCCTTGAGGATGAAATACGCGGAAACAAACCAACCATAGAACTTGACGGAATTTACAACGACGCTGGCGTATGGGTTTCAGAAGTAGCACCTGGAAAAAAATACGAAGCAAGATTATTGTTAACAGTTCCGAAGAATTTTGATGAAGTCGGAGTATTTTTCAGAACAGGCGAAAAAGAACACATAGAACAAGACAACATCTACATAACTAAAGTTAATGCTCCTGGGGCTAAAAGCATAAAAGGAAAAGATTACAAGCCCAAAAATGGAAACACGATAATTACTAATGGCAATGCAAAATGGGTTACTGCTGTTTGGAAAGAACCAAAAGAAGGAAAATACAAAATAACAATTGAATTTGAAACAACTAAAGAAATAACTTCCAGAACCTTTTTGCCTGTTTATTACAGAACCTGGGGAATAAAAGGTTCAAAATATTTGAGAGATCCTTTGGATACAGAACTCGGAGAAGCAGAAGAAACAAATGAAAAAACAGCATTATACGCCGAGTCTTATGAAAAACCATTATTCGAGGGAATTGATTCTATTTGCTCTGAAAACTTTTGTTTTGGACACAGATTACTAAATGAAACAACCGGCATTTATGAACAGGAACCTTACAACCTCAAAAGCTTCTCACCATACACTTTAGAATTCAGTATTACAAACAACACAGAAGGAATTCATGATAATGCTGAGTTAAGCATCAAAAGCACCCAAGACGGAGCAACAGTTAGTGAGGATTTGATAATTAATTCTTATTCATTCACAGACGCTGATTCTAAAAAAGTTAATTCCGAAACACCAACTTTCGAAATTGAATCTTTAAATCTTGGGGATTTCAGGTTTAACAAAACAATTTCAGGCTTGTTAAGCATCGAACCTAAAAGCAATATTCCTGCTTCGCTTGAATTTGAAATTATTTCCAACCAGAACAAAATAATGAACAACCACGTATTATTCAACACAGCAGGAAATGAAGAAATGGATATAACTACTGACCCAAAAGAAATAGATGCTTTTGTTCCTACAAATCTTAAAATTATTGTTACTCAGGCAACCGGAGAACTAGAAGGTTTCGGTATTCAAGACGCTTTAATTGTTGTTAAAAAAATCGCCCCAGATCAAAGCGAACAAACATTCACAGGAACAACAAACGGAGAAGGTATTGCTGAAATAAGCATTCCTGCTTCTTCTCTCGGAACCAAGATTTCTATAAAAGCAGAAAAACCAGGTTTGAATCCAAAAACAATCGAAATAAAAATAAGTAGCGAAATCGCGAAATTTAATCCTAAAGAAATAATCCATTCTCTAACAAGAAATACAAAAGAACAGGATGTTACTTTTATCAGCATTGAAAATTTAATAGGGGAAATGATTTACATTAACAAGCTGAGGGCTTCGGGTTCCTTTTTTGGGCTTCTTAATGAAGCAAGAATGGATAATTTCTTAGCAGGTTTTGTAGGAACAACCATTGAAGGCCAGAAAAGTTCAGGAATAGAATACCTTTCTGTATTCGGAGAAGAAGCCAATTTCTTGGAAGAACCGCAAGTGGTTGAAGGTTCAATTGTTATCGAGTTTAAATCAAATTTTGATGCAGGAACTTCATGGGTTTATGAAATACCAACAAAAACAGAAATTAACTTGGGAGCACTTCCTGAAAATAATTCATGTTTAGTCCTTTCAATAAACAAATGGGAAGACTCAACCATAACAGGACAATCAACTATTGAATTTGAACTTACAAACAATTGTGTAAACAATAACGGGGAACTATTGAACATTGACAGGCTTGTTTCAACAATAGACTGGGAAGAAGAAAGCATAATCGGAAATGTAGAACTAACCCTGATGAATCCTGCAACAGGAGAATCAGTAAGCGAATTATTACAACCAGGATTATGGAGCAATTTAATTTCAAACGTAGAACCAGAAGTAACTTACATTGGAAAACTTAGCTTTGTTTCAAAACCAAACACACTTGGCAAAAAAGCAAAATTCACGGTTAATATTGACGGACAACTACAAACTGATTTAAGCTGGCAATTTATTGAAGCTAATAATTCAATCGACTCAGAAATACTAATAGTTCATTTAGAAGAATGCATCAAATCAGATTATGGTTTTGGCGGAGAACAAATACTCGAACTGGGACAAGGGACTGCTGAAATATTTACTCTTAATTCAAATGCATGCGGAAACCTTCGTGTTGATGTAAGATTATGCCACGAAGACACAGGCTGCAAAGGAGGCTCAACCGAAGGCGGGATTACTGTTAACCCTCGTAACTTCACATTAAAACCAGGAAACGCAATTCAGGAAATAACCGTTGTAAGAGAAAACATCCCCGGAATTTACGGAATAAAAGTAGAAGTAAGGCCAGAAGGAGGCTCCTGGAAAAGAATAGGAGAAGTTCTAATAACACTCGATCCAATAATAGATGACTCTACTTATATCAATCCTTACAATATCGGAGGAGGTTACATTCCAAATTTGTTTAATGAAGCCGGAAGTTACACTAACAGCGAAGAACCATTTACACTAAGCAGATATAATTTCGATTTAATCGAGATTGGAACCAAAGATACGGCTACATTAACAAACAGGTTTTTGAGTGAAACTATTACTGTAGATGCAAGTGCGTGTGACTGGAAAACTGCTTCCAACCAAGCAGAGAGCAACTGGTTTGACATAGAAAGCACAGGACTCGGCGTAGCAGCATTAGGATTATTAGGAGTAAAACCAGCATTAGACACAGTAAAAGCATCAGCCAGTCAAATATCAAAAGAAACCGGAGAGTCATTAACTAATTCAGAAAGACAGGCAGAAGAAGCTGTGAAGGCAGGTGAAAAGGAAGTTACAGACGCATCAAATGTTGTGTCCAAAGCTGATGATCTTGATGATGCACAAGGGGATTTGGAAGATGCAAGTAAAAAAGCCAAAGATAAAATAGAAGGAGCAGTTG
>JBDRLP010000004.1:0-5558 GCA_043812975.1 Candidatus Iainarchaeum sp. | reverse complement strand
GAAACAACTGCTTTCAGCAAATCAGCCTTGGTAATAATCCCTATTACCTTTCCTTGTTTTGTAACCAATACTCCGGAAGAGTGACTCATTATTGAAGAAACAACATCAAATGGAGTATTTTCAGTAATCTGAGGCATTGCTTCATCCATTACTGTTGAAACTTCTTTTTCCAGGATATTTTCTCCCTTTTCAGAATTATTAATTGACTCAAGCACATTTTTTTCAGAAATAGTCCCTAGATTTTTTTCCTCCTCAATTACAGGTAACTGTGAAACTGAATATTTTTCCATTGCCTTGATTGCTGACTTTACTGTTGAATCAGGTTTCACACTCAGTACTTTATGAGTCATAAATTCAAATGCTTTTGCTTCGTGTTTCTTTTTTATTGTTTCAAAAAAATCAAACAGTTTCTTTGCTTTTGAATAAGAAGGCACAATACTTCCTGCTTCAATTTTTGCTATAAGTGACTGGCTTACTCTGGTTTCTTTTGCAAGGTCAGTCTGTGTTAAACCTAATTTTTTTCTCTGGTTCCTGATTTCTTTCAATTCTGGCAGCATCATACATCACTTATTCGCATAAGAATAATTTGTACCAAAATTATTATTAATGCTTTTGTATGTCTTTTTGAGTATAACAAAATATTTATTTTGGAGGTTTTTGTTTATGAGTAAAGGAAAATATTTTTTCACTTCAGAATCAGTAACTGAAGGTCACCCTGATAAAATGTGTGACCAGATAAGTGACGCAATTTTGGATGCAATGCTTAAAGATGACCCTAATACAAGGGCCGGAATTGAAACTTCAACTAAAACAGGTTTGATTCTTGTTTTTGGTGAAGTAACCACTAAAACTTATGTTGATGTGCAGAATGTTGCACGGGAAACAATCAGAAAAATCGGTTACGATAAACCAGAGTATGGTTTTGATGCTGATGCTTGTTCTGTTTTAATTTCTCTTTCAGAACAAAGCCCTGACATAGCTCAGGGAGTTGATGAAGGAAAAGGTTTGCATGAAGAACAAGGTGCGGGTGATCAGGGAATGATGTTTGGTTTTGCTACTAATGAAACTCCTGAGTTAATGCCTCTGCCTATTACTCTTGCTCACAAGTTAACAATGAAACTTGCCGAGGTAAGAAAGGAAAAAATCATTGATTGGGTCAGGCCTGATGGTAAAAGTCAGGTTACTATAGAATACCATGATGGCAAGCCGGTCAGGGCTGATACTATTGTTATTTCAACACAGCATGATGCAAAAGTTTCTCATGACCAGATTGAGAAGGAAATCATTGAGAAAGTAATTAAGCCTGTTTGCGGTGAGTGGCTGGACGAGAATACCAAGTACCATGTTAATCCTACAGGTGCATTTGTTATCGGAGGCCCTGTTGCTGATGCTGGTTTAACCGGAAGAAAAATAATTGTGGATACTTACGGCGGTCAGGGAGCTCATGGCGGAGGTTGTTTTTCAGGAAAAGATCCTTCAAAGGTTGACAGAAGTGCAACTTACATGGCAAGGTATATTGCAAAGAATGTTGTTGCTGCCGGCTTAGCTGATAAATGTGAAGTTGAATTAGCTTATGCTATTGGTGTTGCTGATCCTGTTTCAGTTTTAGTTGACTGTCAAGGTACTAATAAAATTGAAGAGGAGAAGATTGAGGAGCTTGTGAAAAAGCACTTCAAACTAAAACCAGCCCAGATAATCAAGGAACTAAACTTAAGAAGACCAATCTTCCAGAAAACAGCTGCTTACGGTCACTTCGGAAGGGACGATCCTGATTTCACCTGGGAAAAAACAGACAAAGCAGATTTATTGAAGAAAGATGCAGGGCTTTAACGCCTTGCGCTTCTTTTTGGTCCTCTTTTCTTTTTAGCAGCAGCCTGATTATCAGCATGTAATTCAGTCCAAATATTTGCTTTTCTCATTGCTTTCGCATTTTCAATTTCTTGGTGATGTGCGGCCAGCAGAGGATTGTGTTTTACAATTGAGCAGTAAACAAAATAACCTTCTTTTGGAGTTAAAGCTCCGCTAGCTTTCTGAGATAACTTATGTAAAAATGTCTTATAACGAGAAATATCCCCTACACGTATTCTATAGTTTTGAGCAAAATCATGTATATACTCAAACAGGCCAAGAATTCTTTCTGTTTTCTTTTGGTATTTTGCTCTCCCGCTTCCTGCGGCAAGACTTTTTATTGCATCTGCTATTTCTCTTCTTGCTTCTACTTGAATTAATCTTTTATTACGTGTAAAATCATTGGCAAATTTTCGTATTCTTTTTGCCAAGATTGCTGAAATTATAACTTTACCTTTCCATGTTGGTGTTCGTAGCCCTGGATTTTCCTGCATAATTAATCCTACAATTGCTCTTATTTCAATCCTATAAGGTTTGATGAGTTGGACTTCTTCTTTTGAAGGGATTGTTTCATGTAACCCAAGCAGGGGGGACATTTGGGCGAATTCGCGTGCCATTTCTTCATTTGTTGATGATATTTTGTTTAGGACTGCTGGATTAGGCGTGATACCTCTACTTTTGAGAATTTCTGCAACCTCTCTTCTGAATTTTTCGTTATCCATTTTTCTCTAAATAACATTCTATTAGCTAAAATAAATACTTTCCCTATTTTTTTGCGTTTCCTTAAAAACAATTTCCTATTTTCTTTGGTTAATGCTTGATATATTTATTAAGAAAAACGGGGTTGATGCAGAATTGATTCCTCTTGCGCATGAAGTCAGGACTGTTTCTGATGCTGTTAAGGCAACCGGAATTCCTGCTGAAAACCATGCCAAAAGCATTTTGTTTATTTGTTCAAACAAAGAGCCTGTTGTGGTTGTTCTTCTGGGGACCGACAGGGTTGATTATAAAAAACTCAAGGAATTGATGAATGTAAAGGATGTCCGCCTTGCTGAACCAGATGAGGTTGAAGAAATCACTGGTTTTGAGGTTGGAGGAGTTCCGCCAATTGGTTTTTATGGCGTGAAAACAATTGTTGATCCAGATGTTTTGAAAAAAGACAAAGTTGCCTGTGGCGGCGGGGACATAAAAACAGAAATGATTATCAAAGCAAAACACATTGAAGAATTTGGTTATGAAGTAGAAGTTGCTGATGTGAAAAGGGAAAACTGATTATTGCGAACGAAGTGAGCCAAGTCCCGTCGCAGACAGGACAGTCGCAGCCCACAGCCGAAACTGTGGAATTAAAGTCCTATTTCTCTGTTCAAAAAATCAGGAAAAACTTTTGCTTCTGCTTTTCTCAAATTTTCCTGAAAAGCCCTTCTTGAAACCCCTATTGATTCCGCGAGTTCCTGCAAACCAACTTTTCTTGGCCACGTGTAATAACCAAGCACCCTTGCAACCCTCAAAGCCTGTGCTTGTTTTTCTGTAAGTGAATAAGGATTATCCGTTTCGATATTATTTTTTACTTTCATTATTTTTGTTTCGCCTAAAATTTCAAGTTCGTTTAAAATATTTTTCAAGTCTTTTGGTTTTTGAGTTAAAATCGTATGAGTTTCATAACCGCCTTTTTCCTGAGTGATTGGTGCGGTATAAACGCAATTTTTATCCATTACTGAACCGTAACTTGTTGAGCCTTCCCATCCAACAGAAACAATTGCTCTTGAATCTGTTTTGTAAATAACATTAATTTTCTTAATCAAAGGATGTTCCTTTGTGTACTTGATGTAACCGTCTCTTTGTTTGTTATCAGCAAACCTGACATCCATTGTTACGTCAACCCTGCTTTCTCCGTTAGGTGCCTTGGTAACAATTACAGGCCCTTTCTCAACAGCAACACTATCCTCAAATTTTTCTGAAGAACCAGAACCCCAGCAGCCTTGATGATAAACTCCAATAGTAACTTCTTTCATATTACCATTGCAGCAAAACACCTATTTATAGTTAACTTTTCACGTGAAAAAGTGATAAAAAGTGACATTTGTCACTAAAATGCCAATAATTGCCTGAAATAAGTATATTATATGGGTTTAGTTTTCAAAGCACTGGTTGATTCGCTTCTCATAATGACTGCATTTTATGTGTTTGTATTAGCATTGCCTCTGTTCGGCATCGGAATTTTCCATGCTGCAACTTTCTCTTGGATGGGTGTTCTTGTTACTTACATGCTTGTGAATGGCGAGGTTTTCTGGAACCGAGTGTGATATTATGGATGCGCTTTTTGAAAGTATTATTGCAATTTTTTCATTCAATTTCGGTTTCCTCATAGATTTACTGATAAATAATTTGTTCTTTCTTTTCGGCTTTGCTGCTTTTGTGCATTTTGTTTTTGAAGGAAGAAAACCTTTCTTGATTCTTTTGGTAATGATTTTCACTGTTTGGGTCTGGGAAAGCTGGGGTTCTCTCACAGGGGTAGTTTTGTTCGGTGCAAAAACACTTGGGCTTTATTACTTAACAAAAGTAGCGACCTTAACCTTCGTTGAAAACAGCCAAGCTCTAAAAGATAAATTTGTTTTAATCAGCACAATGCAGGGATTAGTAGCAATTTTTGTTGCACAGTTGATTTGATGATTTAAATAGTAGTTTGACTTTATTTTATTAATGCAAAGGGTAAAAAGAACAAAAGTTAGACACACCGAAAAAAAACCGCGTGTTATTCGTAAGTACAATTCTTCTTATTTTGGACTTAAAAAAGGGGATTTTTCTCCTAGTTTTTTGGCTAAAAGTGCCAAGGAGCAGGCAACTATTCTTGCAAAGCACGAGAAAAGAACAAGGCAGACCCTGTCAAGATTAAGGAAAATGCATGAAAAATTTGAAAGTGGTTGGGGAGACAGCAGGGATAAAAAAGTTAAATTTACTAGTGCACAAGTAGAATCTTTGTGGGAAGAGGCACAGGAAATTTTTTCCATGCTGGCTTTGGAAAACGGTTCTATTTTTTCAGAAACTTATAAACATGGAATAGGTTTTAACAGAGGTTCCAGAGCAGAAACAGAGTTTCAAAGAGATTTTCATGATGCTGTAAATATTTTAGTTCAACTTCGGCATAAGAAAGTCCCATTACAGGATAGATTAGAAAATTAGATTATCCCAGCCCAGAAAAGAAGTGCAATGAATGCAATGAAGAATCCTATTATTACTGTGAACTCTGCGAACATTGCTCCGTAAGCAAGTGTAGTGTACATCTTGGTTTCGTTTTCAGTGTTACGCTTCATTATGCTGCACCCTCTGAAGCTTCTGCTTTAGCTTTTATAATTTTTAATCTTGTAAAGTTTTCTCTTTCCTGTTCCTCGAGTTTGAAAGAAATCATTTTCTTATCCTTTTCCATTCGAGGAATAATAATGTACTCCAAAGAATTTACTTTTCTTTTTGTTTTTTTAATTTCGTCTGCAACTTTTGTAAGTGCAAGTTGTTTAGCTGAAAGTTTTACAAGAGTTGGAAACAATTCCCTGAACTTTTTAACCGCATCATCAAGTTCAACAGTTGATTCAAAATAACCATACCAGTTGTAATCAACTTCAACCTTGTTCACATCAGGAATATCAACACTCATTACTTTTCGTGTAGAAAAATCCACATTCACTCCGGAAGAAACACCCATTGCGAATCTTTCA
>JBDRLP010000003.1:0-34900 GCA_043812975.1 Candidatus Iainarchaeum sp. | reverse complement strand
TGCATGGGTTGAGTACCGAAGAGAAGAAGCTAATTACCTCGAAAAAGAGATAGTGTATGCTAAGGCGAATTTCTATCCTGTCGAAATAACTGCAGATTTAGAAATGCGTATGAACGACATTAGAGCTGAAATAGAGCAATTAGGGGAATAATAAACACTCGCCCAAAAAACTTAATATACTCCTTTTACTTATTGTTTAAGTTGATTCAAAATGAAGATTGATAAAGTAAAAGCAAGACAGGTATTGGATTCAAGGGGAAATCCTACAGTAGAGGCAGAACTTTCAACTTCTAAAGGTTCTTTTACTGCAATAGTTCCAAGCGGTGCTTCCACTGGAAAACATGAAGCACTTGAACTGAGAGATGGTGAAAAAGCTTATGCCGGAAAAGGCGTTCTCAAAGCAGTTTCCAATGTTGGTGTTATTGCAAAGGAAATTAATGGAAAGGAGTTTGCTTCTCAGAAAGAACTTGATTCTGCTTTGCTTGACTTTGACGGAACAGAAAACAAGTCAAAGTTAGGTGCCAATGCTTTGCTTGGAGTTTCAATGGCATTCACAAGGGCTCTTGCAGTTGAAAACAATCTGGAATTATATGAAATGATTGGTGAAATTTCAGGAAATAAGAATTTTGTTCTTCCGGTTCCGCAATTGAATGTGCTGAACGGAGGAAAACATGCTGGAAAAGATAATGATATTCAGGAACACATGTTATTTCCTATAGGTTTTGATTCTTTCAGTGAAGCATTACAGGCAGGAACAGAAACCTATCATTTAT
This sequence comes from Candidatus Iainarchaeum sp., assembly GCA_043812975.1. GTDB lineage: Archaea > Iainarchaeota > Iainarchaeia > Iainarchaeales > Iainarchaeaceae > UBA493. The sequence goes on along the minus strand of JBDRLP010000003.1, from coordinate 34,127 downwards.
TAAAAAAGAAATTGAAAGCCAAATTTGGAAGTCAGGCAACTTTGTTAGGAGATGAAGGCGGATTTGTTCCTCCAATGGCTAATGTTCATGATCGTTTGGAGTTAATGTTAAAGTGTGTTGAGGAAGCAGGTTATGAGGGAAAAATAAAAATTGGTTTGGATTGTGCTTCTTCAGAATTTTTCAAAAATGGTATTTATTCAATAGGAAACAAAACTTTCTCTTCGGAAGAACTTGTTGATTTTTACGCGAGTTTAGTTGACAAGTTTGATATTGTTTCAATTGAAGACGGAATGGCTGAGGATGACTGGGGAGGATGGAAAGCCATTACAAAAGAACTTGGTGAAGCTATTCAATTAGTTGGTGATGATCTTCTTGTTACAAATGTCGTGCGAATTGAAAAAGCTCTTGAGGAGAAAGCTTGTAATTCATTGCTTTTGAAAGTAAACCAGATTGGAACTGTTACTGAAGCTATTGAAGCTTCTGCTCTTGCAAGAAATAATAATTGGAGTGTTGTTGTTTCTCATAGGTCTGGTGAAACCGAAGATGTTTTTATTTCTGATTTGGTTGTTGGTCTTGGAACAGGTCAGAGTAAATTCGGTGCAACAGCAAGAAGTGAAAGAGTAGCAAAATATAATCAGCTTTTGAGAATTGAGGAAAAGCTCAATGAAAGTGGTTCTGCTGTTTATGGTGGAAAAACCTTCTAAACCCTCTTTTTTACCTGTAACTTTAACATTTATTAACCTAAATAACCATATTTTTGGAGTTTAAACAGGTTTTTATTTATGGTATCATTTGAAACAAATATAATTATTTTAATAGTCCTTATTTTGCTTTCCGGGTTTTTTTCTTCGGTAGAACTGGCTATTTTTTCTATTAGTAAAGTTAAAATGAGAAAACTGGTTACTTCCAAGAAAAGAAACTCGGCTCTTTTAGAGGAACTAAAAAGCAAGCCACAAATACTTCTTAATACAATTCTGATTGGAAATAATCTGGTTAATGTCAGTGCTGCTTCACTTGCAACAGCAGTTGCTTTGAGTATTTTCCCAAGTGATTATGGTATTGCTATCGCTACTGCAATAATCACTTTAGCTATTCTTATTTTTGGAGAAATAACCCCAAAATCACTTGCATTAAAACACAATGAGTTTATTGCTCTTAGTGCTGCTCCTATACTGAAATTACTTTCAACAATCTTCATGCCTTTCATCCTTGTTTTGAATATAATAACTGGTTTTTTCACTAAAATTATTGGAGGAGAAAAAGGAAAAGACACTTTGACTGAGGATGAAGTAAAAACAGTTGTTTCCTTAGGTGCAGAAGAAGGAGCTATTCAGAAAGAAGAAAAAGAAATGATTCACAGGATTTTCAGGTTGAATGATATTACTGTTGAGGATGTTATGACCGCGCGTTCAGAAATTGTGAGTGTTGAATCAGGAACAAAAATAAGTTCTATCGACAAAAAACTTTTACGCGAACATTCAAGAGTTCCTATTTACAAAGATGATTTAGATGAAGTAATCGGGATTTTCCACGTAAGAGATTTTATTGGTTATACAAAAAAAGACATGTTATCTGTAACTGTTGATAAACTTATGAGATCTGTTCTTTATGTTTTTGCCCACAAAAAAATTGACAAGCTTTTGAAAGAATTCCAGACAAGCAAAACTCATCTGGCTATTGTTGTTGATGAGTATGGTGGCACTATAGGATTGGTAACTATTGAGGATATTCTGGAAGAAATTGTGGGGGAAATTCTTGACGAAACAGATGTAGAACCAAAAATTAAAAAAATAAGTCCAAGCGAGTTTGTTGTTGAAGGGCAAGTATCTCTTGAAATGCTGAGCAAAGCAATCAAAGTTACAATGAAATGCAAGGAATTTGATACTGTTGCGGGTTTAGTTATAGAAGCAATGGATAAGGTTCCTGAAGAAAAAGATGAAGTTTTGATTAATATGGTTAAATTTGTTGTTGAAAAAATGGACGGGCCTAAAGTAGAAAGAGTAAGAATATTCAAATAAAACCACAGTTGCACCCTTCGGGCACCTTCGGCGGCTGTGGGGTACGCATACGGCCGTTCTGCTTGCAGCAGAACATAAGTATTCAAATTCTAAAACAGAGTTTGTTGTTTATGCTCTAAACCTTTGATTTTGGCTTTTTGTTTTTCATTAGGGGTTAATTCAAAATCTAGTTTTGAAAACTCCAAACCAAGCTGTTCAAGCAGTTCCAGTGCATTCTTTCTGATATCGGGTGCCAGAAGTATTCCTCTTGCTTTTTTGTTCTTGAGGTTTTCAACTTCCTTCATGTACCTGTGCAACTGAGTAACTCCAGCAAAATCAGCCTGCCTTCTTTTCAATTCAATCACAACAAAATTTCCATCCTTGTCTTCAGCAATAATATCACAAACCCCTTTTCTGAATTGCTGTTGTTGGTTCACTGGTTTCAAACCAGGTTCAATCATTGATAAATCCTGCATTAAAAGTTCGTTCAAATCCCTTTCAGAACCGCTTAATCTTAAATCATCAGTAACCTCAATTTCATAACGCTTAATATCGTGAATATTGTTGAAAGTAATTGTTAGTTTTTCTGCAGGTTTTTGTTTATTTGCTTTTACAATAAGCATTCCATTGCTGAGTTCACAACCGATTCTGGTATTAACCATGTAATTAGTTGGTTTCACAAGCCTGTTTTGGTGAATTGCTATTGAACCGTCTCCTTTAATGAGCACTAATCTTTTTCCTTTTGGTAATTTGGAAGTGGCTCTTCCCAAGTAATCAACAAAGCAGTTTCCAACCAGTATAAGCATGTCCTGGTTAATTATGCCTTTTTCAATTTCTTCTTTAGCCTCATCCAACTTTATCATTGATCTCTGCTCGCTAGCCGCAAGCCCGCGGCTGTGGGGCGTCCACTTCGTCCCGCAGGGACTCAGTAGGACTAGCTCACTAGTGAGCTTCATAAAATAGGTTTGAAATTAATAAAAGCCTACTGAATTCAAGCTAATCTTTATTAATCTCTTAATCCAGTTTAATATTAGGTATGAAAATGGAAAAACCCCTGTATTATATTGTTGTAGCAACAACCATTGATGGTTTTATTGCCAGAACTCCGGGACAAATAAGTACTGACTGGACTTCAAAAGAAGATAAAGAGCACCTTCATAAAATTGAAGGTGAAGCAGATGTTTTGCTTCTTGCAAGCAAGTCTTATGGCCTTGCAGAGGAACGCCTCAAGAATTTCAATTCAATTGTTCTCACAAGGAAAGTTGAAGGCATTAAAGAAGAAAGCAAACTCCTTACTTACATTAATACTGAGAAAGCAGACCTTGATGGATATGTTAGAAAAAAAGGTTACAAGAAAGTTTGTGTTCTTGGAGGAAGAGTTGCTTATAATTTTGTTCTGGAAAAAGATTTACTGGATGAAATTTACCTAACCATAGAACCTGTTGTTTTTGGAGAAGGAATTGGGTTTTTCAATAAAGAAGGTCCCCTGAAGCACTTTAGTCTTGTTTCTACGAAAAACCTGAATGATAAAGGTTCCTTGTTATTATATTATAGAAAGAGAAAGACTTAAAAACATCAGTTGTATAAGTATATACAATAGGGGATTTTATGGAAACTGAAACAATACTGCATTACCCAAGACTTGATACTGTTTTGATGGTGGAGGATGCAATAAAAAAATGCAAGAATTATCCAACAAGAACCGGATTATGGAAGAAACTGCCAAAGCAAGTTCAATATCAAACATTCAAACTTATACTGGATTATCTGGAAAAATCAAAAAAAATAATCAACACAAAAAACAAAAAAATAATCTGGGTCTTTGCAGATAACGCAAAAACAAGAAAACTCATTGGAGAGAGTGTTCCAATAGATGTATGAAATACGTTATTCAAAAGAATTCAACAAAGATTATGTCAAACTCAGAAAGAAGGCCGACAAGGGAAACTCTGAAGCTCAAAACCTACTTGACTTGATAAACAAGGCAACCACAAAACTTGCAGAAGACAAAGAGGCAGGAAAACACATACCAAAAAAACAATGGCCAAAAGAATATATTCAAAAATACGGAATAACAAATTTATAGAAATATAATTTAGATTCCTACTGGAGATTACTCTACATAATCACAGGAACCGAAGTAGACCTATTCTTAATCTACCTTGAATACATGGATTACAAAGCATACGACAAAAAATTCAAATACTAATAAGCAATTACAAAAGAAATGAATAAATACCAGTTTTCCCCTTCTATTTGCATGCATTCATATGATTTCAGGGCATATACAAATTCATTTTTAGTATTCTTATTTTTCCTTACTTATAATATTTTTACAAATGACTTGCTGTTGCTGAAAAACATAAGTAAGGCTTCTGCTGTTGCTGCAACAATATTGATTGCAATAACTCTGATTTTAGGTCCGCTTTCAAGATTTTTTCCAAAACATTTCAGACACGATCTTGTTTTCAGAAAACCACTTGGTTTAGCTGGTTTTGGTTTTGCGGTTTTACATGTTGCTGTTTCTGTTGTAAATACTTATAATTCGGATTTGTTTTTCATTTTTTCAGAAGCAAACTCTAACTTTTTACCTGCGGTTTATGGAACAGTTGCTTTATTGATTATCATTGCTTTGGCAATCACTTCTACGCCGAAATCAATTAAGAACATGGGTTTTGCGAAGTGGAAAATTTTCCAAAGAACAGCATATATTGCTCTTATTTTTACAATTATGCATTTTGTTTATGTTGGAAATGGTTATTTCCTGAAATCAACTATTGGAAAAAGTGTCCTTGCTCTTGCTTTAATAGCCCTTGTGTTCAAGGCTATAACCATAATCCTGGGTAAAAAGAAGAAGCATTCAGCCAAGGAAATAGGGCATTTGACGAAAAATTAGTTTTGGCCCAAAACTCTTTTAATACTCTCTAACTCCAGTTTTACTATGGAAAAATCAATTGCTCTTGAGAAAGAGATTGTTGCTGAAGCAAAAAGATTACTTGTAAATTTGAAATATTTAGAGTACTCTATGGATGAATGTTTAATGTTTGCTCCTTTAACTCTTAAGATCAACAAGCTGAAAAAAGAAAAAAATGCTGTTATTCTTGCGCATAATTATCAAAGGCCGGAGATACTTTTCGGAATTGCTGATTATACTGGGGATTCATTTGCTTTAAGCAAAAACGCAAAAGAAACCGATGCGGACATAATTCTTTTTTGCGGAGTAAATTTCATGGCTGAAACAGCAAAAATTCTTAATCCTGAAAAAAAAGTTTTAATACCTTCCACTGAAGCCGGATGTTCATTAGCAGATGAAATAAATGCACAGGATGTAAAAAACTTAAGAAAAAAATATCCAAACAGTCCTGTGATTACTTACATTAATACTCCTGCTGATGTAAAAGCTGAAAGTGATGTTATATGTACAAGTGCTAATGCATTGAAAGTTATTGAGGCAATGAAAGAAGATGAGGTTATTTTTGTGCCTGACATGTTCATGGCACAGAACTTACAAAACCAAACCAAGAAAAAAATACATTATTGGAAAGGCAAGTGTATTGTGCATGAACAATTTACTCCAGGACAGATTATTGAATATAAACATCAGTTTCCTGGAATGAAAGTACTTGCTCACTTAGAATGCACTCCTGAAGTAATTGCTCTTGCTGACCTTGCAGGCGGAACCAGTGACATGTACAATTACATTAAAGACAGCGATGCTGAAAAGTTCATGCTTGTAACAGAATGCGGTATGAGTGATTTGGTAAGAGCAAAGTTTCCTGAAAAGCAATTCATCAATCCTTGCTCTGTTTGTCCTTACATGAAAAAAATCAATTTAGAAAACGCTCTTGCTTCTCTGAAAGAAGAAAAATTTGAAATTAATATTGAAAAAGAAACAGCGGAAAAAGCAAAAAAAGCCCTTGATAGAATGATTGAAATAGGGAAGTAACTATTTTTTTCTGAATGATTCTAGAAATATAATTGTTCACATTCTATTATTTGCTATTTCTTTGATTATCTGAAACGTGCTTATTCCTGCAATAGAACTTGTTTTAGGATTTTTTGAAGGTGCAGCCTCAACCTTTATAGTAAACTTTCCGAATGAACCTTTTGCAGTAATTGTATGCGTATTAGCCTGAACACTCGGATCAGAAACAATCCTTACTTTGGTTTTGTCAAAACCAATTCCATTCAGAGAAAGTGTAGCTGAAACATTCACATTCTTTGGATATTCTTTACATGCTTTTCTTGCATTACCATTAAACAAAATAGTTTCCTCTTTATCTTCTCTTCCAAATCCTCTTGGATTTTTTCTTGTTTCAATTTCTACGGATTCGAGTTGTTCCTTAACCCCGCGTATTCCATCAAGACCGAGTATTGCGCCGATTGGAAAAAATATTTTTGTCCCATATTCTTTACAAAGATTTTCAATTTTTTCTTCAACTTCTTTTTCTGCAAGAGCAGAAACACTCATAATTAAAAAATTTGTTTTGGAAAGAACTTTTTCACTAAATTCTTTTACAGCTTCAGAACCAGCAGCTTCTATAACCAAATCCGGTTTTTTTTCAAGTAACTCATCAATAGAATTAACAGTTGTTTTTGTTTTATCAATATCAAATATTCCGACTAATTCTAATGAAGAATCTTCGCTAATTTTTTCCTTTAAATAGCTTCCGATTGCCCCTGAACCAATTAAACCGATTTTCATTGTTTAACCTCGTCCTCGAGAATAGATCTAATCCTCTTTTGAGCATTAATTTTTTTCAAATAATTTTCAACACTTTTAGGCACTAAACCATCTAAACTTGAATTATTCAATATTTTGTCCCGCGCAGTAGTGGAGTCTATGTGTCCATTATCACTTACTAATCTCTCAACTTTATAACCATCAGCTTCAAACAATTCCTTTACAAGTGGATTGTTAGAGAATACAATATCAAACCTTGGGCAGAAACTCTTTATTCTCTGAGTCCATAAAGCATACTCTTTGATGTCTTCCACAGGAACAATATAACATTTTTCGAATATTTTTTCTTCGTGTAATGCTGCCCCGATCATTTCAATTCTTTCTCCTGCAGTGAAAGGATTCTCGGGCTGGAAACTCTCTTTTGAAGAACCAACAACAATAATCATTTCATCAACTTTTTTCAAAGCATTAAGCAGAGCCTGATGATGCCCTGTATGATATGGCTGAAATCTTCCTACAAATAAACCCCTACACCGTTGCGTCGGTGTGGTTGCCGTACCATCTTCACCCACTTTTAGGGGTGTGCTCGATGCTACTTTTTCACTCATTTTTTTCATTTTTTCACATCCAAACTAAAATCAATTATTTTTGCGTTTTTTGTTAATTCTCCCATTGAAATAATATCTGCTCCTAAATTATTGTACTTTGAAAGGTTTTTTAGGGTAATTCCCCCACTCAATTCTATTTTTCCATTAAAACCTAAACCCTTGAGGAGTTTTATTGTTGCTTTTGCTTTTTTCGGAGAAAAATTATCCAGCATTATAATATATGGCTTTGCCCATGCTGCCTCAATTGCCTCAGTTTCAGTTTCAACTTCCACTTCAACTTTTTTTCCTGTTTTTTTTGCTTTTTTAATTGCTTCAATTATTCCTGGAAAAAACTTCAGATGATTTTCTTTCAAAAGAATCATTTCATTCAGGTTTTTTCTGTGACTCCAGATTCCGGCAACTTCCCCTGCTTTTTTATCAAGTAATTGAAAAACAGGAATAGTTTTTCTTGTTAATGAAACAGTTTTTGATTTGCTTTTTGCTTCTGCTGAAATAGTTGCTACTCCAGACATTCTTCCAAGAATATTCAAACAAACTCTTTCAAGAGTAAGAATCTTTTTGTTGCTGCCATTTACAATAAGGATTTTCTGTCCTTTGCAAATTTTCTGTCCATCTTTTTTCAGTATTTTAACCTTTAAACCTCTTGATCTGAACAAATAGCTTGCTTCTTCAATTCCTGCAATCATACAGTTTTCATTTGCCTTGATTATTGCGTTGCAGTTTTTTTGCGGAGTAATTTTAGTTGTTACATCGCCTTTTCCAATATCTTGTTTGAGATAATGCTCTAATTCCTGCGTTATTTCTTTTGAAAGCATAGTATTGTTTCCGCTGGTTAGGTTTTAATTACTATTCTTGTTACAATTTATTGGTTATAATGGTTTCAAAAAAAGTTAAGAAAAAGGTTCTAAAAGGCACTAAGAAGCTCAAAACAGGTTTTGCTGAAATGCTTAAAGGCGGCGTCATAATGGACGTTGTGAACGCAAAACAGGCTAAAATAGCAGAAAAAGCAGGGGCATGTGCAGTAATGGCCTTGGAAAGAGTTCCTTCTGACATAAGGGCTGATGGAGGGGTAGCCCGAATGGCTGATCCTAAAAAAGTTAAGGAAATTATGAAAGCGGTTTCTATTCCGGTTATGGCAAAAACGAGAATTGGTCATTTTGCAGAAGCACAAATCCTAGAATCATTAGGCGTTGACTTTATTGATGAATCAGAGGTATTAACCCCAGCTGATCCATTTGGGCATATTGATAAATCAAAATTTGATGTGCCATTTGTATGCGGAGCAAGAAACTTAGGCGAGGCACTGAGGAGAATTAATGAAGGTGCTGCAATGATCAGAACAAAAGGAGAAGCAGGAACAGGAAATATTGTTGAAGCAGTAAGACACATTAAAACAATCCAAAGTGAAATAGCTGATTTTGAACATGCTTCTCAGGAAAAGTTTGAAACAAAAGCAAATTTGATGAAAGTTCCGGTTGAGTTATTGAAAAAAACTGTAAAACTCGGAAGACTGCCAATTGTAAACTTTGCTGCTGGCGGAATTGCGACTCCTGCTGATGCATCTTTAATGATGCAGTTAGGTGTTGATGGTGTTTTTGTTGGTTCAGGAATTTTCAAATCGAAAAATCCTGAGAAGTTCGCGTGTGCGATTGTTCAGGCAACAACTAATTATAAAGATGCAAAACTCCTTGCTAAAATTTCCTCTGGTTTGGGGGAAGCAATGCCAGGGCTCGAAATCTCAGAACTAAAAACAAGGCTCCAGGAAAGAGGGCTTTGAGGAAGCGGGCGCGGGAGGGCATATCCCCGCTTCCGCGGGTAGGATAAGGAAAAAGGATTTGCCCGAGTTCAAAAAACGTATTTTGAAAGTGCTTTCAAATTAAAACTTCAAATTCATTGATTCATCCAAGGTCAATTGCTTCAATTCCTTTTGTCAGTTCCATATTTAGAGGCTTTGTAGAAATCATTTATAAATGAATTTTTTATTGTGAATTTTGTTTGATTTATAGGGCATTTTTCTGAATTTTAATAGTTTTCTAAGTTTTTTCTTAAAACACACTTCAAAAACACAGCCAACTAACCCCAACAAATAGCATTTCTACAGAGCCCAACCAACAGGCTTTGTAGAAATCATTTATAAATAAGAGAAAGGCCTTCAATTTATCGGGTGATACCTTGAAGGCTTTAATACCAATAGAACATTCTAAGTTTTTTAATCTTTGCTTGCGTGCTTGCACGCAGGCTAGAGTGCCAATGCACAATTTTTATCGTAGCAAGAAGATGTATAACAATTTTGTGCATATATTCTTGCTTGTTTTGAAGCAGAGGCTTAAGCTTTCTTACAGGAGGCTTGAAGCATTAGCTTCAGAGTTTGGTTTGCAGAGAATGCTCTGCATCAAACGAATACCACACTTTACCACGATGCAAAAAGCAATGCAAAGACTCTCAAAGAGTCTTTTGGAGAGAATGGTGAGAGCATGCCACTCACTCTTAGATTTGAAGGGCATGCTTGTTGGAATAGACGGAACAGGATTTAGTAATACAAATCCTTCACACTACTACATCAAGCGCATTGACGGAGTAAAGGTCAAAAACTATACTAAAACAGTGCTAATAGCCGATTTGGATACAAAACTGGTTTTAGGGCTAAAGACACATTCGGATTATTCAAGCGAAACCCTAGACTTCATACCACTCGTGCGAGAACTCAAACATTCGCTCAAATGCGTGTTGGCAGATAAAGGATATGATGCACGCACAAACAGAAGTTATTGTGATGAGCAAGGAATAGAGCATATCATTCCGCACAGACAATGGAAAAAATCCAGAGCACAAGAATTCGGCACACCCTCAAGGCGTGCACTTGAAGCTAAAAAAACCGATATTATAAAATACAAACGCAGAGCACTAGTAGAATCAGTCATGTCAGCAATCAAACGCCCCTTCGGTTCCTGGGTTTGCTCCCGCAAACCCCAAAACCAACAAAAAGAAACCACAATCAAAATCCTAGCCTACAACCTCGAGATAATAGGACGCAAAATCACAACAACAATCATTTATATTTGGACAACAATTCTACACCGCCATATTTAGATAAATAGTTAAATACTCTTAAATCATTACTTTTTAGTGTTAAAATGCCTGCTCATAAAAACGTAAATAGAAAGCGTAGAAAGAGAAAAAAAAATTCTGAGTTTCATTTAACAAATGATGAAGAAGAATTAATTAAACGTATTATTCATGAAAAAATGATTGAAACTAGAAGCGATGCTAATTATGAAGACCAGGTGGTTTGGACTGCTTTTTTTAGATTAAACACTGTCCTTGAAGAAAATGCTTCTTTAGACCCTTCAAGAAGAAAACAAATAATTGACAAATATTTAAGTTTTATTTTTCCTAATCGGCGTTAATTAATCCTTTTTTTTGCATCAACCTTCTCATACACCTGCTCATGCTTCTTTTGATGAACTCTAATCTACCTTCCATTTTTATTATATCAATTGCTTCTTCCAAAACTTCTCTTCTTGTTTCTCTTAAAATAATAAAATCATTTTTTGATTGTAAGAAGGATTAGGTAAATATATGTATTTGTTGTCTGTTTTGTCGACATTGTTGACAAATAATTTTTAATCTTGTCCGTGTGGTTTTATTTTATGAAAACAATAGGCGTTCTTGCGCTCCAAGGAGATTTTTTTGAGCATACCCAAATTCTTGAATCAATGAAAATAAATTCAATTGAAGTTAGAAACAAAACTGATTTGAAAAAATGTTCTGCCCTAATTATTCCAGGTGGAGAATCAACTACTATAGGAAAACTCCTTGCAATTTCTGGTCTGGATAAAGAAATCAAAAAAAGGGCAAAGAAAGGAATGCCGGTTTATGGAACCTGTGCAGGAGCAATTGTTCTTGCAAAAAAAGTTCTGAATGAAAAAGAATTCAAACCACTTGGATTAATTGATGTTGAAATCAAGAGAAATGCTTATGGAAGACAGGTTGATTCTTTTGAAGCCGAGGTTAATATTGAAGGAATCGGGAAACTAAACGGGGTTTTCATACGTGCTCCAAAGATAATTAAGAAAGGAAAAAAAGTCGAGACACTTGCTTCTTTTGAAGGAAACCCAGTTCTTGTAAAACAAGGAAATGTTCTAATTGGAACCTTCCACCTTGAAACAGAAAAAGAAACAGCTATGCACAAACTGCTAGTTCAAATGATTTGAAATTTGGTTAAAGTCCTTTAGAAATTTTTTTCAGTTTAAGTTTTTCCAGAATTAGTTCAGGAGTAACTAGTAATGCACCCTGCCCCCAAATTTGGCTTGGCTTGGATTCTTTTCCAAGTGCAATAATACCATTCATAAAACTCTCAAAACTATCCAAAACCCTTACAGTATTAGGTGTTAAAGCTGATTCTATTTTACCATTTTTAATGATGTAAGAGTCTCCTCTGATTGTTGATGTAAAATCAAAGTTTGAATAACCATTCACAGGGTAAGTATACCATAGCCTTCCTACATAAATTCCGTCCTTAACTTCCTCAATAAGTTCCTGTTCTGAATAATCTCCTTTGCCCAAAACAAGGTTTGTGGAACCAATTCCCACATCTGAGTAATAGCTTCTGTCTGAACTGCTCCTGAAACCATTAATCGGAAGCAGTTTTTTCCACTTTTCTTTTTTCTTATTGTAATAATCATTTGACTGATAAGTATTCAGAATTCCGTTTGTAACAAGTTCGTTTTTTTGGGTTGGAATTCCTTCATCAGTAATTGCTCTCGAACCAGTGAAGTTTTCCAAATGAGGATCCTCAGCAACACTGAATAATTCTGTTCCTACTTTTTCTCCAGTATTTCCTGAAAAAGGGCTTGCGTGGAAATCAACTGATGAAATTGCAAGATCAAAACGACTGTAAAATAATTCTGCAATTGCCTGCCTGCTCAGTACAACTTTGTATTCTCCTGATTCAATTCCTTTAGGATTTCTCATATTAAGTGCTTTTTCGACAGAATCTGAACCGACCTTAAAACAATCAAGATTTGCCAAGTGTGTTGAGGAAGAATAAGAAGCTCCGGAAGAAATATCCTCTTCTTCAAGGTTTGAGGTTAGTGTTCCTATTGCTGTTGTGTGTTCATCAGAACCAAAAATTCCTTTAGAACTGGTAACACACATTCGTGAGGACATTAAATCCATTTCTCCAGTAATGTTAGTATCCTGTTTGAAACTTTTTTTGTTCAATGCATCAAATGCGCCATCAAGTAATTCATATGCTTTAGAAATTGCTTTTTCTTCATCCAAATTTATAATATTTTTATCATGATAATTCTGCAACTCTGCTTTTCCCATCTGTTCCGGCAAAGAATGAAAATCAGTATCATTTACTTTTGACTCAACTGCTTTTCCAAATGCTTCATCAAAACCTTTCCTGCTCAAATCAGAATCTGATGAACCAAAACCAAACTTCCCATCATTAAAAAGAATCCTCAAACTTAAACCAAAGTTTTCTTCACTTTTTGGTTCTTCCAAACCATTGCTTGGAATTCCTGAATGATAAACAATTCTATAAACATTAAGTGAATTGCACGAAACATATGCTTCCACTTCTTTAACTCCTTCTTTCTTTTCAGCAAACTCAAGAAGTTCTTTTGCAGTTTTTTTAATATCGCTAAAATCAATCATGCTTTCACCTTTTTCCTGTGAGGTTAGCAATTCCTCTTAAATGCGGTCCGCCATTCCCTAATTTCATAACCTGCATAGGTGTTCCTTTTCCGCAATTCGGAACATTAAATCTTTTGATATCATCTGCAGCTTCTATTGTGTTGAAAAATTCATGTGAATTTGCCTCTATTCCTACATTTCTGTAAAGTTCCTTGATTTCTCCATTTTCAATCCTGTAGCATTTCCAGCAGGTAATGTTAAAATTCTGCCTAGATTCGCCAATACTAGGGGTTTTCTGGCCTACAATATAATATCCTTTTTTGGTTTCCTCAATAAGTTCTTCTTTTTTCCAAGACCCTTTTTCAAAGTAAGTATTGCTCATTCTAACCAAAGGCATTAAATCAGCACCTGAAGCCCTCATGTGGCCGTTAGGAATTTCTCCCAAAATTTGTGCAGTTTCCCTGGAATTCATAAATTCTTTCAAAACACCCTTCTCAAGATTAACAACTTTTTTTGCTTCAACCCCTTCATCATCAAACAAGTAATTTCCATAACCTTCAATTGTCGGATCAGAAACAATTGTCATTTCTTCAGAACCAACTTTGTTTCCAATTTGATTATCTTTACTATTTTTGAACCACCATACCCTTCCTGCCCAATTAGTTTCTCGTTTCAAAGCACGGTCAGCTTCAAGAGGATGCCCGCAGATCTCGTGGCTTAGTAAAGTATTAAACCAAGGATCAGTAACAACTGTAACATTCTTTTCAAACTTTGCAGTTTTTGCATTGCTTAATTCAACTGTGCCATTTGCAATAAAATTAGCAAATTCTTCCAAAGTTTTTCCATGAGAATTATCTCCTTCAAGTGCTTCCAATCCTTTTGCTTCTGCAATCCACTCGTGATAAGTTTCACTATTTTTTCCTTTTGTTGCAACATAAATTGAAGGTTCAGTAATTGCTCTTGTCTGTTCTATCATAGAGCCTTCACTGCTTGCAAATAATTTTTTGATTATTCCGGAATAAATTCCAATATTATTTGCTGTAACTCCTTTTATTTTTGAAATTTCTTTGGAAAGTTCTTCGCTTCGTTTAATAAAATCCTCAAGATTTGCATCCAGCGGATTTGTTTTGAATTTTTTTGTCCATTCTTTTTTCTGAACTGGTATTTCTGCAAATTCTGTTGAATAAATTCCTCTTGCTTCTGGTTTTTTCATTTCTTTTTCTTTTTGGATAGAATTAATTTTTGCTCTTTTCAAAGCAATTTCTAATAATTTTCTCAGAATTGGTTTTGTGTTTTCAAAATCATTTTTACCTAAGCTTTTTCCTGCAAATCCGCCTGCAACAATTTTTCCTGCAAAAACCCTTACTCCGATTTCTGCACTGTAGTCCTTTTTCGCACCTTTAATGTTCCCATTTAATGCTCCAGCCCCTAACCCATTAGAAACTTCTAACCTAAAATCAGCTAACTTTGGATTTTCTTTTGAGGAAAACTTCTGTATTTCATTAAAAAGTCCCTCTTTAATCTCTGTTACTTTTTCAATCGGAATCATCTCTATCAAAAGCTAAAATGTAGAATTATCCTTAATAGCCTATTCCTTTTATCTGTAATTATTTCTTCTTCAGAAGAGGCAGTTTTGTAAGTGGACTTTCAATAATCAGGTAGTTTTCAGGCAAATCAACAGGGTTTTTTGGTTCTTTGCTAAAAAAGAAGAGAGTTCTCCCATTTTTAGCTACTGTTGAATTTAGAAAGTATTTTTTACCTTGGCTATTAGTGTGTTTATAACCCATTCTAGAATAAGCTGGGAAGTGGTATTTAAAGCTATTCTGCTTTACCATTTTTTAATGGAAAAAGAAGAATATTTGGAAAAATTCGATTCAATAGTGAAAGGCTTTTCTGCTGATGATAAAATAGCTTTAGTTCATGATCTTGATGCTGATGGTGTTTCAGCAGGAGCAATAGCTTATAATGCAATAAAACAAATCACTGGAAATAATCCCTTGCTTATTACTCAAAGATTCAAAACAATGGAGTTGCTTCCTGAAACACTTGAAAAATTAAAGAAAGAAAAAGTCCAAAAACTTATTATAGTTGATTTTGCCGCTGAACAAAATAAAGAAGCATTACTAAAAGCTGATTCTATTGTTGATGAAATACTTGTTATTGATCATCATAAAGATTATGGTTCTGAAGGTTTGAAAAACACATTTATAATAAAAGCACAGAACATTAATGATCTTGATTCAAGTAAATACTCGGCTTCTAAATTGGTTTATGATTTATTTTCAAGGCACGTTAATTTGAAAAAATATTCCTGGATTGCTAGTGTTGGTTTAATGGGGGATAATCAATTAAAGCAGTGGGGGTCTTTTGTTCAGATTGCTATTTCTAATAATAATTCTAGTATTGAGGAATTTTTTAGTGTTGTTGTTATAATTTCTGCTGTAGAAACTCTTGCTCCTGAGAAGCTTGGAGAACTTTTACTTTTTTATGCAAATGTTTCTTCTCCAAAAGAAATTATTAATTCTAAATTTTCGGGTTATGTTGAAACTTTAAACAATCAGATTGATGAAATAATGAAAAAATTTAATTCCGACAAAGAATTGTTTGATGAACAGAATCTTGTTTGGTTTGAATTCAAATCCCAAACCAATATAAAATCAGTGGTAATAAACAAAGTTAGTAATGAAATGTTTCCTAACAAAACCATTATTTTTGTTCAGGATAAAGGCGGGGATTTTGTTTCTTTTTCTGTTCGGAGGCAGGATTTTAAAGTAAAAACCAATGAACTTTTGGAAAATGCAGTTGAAGGTTTTGAAAATGCTGGTGCTGGCGGGCATATTCCTGCTGCTGCCGGAAGAATAAAGAAAAAAGATTTGCCTGAATTCAAAAAACGAATTATTGAGGCATTATCCTGAAAAATTTAAACTAATCACTGGTGTTGCAATGCAGATAAGGAAAATGAAGGAATCGGACATCAATGGGGTTGTTGAAATACTGGTTGACGAGTTCTCTAAAAAACCTTATAATGAAAAATGGGGAAAGAGGCAGGCGTTTGTCAGAGTAAAAACTCTCTGGAGAGGTGCCCCTGAATATTGTTTAGTTTGTATTGAGAATAATCGGGTTGTAGGTATGCTTCTTAGCGAGACTTATGATTATTTTGACGGAAAAAGATGCTGGATAACTGATTTTGCGGTTATTGGTGAGAGTCAGGGCAGGGGCTATGGCATGAAGCTTCTTGAAAAACTAGAAGAAAAACTTGTGAAAAAAAAATTTGCAAAAATACTTTTCGAATCTCACTTAAAATCAAGTGCAACCGGATTTTACAAGAAAAAAGGCTATAAAAAAAATGGTTTCATTATAATGGAAAAAAATCTGAAATAATACTTGGAATTTAAAAGAGAATTTAAAATTAATTGCTTAATTTCTATTTTTAGTTTTTTGCCTAACAATTTCATGCCTTTTAAAGCACTAATTTTGGGATACTCTATTAGGTGATATTGTGAATAAGTTTCAAGTTTTAGTGCTTGTACTCATGATATCTTTGGCTACTCTAAGTGCAGCCAGTAAAGACGAAGTACCCTATGTGAACATCACTAACCCAAATGATGGATCTACAGTAAGAGATATTGTAACAATAAAATTTAATGCTGTGGGAAAAGACCTTAAAAATCCAACTTTGGAAATAAATGGTGAACAAGTAGGGGTAGGTTTTCCTGTAAATAACTGTACTGTCGAAATAGAAATACATACAGGTTTAGAACACATGAGTTGTTCGCATGAGTGGAATTCTGATAGTTTTGCTGGTCAAAAAGTAAATATAGTGTCAAATGTTGATACTTCATCTGGGGTAGTTAGAGATAATGTTATGGTACTCGTCTCTGGAGAATGCATTTAGGGAATTAAAAAACCAGCAAGATTTCCAATAAAGTATAGTTTATCCTCAACAATTAAATACTCTTAAATCATTTATTTTTTATGCCGAGACCATCTGCTGCCCAGCGTGCTAGTAATTTGCGGAATGCACTTAATTCAGTCCGTCAGCACAAAACCGGGGCAGGTGCTAGTACCGCTCCAAGGAAGCCTGTACCAAAAAAACCAGTTCCAGAATCAAAACCTAAAACATCTGTACCAGAAAGAACTAGAAAAGGTAATGAGCAACAACGTAGAGTAAGGCGTCTCAAAAAAGGAGAAATGACACCTGAGGAAATATGCAAAAAAATAAGGAAAACAAGTGAAGGCACAGAAAGGTGGCGCGGACTGCTGAATGCCATCAGGACTAGAAATAGTTTTGTAGGTGAAACAAGCAGACACTACATAAAAGGATACATGCAAAAACTTAGGGAATGGGGAATTATAAAAATTTATAAAAGCAACAATGTTCTTGAGTGGGGATTGTTAGAAAAAGTTCTTAAGAAACTCGAACGTGGGCAATAATGTTCACATTTCTCGCAAAATCCTTTCTGGCAGCACTAACCACTGTCTGGTAGCTTTGCGTAAATTTGGCTTCGTGGGCCCCTCTTCCAAAAAAAAGAATCCCCCGTCCCAAACCCCCCGTCCGCGTATCCTGTAATATTTGCTATGCCCTCGCAAAGAATAAATAGTCTTGAATTGTTTATTTTCTAATGGTTTATTTAGTTTTATAATCTGAAATAAAAGGTATAAACAAAAGCGAGGTTTGCCACTCCTACAAATCCGATTAGCGAATAAATAAGCGGCCCGAAATTAATTCCAAATAATGTCAGAATTGTTATTCCTGTATAACCTATTGTAATCATTAATGCAGTTTCTGCCAGTATTTTAATAATGTTCATTTTTTATCACTGGAAAAATAATAGTGCTATTACCAGCACTCCAAAAAATTGTATTTCATTTATGAACATCATATATTTTTTCAGTTTTTCACTTCCCTCAGCCATCATAAGGAGTGAGATTTTTGATAAGTAATAAATCAGCATGAAACTTCCAGTGAGAATAGCAACACCAAGAACTGATCCAAAATCAAGCGAAGCAAAAATTGCCGCAAGTATTATTATTCCTCCTTTGATTAAATTTTGGCCTTCAAGAAAAATATAAAACACTGAAATCAGCATGAATGTCATTATCGGGTTTATTGTGGCTAATTTAATGAACCACCCAAAATCCAGTGCTGTTAAATGTGTTATTGTTTCCAGTAACATAGTATAATTGCTGCTTGTGATGAATATAAAAGATTTTAATCGATTTTTGATTAAAACAACACTTTTTTAAATAAAAATGTAGTATATTACTATTATGGTTTATATTTTGGATTTGCTGGATAAGAAGATATTATATGAGTTAGATATCAATTCCAGGCAGTCTTTTTCTGAACTAGCTAAGAAGGTTGGCAAAAGCAGGAATGTAGTTGAATACAGAGTAAATAAGCTTCAGAAGGACGGGGTGATAAAGAACTTTGTTACTTTGCTTGATGCAGGAAGATTAGGCTTAACAATCTGGAATGTTTATCTGGAATTACAAGATATCACTCCTACTAAGGAAAAAGAAATAATTGCTTATTTAAAGAGTAATAAAAAAGTCTGGTGGGTTGCACTGACAACAGGCAAGTGGAATCTTATTTACAGTATTTTTGTGAAAGATGTAAAGGAGTTTCATGCTACTGTTGTTGATTTCAATTCAAAATTTGGTAAGTATGTTCTGAACCAGAGTCTTGCAGCTCATGTCGAAGTTGAGATTTTTTCACGCGGTTATTTTATGAATAAACCTTCTGTTGGACATGTGTGGTATGATGTAATTGAAAAAGTACTTATTGATTCTGCTGATAAAAAAATCCTTAAAGAACTTTCTACAAATGCCCGTGCTTCTTCTGTGGATCTTGCTGAAAAATTAGGTTTGACTCCTAGGGTTGTTTCATATCGCATTAAAGAACTGATCCGAAAAAAAGTTATTTCTGTTTTCAGGTTACAGCCGGATGTGAGTAAAATCGGAATGGGTTTCTATAAGGTTATTGTTAATTTGAAGAATATTTCAAAAGAGCAGGATGAATCTTTAAAAGAATATTGTAGGAGTCTTGGAAATGTTTTCCATTATGAAAAGAAAATCGGGCCTTGGTTATTAGAACTTGAAATGGATGTCGAATCTTTTGAAAAAGTTAACCAACTAATGAAAACAATGAAAGAAAAATACTCTGATTACATTAAGAGTTATGAAATAATGCTGATTTATGCTGAACCAAAAGGTGAATTAGATCTAACTCAGCAATTGTGAAATCAGTTTGCTAATTGTATTTGAAGAGAATTATATTTCGGTTTCAAATAGGTTTTTTGCTTTTCCTTAGATTTTTGAATTAATTCGTGTTTGGAAAGTATTGTTGCATCCCTGCTAATTGCTTCCTGTTTTCTCTTAAGCTTTTTTGAGATTTCTCCAATGGTTTTCTTAGTGCTTTGATTAATAACAAAACTCAATAATTCGATTCTTTTAGGGGAAAGCAGTTCATACAACTCATGAGCGCTTTTCAGGTAAAGAGTATGGCTTCCGGGCGTTCCTTTTTTTGGATCATTATAAATTTTCCGCAAATCGTCATCCATTTTTACTCCAATTTTTATTATCAATTGCTTCATTTTCACACCAATATATTATAACCTTTTAAGTTATATAACCTTTTCGGTTATTGAACGTACGCTTCAATAGTTTTCCTCATATTCCAACCTATAAATAATCCAGTTTTCTCTTATGTTTTCTATGAATTCTTCTAGAGTCTTGAAGCATTTTTCTTTGTTCAAATATTGCTTTATTATAGGTTTACTGTAAAATTTGTGAACATTTATTCTTTCTCTTATGCTGGCATCAAACCTTATAATTTCCCTTGGTTTTTCTCTGATGGTTGAAATAAGTGAAACTGCAAAAGCATCTATTTTATTGAAATCCTCTGAAAACACAAATCTCACAAATAATTTATTTTGCATTTCTTTATCGAGGTACTCGCTGAATGTGTGTTCTAAGTCTTTTCTCATTTTGTTGAACCTTTTTCAATAGGTTCCCTGCCCGCTAAACTATTAGATAATTGGGTGTTTAAAAGCAATTTCCAGACCTGAGTGCCGGTGTGGTTTTAGAATTATTATTTCCCAAAAATTCCTGATGGTCAACTTCAACCATTCTGTCTTCGGTTGTGAAGAATTTTTTTTCATTCTTTTATTTCAACAAATTCTTTTAGTTCGAGTTTTTCAGCAAGCTGTTTTGGAATTTCTGCATAGTATTTCACGGGTTTTTCAATTACGCCCCACTGTTTTTTGTAGGGTTCATCCCCGACTCCTAAATCATAATATTCTAACTTATTTTTTATTGCCTGTTCAATATCTTTTTTCAGAAGAAATATAGGCACTGAAAGGTTTTTGTATTCGCGGTTCCACCAGCACCCCAGATAATAAACGGTTTTTTCCTCAATCATTGCAATATGAACAGCCAGTAAAGTTTCTCCCTGATATGCGCTGATTGTGTATGCTGTTTTTTTCCACAATTCAAGTCTCTGTTCAAACTCTTCAGGAATTTCTTTCCATTGCTCCAAAAACCAGGCACTGCTTTTTTCCAGGATATTTTTCTCATTATTTACTATTCGGGTTTCAGCATTCTTTCTGTCAATTCGCCTAAGATCTTTTCTTAAATCAGGATCAATAGGAAGTTTTTCAAACGAATCTTCAAGTTTTATTATATTAGTTAAACCATCAGGACTAGTGTTCACAAATCCTATAGGCCAGTCAGCAGGAATATCTCTTAGAATAAACGGCCTTGGCGCGTTTTTAATATCTTCTTTTGTGGGTTTTACATAAGGAAGATAATCCTCGTATTTCCAGTGCCAATAAGAGGAACCGTCTTTTTCAAATTTTTCAAATTCCAAAAAACTCACTTTAATAGAATTATATTCCTCTTAAATAACCCCAATTATGAAGTTTGTCGGAATCATCAAACCAGCGGTCCCCAATATCGGTTCTGTAATACATGTGCGGAATTATAATATTTTTTATCCTATTGTATGCTTGTTGCTGGGCCTGTTTCATGGTATATCCCATTCCAACAATCACAAGAATAACCCCTGAGTTTCCTGTTACAAGCCATTCACCGTTAACATTTTTTACATCCTCAATATGAACTCCTTCCTTGCCTTTTTTGAAAAATATCACTGAATCTTTTGATTTCACATTGAATGTTTCTTTATCTTTAAAAGGGAAAGGTGGAACAACTATTCTCACTCCTATTTGGAATCCGCTTTTGTAATTGAATTTTTTCAGGGTTCCGTGAGCCATTTCATAAAGGAACTCGCTTATTTTCATTTGTATTCCTTCCTGTTGAATAAAAATTGTGGGATAACCAAACCTTGTTGTCCACTCAAGAGGATAAATTCCGTTGCTGTTTACAATACAGTTCAAATCAACATAACCAACATATTTTTCTTCCGCGAATTTTTTTTCAAACTTTTTCAGACTTTGATTAAAAATTTTGTTGGGTTCGCTCCAGAACATTGCAGTTCCCATTTCTCCTGTTGAGGGGCCTAAGTTTCCTGGGAATAATTTTTTGTGTTCAAAGTTGACATTTATTGGATAAATGAATTCTTTTCCATTGAAGAAAGCACCCACCGCAATTTCCACTCCGCCGATTCTTTTCTGAAGTTGGAAAGCAGGAATTTTTTTCTCCCATGCTTTTTTATAATCTCCGAGAACCTGCAATAAGTCTTTGCCGTCATCTTCCTCGCCGATAAATAATAATCCCTTAATGTTCTGTGCCTCTCCATTAGGTTTCAAAACATATTTGCCGGGGTTTTGCTTTACAAATGCAATTGCCTCATCAAAAGAAGTGAATTCCCAGTGAGGAATAATATTTATCCCCATTTTTTTGAGTTCATCCTGACCAAAAGCACGGTCATCCTCAAGCTTATCAGTATAAGGGGTGCCTCCAACAACTGCTTTCCCTTTTTCTCTTAACTTCTGGGCCTTTGTGCCCTCTCCCAGAACATCATCAAAAATTATTACATCTGCCCAGTTGACAAAGGCTTTCCAATTATCTATCATTTCCACAAAGCCGGAGGTTACTTCCCTTTCCTGCCTTGCTTCAACAAAATACTTTACATTATGGCCTTCTTCCTGGACATGTTTAGCCAAATCGCCGATAAGATTATCAAGAGAAATAAAGAGAAAATTTTTAGGTTCCATGTGTATATGTCCTTTTTTAAACTAATAATATGCATTGGGTTTATTAATATTTTCCCAAAAATTCCTGATGGTCAACTTCGACCATTCTGTCTTCGGTTGTGAAGAATTTTTTGTAATAAGGCTTGTATCTGAATCGTCTTGGTAAATTAACTAAAAATATTGCAGCTCTGTTCTTATGTACTCTGTGTAATGGTGGTGCATCTTCTTCACTGTAAAATTCAGGTTCTTCTCCCTCTGCTAATTGTGCGTAAATTTCTTCTGCTGCTTCATCTGCTTCTGAAATAATTGATTCTTTGTACGGGATTATTTTGTGTAATTTTTCCTGTTTTGTTTCTGCATCTATTATTTCCTGCAGAATCATTTCCAGCATTGTAATGCAGGTTGCTGAAATTTTTGTGTAAGTGGAATCTTGTAATTTATACCTTAAATATTTACTCCTGCTTCTGTGGTATTGTGTTACAAAAATTTCTTTCTTCATAAGCAAAGCATCAAGAATTTCCTCGTCTTTCTGTTCTTCCACATTAGCTTTTGCAAGTTCATCATCAACTTTCATTGAGAGTTCGTTTATTTTTTCATCCCATAGTGCTTTTCTTTGTGTTTTTTTCACTGGTTTTTTTTCATTAATTTTTTCTTCATTAAATTTGTCCCAGAATGCTTTTGATGCAAGTGTTTTTGTGCAGATAGTAAGCAAGTGGATTTTTAATTCTCTCAAAGAATCTTTGATTTTTGCTTTTACTCTTCCTCTTATTGTTGCTTCGCTGATTAAAATAATTCCGCCAAGATTTACTTTTCTGTACCTTGCGACTGCAAATAAAGCTGATGAGTCATTATCCATGCTCAGTGCTTTTGATTCAACAATTTCTTTTGTTTTTCTTACTTTAGAATAAGGGGAATCAGTTGTCCATGTTAATCCTAATTGTGATTTTAAAGATTCTTTTTTCAGTTCTTCTTTGAGTTTTTTCTCAATCTCAGTATTCCCAATTACTTGTTTTGCTGGTTTCAAGTAATGGTAGCTCGTTCCTTCATCTCTTACAGCACGAGTAGGTAAAATTATTGCACCTGGCTTTACATCTTCAGAAACAGGTCTTCCTAATGTAAAAAAGACAAAGTTTTCAGAACCAGCTCCAATTAAATCCTCTAAATTAGCTGCTGCAGCACTTGCCCCGTAAAAGTAATAACTCAAACCAATAGTGTTGTTTCCCTGAGTAAACTTGTAAAGCGGAAAGTTTTTCCCTTTCCATTCCTTAACTCTTTTAGCCTTGAATTTTGAAATAGTACTCTTAAGCAGTCTTTTGCTTCCCACTAAAAGAACATTTTTTGGAACTTTTATTTCAGGCATCTAAGTAAATGGAAACACTTGTATTTATGTGTTTTTGTTCTGTTTAGTGCTGGTTTTTTTAAGGAGTTTTTCCATTATATTGACATGCCAAAAAACAGTTGGGATGAAGATTATTTATTTTCCGATGACAAGGATTCTGACAAAAAACCTATTACTCAGTTCTTTGCTTTCCTTGACAATACAGCCACTTTAATGCGCGGGGTTGTAACACGTTATATCCAGGTTTCTGATAATGCCTGGCGCGCGTTTTTAGGTATGCTTTTCATAATTTTTCTCTGGGCAAGTGGTGATTATGACAAAATTGTTTTTTCAATTATGGTTGCTTTTCTTGGAATCTTAATACTCATTGATATTGCCATTGATAACTGGGGGAAGATTTTCAGGGCTTTCAGGCATGAAAAAACTTTTTCAGAGATTAACACCCAAAGCCCTACTCTAATAATACAGGTTCTTATGCGTTACAATATCGTGTCTCAGGACATGATTGAGCTCCTTAAGTTTATGAAAAAAAAGAACTGGATTAATGCAAGAATGGTAGATGTTCTTTTTGCCCAGCAACACTTAGATGATTTTGCAGTGAATGAATTTTTGACTGCTAATCTCAGCAAGAAAGATACTATGCGTATTCTTTGGAATTACCACAATGCTGCGAATGATGAAACCCTGAAACAGGTTCTTCAGAAGTGGGGATATGCTGATGACATTATGAAAGTCTGTCTTAAAAGACAGATTTCTTCAATTGAGTTAATCAGGCTGGAGAAAAGTATTTCTCGGTCAAATTATAAGACGATTGAACAGATTTGTCCTTTTAAAAATGTGAACAAGCACTGGCTTCTCAAACCGTTCAGATTGATTTTTGTTCTTGCTGGAGTTGTAACTGCTTACATTATGTTTGTATTTCAGCAGAATGAATCTCTCAAAGCAATTTCTTCCGGGGCTGTTGAGGCAACAACTCAACCATTAACTTCTTTGCTTGCCTTTAATCTTCTTGTTGCAATCAGTTCCTCATTGATGATTTGGGCTGTTGTTTATGCTGTTACCTTCCCTATAATGAAGTTTGCTTACAACCGCTGGAAAGATTTTGAATTTAATCAGGCATTTGACCTTGCTTTTTCGAAATTATAATCTGATTTTAAAAGCGATAAAAGCTTTTGATGATTATCGAGAACGTATGAATAATTTGCTTAAAGATGTTTAAGAAAAATAAAAATAAAGAATTAGTTATTTTTCCAAATAATTATCAAAACATTTTGTGCTGCAAAATCTCTTGTTGTACATGCTCCCTTCTGGGTTTATTATTTCTGTGCTGCAGTTCATGCATCTGTATTTTTTTGTAAGTCTGTTCATACTTATTTTTGTGAGTTTGTTTGTAGTATACATTTTTTGTCCCTCTTTAGTCGTAAATATCGTTGTAGCTGTCATCCATTTCAAATTCTCTGTCTTCTTCCCATTCTCTTTTCTTTATTCCTTTTTTTTGTTTTCCCATTTTGTATGACCTCCAGTTTTACATGGTTAAAGATTTCTAACCCTCTCGGGATTAGCAGAAAAAGTTTGTGAGATTTTTGTTTTCTTTTGATGACCAATATTTTGCTTCATAAAAGCATACCCCTCAGTCTAATGTAATAGCCTCATATCTTGTATTTAAAATTTTCTGGGGTGGCATAAAATAATTAGTTTTGTCAAAATCTGGCTTTGTACGAAACCGTGTTTTTGAAAAATTCTTTTAAGGAGGTAAACACAATGACAGCAAAAAAGAAGAAACCAGCAGCTAAGAAGAAATAAAATCCCCTCTATTAATGGGTTATTAGTTAGTATTTTTGATTTGGAGGTCTTGGTTGTTTAGCTTCCCTTTTTAACACTTCTCAGGGAATTTTGTTTAATGAAATTATTGATACTTTCAGTTGAGCCTCAGATAGAGATAAGACGTATTGTCTTGGAGGCACGTAAAAGGGCTCATGTGGTTACTTTTAGGATTCTTAAAAGGGGTTTGAAGATTTATCCTAAAAAGTTTGATATAGTTTTGTTCAGAGCTATTGAAGGAAAAGTTTTGATGGCTGAAAGAATTGCTGAACGGTTTGTCAAGGCAGGTAAGGTTGTTGTGGATGAGAAAATATCTCTTAGGATTGACCGGAACAAACTTGAGAATTATAGGATTTTCGGAAAGAAACATTTATTCGTACCAATGACTGTTTTGTTCAAAAAAGAAAATCTTGAAAAAATAAAAAAATTCAAATCTGATTTTATTGTACTCAAACCTATTTTCGGAAAGCGTGGAAGAGGCATCAGAAGAGTGCGTAAAGAAAAGATTGAAAAGTATTTGAAAAAGTTTGTGGAAAAAGATTTTATTGCTCAGGAATTTGTAGATATTCAAAATGAGTACAGGGTTTATGTTGTTGGAGATAAGTATGAAGGAGTAATGGAGAAAATTTCAGACTCGTGGTTGCATAATATTAATCAGGGGGCGGAACCTAAGCGTGCAAGAATTCCCGGCTCTGTTAAACGTATTTCTGTGCGTGCAGCAAAATCAGTTGCTACAGAAATTGCAGGGATTGATGTAGGAGTATCCAAAAGAGGGTTGTTTATTATTGAGGTTAACAGAAGTCCTGGTTTCAAAGCATTTGAAAGTTTAGGTTATAACTTTGCTGAAAAGATTGTTTCTTATTTGGAAGAAAAAGCCAAGCAGGTTATTGACAAGACGCCTTAGTCAAAATTTTAATCAATTAGAAAATAATATATTTGAGTTTAGACCTTATATTTGCATGAAATTCAGAATATTATTAATTTTGCTTTTCGTGCTTTTTGCAGCCTCTTTTGTTAGTGCTGATATTGGCCCAAGTCCTAGTTACTCTTTTTCAATTTCTAATGACATTGAATATCCGGGTTATGAATTTTTATATGCAGGAAATATTTGGCCTGATAAATTAGAACCGGTTACTGAAGAAACTAATGTTTACAAATTGAATACTCATATTACGGTTTATGCTATTCCTCGCGGGCAGGCTCTTGAGATTTCTAATGCAATTGCTTCACAGGAAATTGATTTGAAATCAGGGCACACGATTTTCAAAGTAATGTCGTTGAATGAAGAAACAAAACAAATGGATTTGAAAACACAGGAACAAATTCCTGATACTGTGCCTTCGGATCCTTTAACTGATTACTTGTTAATGTTTGGAGCTCTTGCAGTAGTTCTTATAATTATAATAATCTTTGTTGTAAAGGCGAAGAAATGAATTTGGTTTCAAGTTTTCTACTTGCTTATGTGTTGACCAATTTAATTGAATTCATTCCATTGCATTTAATTTTAAAAAAGAATTTTAATGAAGAAATTATTGGGTTGCTTAAAATCAATACAATAACCCTTCCTGTTGTTTGGATTGTTCTTTCTTTTTTCTTTAATGAGGATTTTTTTGCAGCATTTGTAATTGTTGAATTATTAGTGGTTTTGACTGAAACAATTTTCATAAAACGCATTTTTAGAAAACAGTTTAAAGAATCATTGCTAATTGCTTCAGCAATGAACATTCTTTCAGCCGCGATTGGATTTTTCTTATTATAAAAATTAAACTTTAGAAATAGTGAGATCAATTCTTTCTTTTATTTCTTCAGGAGTAGGGTTTAATTCTGCAGCGGAAAAAGTTCCGTTTGCAACATCAATTTTTTCAAAAACCTGCGAGTACAAACTGTAAATAACCTCTATGCTCATTCTATATTGAGAATCTAAAAGAGGAAGTGTTTTGTCAAAAGTTTTTCGGGCTTCCTTTTGGTATTTTTCAGCAAGTTCATAATATTTTTTCATTAAAGCACGGAAACCCGCAGGTATTTTTCCGCCGGAAGCGATTTCCCTGAACTTTTCAAAATCCAAGTTGTTTTCTTTCATTAAATCATCCGAAAAATAATTCAAATTACTTTTAACCTCCTTTTCAAAATCTCTAATAATGTGAACAATGTAAGCAAAATAAGCCATTGGTCTCGTGAATTCAACAACATCAAACTTTGGTTCGATGTATTTTCCGTTTTCTTTTTTTGCACTGCAAATGTGAACTCCAATGGCTGCAGGAGCAACGGCAGCTCCTTCAGAATAATCTAAGAAATCTTGGAAAGTATCAAAACCATCGTGGTTTAAATCGTAAATCATTGAATTAGCAAATTTTTTCCACGGCCATTGGGGAATATCAAATTTTTTTACAGTATCCAAAAGTTCTTTCTGAAAAGGCCCCTGCATTAAAGCAGTGTTTGATTCCCAATTGTTGATTAAAGAAATATAATGTGCTTTTTCTTCCTCTGAAATTTTTTCTCCTGTCGATTTCCTGTTATCAACAAGATTATCCACAAATCTCATTGCCTTGTAACATGTTTTGAAGGCCTCAGACCTATCTTTTTCCCATAAACGAGCTCCAATATCTAAAATAGGGTTAGATTGGATTTCAGTATAATTAAGTTGTGAATAATTTGTTTTCAAAGAATTTCACTTCTATTCAAATAAGTTAGAAACTTTTAAATACGAATTTGCTTTTTTTAAGATTTTGAGTGTAAACTAAGTAGAGAATTTTGTTTTTTAAAAAAGTAGAATTTGCCCTCTAATAGAGGGCCTTGTTAAAATTCACAAAGTTTTAAGAAAAAACTAGTTATTTAGTAATTGTTTCTTGGTGGTCTGTGTTTTTGGTAGCAATCCCTGCAGTAAACTGGTCTGTCGTCTGCTGGTTTGAAAGGCACTTCAGTTTCCTTACCACAATCTGAGCAAGTTGCTTTGTGCATTTCTCTTGAGCCGCCACCGAATTTGTCGTTAAAACCCATTGATTTCTCTCCTATATACTATATCCTGCAAAACAGTAAATTATTGGAAATAATTCCTTATTTTTGCCGGTTTAACTTTCATAATCCTCTTTGAAGCTTAATATAAAGGTATGTTTCGCCGCCTGCTTGCGGCGGTAAAGCGTATTATCTTCGTTTGGACTCGATAATACTTATTTAATGTTCAAGTACAAGCTTGTTTATTGGTGTTTTTGCCTCTGGCTTTTTGAAAATAAATGCAACTGCTCTCAATAATATTACTGCTAGAACAAATATTATTGATATTTGTCCGCTCAGCCTTCCGAGGAACACTCCCTGTTCAAGAAGTATAATGTGAAAAAGCACAAGTGCCATTGCAAGGTAACCAAGACGCTGAAGCATTTTCCAGTTATCATAACCAAGCTTTTCAACCCACTTTGATGTGGATGTAAGTGCCATGAGTGTGAAGATTACAAATGCAACTCCTGCAACCACTATTGAAACAACATCTCCAAGAAATACTTCTGATGGTTCCTCAAGCAATAGTGGTACTACAATCATCAGGTGAAGTGCTGCCAACCCGAAGCCTATTATACCAAGTGGTCTTCTCATTTCCAGAATACTTTTCCACTTGGGCACGAATCTTGCTACTGGACCCATGAGTGCTGATAGGCCTATTATTATTGTTGCGGAGAAAGCCACAATTGCATTAATAAAATTCAGAGTTAGAGGACGTCCGCTGTAAATAAGATAATACCATGCAAATGCGAGTATTACAATTGCGGAAAGAATGTATGCTCTTTTTTTCATGTAAAAGTAAACGTTTTTCTTGTTTTTAACTTTTTGTATTTGACCTCATTTTTTGAGATACTCAAAAGCATTCCTGAACATCTGCATTCCTTCGCCTTCATTGCTTATTTTTCCGAAAGAAGAATTAGGTGCATTAATTCCGAAAAGATTTCTTTCAGGATGAGGCATCATTCCAAGAACCCTTCCTGTTTCATCACATATTCCTGCAATATCATCTCTTGAACCATTAGGATTTTTCACGTACTTGAAAACAACCTGTTTATTCTCATAAAGCTTCTCAAGAATAGCCTTGTTTTCCACAACAAACTTGCCTTCTCCGTGTGCAATAGGACAATTTAGCTCATCAATTCCTTCAGCAAAAACACTAATTGTATCCTGTTTTTTCAATTTAATCCATCTGCACTGGAAACCAAGCGGGTCATTAAGTGTTAAAGTTGTTAATTGTTTCTGGTAATCCTTTTCAAAACCAGGAAGGATTCCTGCTTTTACAAGAACCTGAAAACCATTACAAATACCCACAACTAAATTTCCTTTGTTAATAAAATCAGGAACATCATTGTTTAATTTGTAAAGCAATTTGTTTGCAAATACTTTTCCAGAACCAATATAATCCCCTGCACTAAAACCACCGGGAATCCCTAACAGTTGATAATCAGAAAGTTTTTTCTTTTTAGAAATCAGTTCATTCACGTGAACATTTCCTGTTTCAAACCCTGCTTTTTTCAAAGCAAACTCCATTTCATAATCACAGTTTGTTCCCGCTGCTCTTAGTATAATCGCCTTCATTTTTTACCATCCCAAAGTTTTTTTCCAAGCTCTCTTTAAATCCTCAATTCCTTCCTGCAAAACCTTATTTCCATTTAATCCATTAACCACAAGGCTTTTACCACAGATATTGCCGATTTCTGCAAAAGCAGTTCCCTGCATTGCTTTCTCAAATTCTTTCTTTTTCCCTGTATCTATTTCAACAATAAACCTTGAATTTGATTCTGAAAACAAGACAAAGTCATCCTGTGCAATTTCTTTTCCCAGAGGGACTTTTTTCAAAAATAATTCTGCTCCTTTTCCTGAAGCAAAACACATTTCTGCAACGCTAACTCCTATTCCTCCTTCACTGCAGTCATGGCATGCTAAAACTATTTTTTCTTCATTTTGTGAAGCCATTAGTTTTGATAATTTTGAAAATGTTTTTCTGGCTTTTTCAAATCTTACTTCCGGAACTTTCCCATCAGGTGAATTCAGAAGTTTTGCGTAATGTCCTGCGCCTAATTCCGGATAAGTTTCACCTATAATGTAAATCGGGTTACCTTCTTTTTTGAAAGGCATTGATACTTTTTTTCTTGAGTCCTCAATAATTCCAACTGCAGAAATCAGTAATGTTCCTGGAATTGTTATTGTATTATCTCCACTTGAATACTCGTTGTAAAGAGAATCTTTTCCTGAAATAAAAGGAACATCAAAACCTTTTGAAGCATCATAGCAGCCTTTGCATGCTCTGATTAGTTCCCCAAGAACTTTTGGTTTTTCAGGAGAGCCCCATGAAAAATTATCAAGAATAGCAATTTTTTCAAAATCTGCTCCAACACAAATCGCGTTTCGCAATGCTTCATCTATAACAGAACAAGCCATCCAGTAAGCATCCTTATCTGAATAATCAGGGTTAATTCCGTTTGAAATAACAGTTCCTTTCCAGTCATCTAATAAAGGTCTTACAATTGCTGCATCTGCAGGACCATCATTTTCTTTTCCGACAAAGGGCTTTGCTACTGTGCCTCCCTGAACTTCATGATCATAACCTCTTACTGTTGTTTCCTTGGAAGCAATGTTTGGCATTCCTAAAAGTTTTTTCAAAGATTCTCCAAGATTTTTATTTTCAGTTTCAATTTCCTTTTCATCAGGCTTATTCCATTCAGCTTCCAGATTTTTACAAGGAACTCCACCATGCATGAAACTCATTTCTAATTCTCCTGCAAGTTCTCCTTCATAATAAAGTTCAAGTTTTTTCGTGTTTGTATACTCTCCGATTATTGTTGCTTCTGTTCCTTCAGTATCGCATATTTCCTTTATCTTATCAAAGTTTTTCTGAGGGACAGCTAATATCATTCTTTCCTGTGCTTCGCTTAACCAGATTTCCCAAGGTTTCAAACCCTTGTACTTCAAAGGCACTTTTTCAAGATGTACTTTTGCACCTATTTTTTCACCCATTTCTCCGACTGCGCTTGAAAAGCCTCCTGCTCCGCAATCTGTAATAGCAGTGTATAATCCTAAATCCCTTGCTTTAAGAATTGCATCCAGCATCTTTTTTTCTTCTATCGGGTTTCCTATTTGTACTGCACTTGAAGAAGTGTTTTCATCTAATTCTATTGAGGAAAAGGTTGCTCCGTGAATTCCGTCTCTTCCTGTGCGTCCCCCGATTGTGACTATTAAATCTCCTGGATTTGCTTTTTTGGTTTCCATTCCTTTTGGAATTAATCCTACGGTTCCGCAGTAAACCAAGGGGTTTCCTAAGTAGCGGTCGTCAAACAATATTGCTCCGTTTACTGTGGGAATACCTATTCTGTTTCCATAATCCATTACTCCTTGTCTTACTCCTTTGAAAATTCTTTTTGGGTGTAAAATTCCTTTTGGAATTTTTTCTGTTGGATAATCATGAGGCGCGAAACAAAAAACATCTGTGTTTGCAAAAGGTTTTGCTCCTAAACCAGCTCCAAGAACATCTCTTATTACCCCGCCGATTCCTGTGTTGGCTCCTCCGTAAGGATCCAATGCTGAAGGGTGATTGTGTGTTTCTGCCTTCATTGCAATATTATACTTATCATTAAACTCAATTATCCCTGCGTTGTCTGTGAAAACTGAAACCAGCCATTTTTTTGTTGATTCTTTTGTTGCTTTTTTGATGTAACTTTTGTATAAACTTGTAATTTCCTGTTTTTCTCCGTTTTCAGTGTAATTTATTTTTGCGTTGAATGTTTTGTGTTTGCAGTGTTCACTCCAGGTTTGTGCTAGGGTTTCCAATTCAATTTGTTTTGGTTCTCTCCCCAGATTTTTGTAATATTCTTGTATTGTTTTCATTTCTTCATTGTCAAGTGAAAGCAGCATTTCTTTACTAATTTTTGCAAGTTCTTCTTCTTTGAGTTCAAGAATTTTTATTTCACTCATTACGCGGACACCTCCGCGTCGAGAGGTGTGCACCTTTGGTAGCACATATTATTCATTATTACCACCAATTTCATAAGTTTCAATTACTTCATTAGCTAAAAGTTCTTTTGCAATCCTTTCTACTTGTTCGGTAGAAGCTTTTCCTTCAAAGTAAAACTTTTTTGCTGTTATTATTTTTCCGTTTAATTCTTTTCCTAAATAATCATTAACTCCTTCCAGTGCAACTATGCCTACATTATCAGTAACATCAGGGTGGAGTTTTACTTCTAAATAAAAATCGTATTTTGGAAATATTTCTTCATTAATGGAAAAAGTCTGTGTTATCGGGTCAATAAAAACTTTTTCTGCTATTTCTTTTAAATTCAATTTTTCTTGAACATCAAAATAGTATATTTCTGAAAAATGAGTGGTTTCTATTTCTTTAATTCCAAGGTCTTCTTCTATGCTGTTTTTGGTTGATAGCCCTATAGAGTCAAGATTATTGTCTTTGAATGCAACTTCGATTCTTTGCATTTGCTTCACAATTGATTCAGAGAGGAAAGCTTTTTAATAACCTTTTTTTTGTTGCACAAAAAGAAACCTTACAGAACAAAGTTCTGTGAGGCCTCGTCCCCGAAGGGAACAAGGACGTTAGCGAAAAGAAAAAGGCTGGACACAGACGAACTCGAGAACAAAAAGTTAATAAATAATGCAATAAATATCTCGTAGAAACCAAAAGAGTGAAAGGGCAGGTAATCCAGAAGCACTTGAAGTATTTTGGGAAATGACTCAAACAAGACAGGGAGACTATGTTTAAAAGCCTCAACTGATATTATTTTAATTAGTTTAAACAGAGGGTCTAGTGAAAGGAATGGTTGTCAGACCAAATAAGCCGATAATGTTTTCAGTTATTCATGAGTTGGGAAATGTCAGTAATGCATTACCTAATTTTAGAACTGCTATTGCTGGAAAAAACCAACTTTTTATAGAGATCCAGCCAGAATATGTTGCTGATGCTTTGCAAGGGAAGTTCAGTGCAATCTTAGGGGTTAAAGCATATCAACAACTCGTGGTTGAAGCTCATAATTCAGGATTAAAAGTTATACCATTAGATGAAAAAGAGAAGAGACGTCGGATGGCTATGCTTCATACAGAAGATATGTCTTCATACCAAAATCTTGATAAAAGAGAGAAAAGTTGGCTCAGAATACTAGAACGCCTTAATAGCAAATCAATAATTGTGATGCACCCAGGACATGCAGAAGTAATTTGCGAGCAACTAAGACTGCCTAAAAGTAATGTCATTTGGCAAGATACATTATCTGCTTTCAGGAGATATGAACTGGAATTAATGAAAAACGAACAGGAAAAGTCCAGACAAACAAGAAGCAAAATTGAACGAATCAGAATACAAAGAAAGATTGGAGAATCTATGAGAAGACAACAAATAAAACCTCCAAAAAAAAGAATATAATTTTTATCAATACCAAAAGAATAAACAACACACAAGAAGAAAATAATCAGTTTACCAAAACTATACTGCACTAAACAAATCCCTTATATTAATCAAAAACTGGTTTTGTTTAATGACCGAACTGACAGAACTGCTGAAGCCGTCCTACATCAAAAATAATCCTGATTCGTTCCAAGTTAATGAGGAATTGAACAGGACAAGAAAAAGGCCATTAGACGTTTCTCTTTCTTTTTGGTCAAGCTTCCTTCCAGAATCAAAGATTCTGGGGGGCATCGCACTCTGCGAGTGCAATGTTTCTCTTCTCTTTGGAAGAGAAAGAAAAAGGTTGGAGGAAAGCTTTTTATTCTCTCTCTAATTCAATCTAATTGTTGTTATGTCTGGTGAAGTTAAAGACGAATGCGGTGTTGCTGCAGTCTATTTGCCAAAAAAACTTGACAAATATCCTATTGGTGGAGCTTCTTATTATCTTTACAAAATGCTTC
>JBDRLP010000002.1:0-18736 GCA_043812975.1 Candidatus Iainarchaeum sp. | reverse complement strand
GGAACAGTTATTCCTTTTATTATTCCGCCGCCGGCAACCACTGATTCGAAAGCATTGAAGCCTGCATTTCCGATTATTTCTGTAACATCAACTAATTCCAAACCAAATCTTAAATCAGGCCTGTCAACACCCCAGCGATCAATAACCTCTTGGTAATCATACTTAGGAAAAGGAATCTTTAACTCTAATCCAAAAAATTCTTTCCAGATTCTGTGCATTAATTTTTCATGAATTTCAAAAATATCTTCCTCTGTAATAAAACTCATTTCAACATCAATCTGAGTAAATTCCGGTTGCCTGTCCGCTCTTAAATCCTCATCACGAAAACATCTCGCAATCTGCATGTACCTGTCAAAACCAGAAAGCATAATCAATTGCTTGAAAATTTGCGGTGACTGAGGCAAAGCAAAAAACTTTCCCTTGTTTACTCTGCTTGGCACCAAATAATCCCTTGCACCTTCCGGAGTACTCTTTGCAAGTATTGGTGTTTCAATATCAAGGAAACCGTTTTCATCATAAAAATCTCTTACAATTTTTGTAATCCTGTGTCTTGCAATAATATTCTTCTGCATTTCTTCACTTCTCAAATCAAGATAGCGGTAAGTTAACCTTGATTCTTCACTTGATTGTTTTTTGTCAGAAGCTTCAATTGGTAATGGAAGTGAACTTGAAATAATTTCAAGTTTAACTGCCTCAACTTCTATTGACCCGGTTTTTGAATCCTTATTTACATTCCCGGTTGGTCTTTCCCTTACAGAACCCTCAACCCTAACAACAAATTCTCTTCTGAGCTTTTTTCCTGTTTCATGAGCTTCTTTACTGGTTTCAGGGTTCAAAACAACCTGTGTTAAGCCGTACCTGTCCCTAATATCAATAAAAGTAAGGTTTCCGTGGTCTCTTCTGGTGTCTATCCAGCCATTAAGAACCACTTTTTTGCCAATTTCCTTTTTTGTTAATTCCCCGCAAGAATGCGTTCTATTCATAAAAATCCCTCATAAACCTAAATATTCAGATAGAATATAATTGAAAAGCCATTAAAAAGCTAATTCCCGGCATCCCCAGCACCTGCAGCAGGAGCTGGTACTAATGGCGGAACAGAAGTTCCTTCACCAGAACCTTCTCCTTCGGAAGGGGTTCCTTCATTACCAGTGGATTCAGCCCCATCTCCTGCAGAAGATTCTCCGGAAGATTTTGGCATCATTCCCTCTGGAAAAGAATCATAACTAGGATCAAAATTTAGCGAATGCAAAGGATCACCATAAAGCTGAGTATTAAAAAGCTGGTGCAGTTCTAAAGGATTTATAGAACCATTTTTCTGCAAAGCAGTTAATTTTTGTGATTTAGTTTGTTGAACAGCAGCTCCAATAGTTGAACCCTCACGAAGTTCGCCGACAACATCAAAGAGAATTCCTCCAATGTCATTTTCCGATCCTTCAATACCACGACCCAAATCTGTGTTGCCCACAAAGGAACCTGCTCCTTTTCTCAAAAATTCTTCATACAATGGATTTTCTTTTTCAAAAGGACTTCCTCCATAACACGCAGTGCACAAAACCATTTGACCGCCAAGATCAATATCCTGTTGGGAAAGATTTTCTGAAGAAGTAAGAACATACGTAGCATTAACTTTCTCAGTTTTCTCTTTACCATCCTCACCCAGCATAGTAATATTTTCCTTTTTGTCAGGAGGGCCATAAGCTTTTATTTCATCACCAGTACCATGAAGATAATACATTACCAAATCATGGCCAGGTAATGTTTCATAAAATGAATTGTCTTCAGCTCCTACGATGTTATCGGGATTGTCTTTCGGAAAATAATAAGAGTAATTATCTGAAACATTGTAATAACCGTGATCTGTTGTCAGATAATCATTCATTAATTCTGCTTCCTCTTCAAGAACTGCTTCATTTCGGTCCCGTCTGAAAACCTTGTCAAAAAACCTCGTGGAAGCCTTTGTGGGCTGGTCATCATCATAATAAATTGCGACATCATCCGTTACTCTTGTCTCTGCATTGTGCAATTCTGCTGCTACTTCAAGCTGTCTGGTGATAAGTTCTGTTGAATTTGATTCTGCAGGCGCAGGCATTCTTGAAACAACAATATCTGAAAAGAGTTTCTCTAAACCTTCATCCTCGGCACTGATTTTAATTCCTTCTGGATCATCGAACTCCAGTTCTGATGCACCATAAAGTTCATCAGTGTAAACTTCTGTTCCAACATAATCAGACGTCTCAACTCCCCAAAGATGAACACTCGGCATCGGAATAATTTCATCACCTCCAAGCACAACAAGGTAATCAGGTCCCGTGTGAACTCTCAAAGTATCAATCACTTCTTTTGTTTTTGCAACACGATTTAGTCTGAACTCATTCTGCGGGATTTTAAATTTGGTTACATCAAAAGTTACAGTTCCTGCTTCCTCGTCAACTTCAGGAGAAATGTCTAAATTTCTTGTTGATGGAAATGAATATGAAAGATCTTCATTAACACTAATTTTAAGCCCGTCACCAAATTCAACGTTTTCCCCCGCTTTAAGAACACGTGTTTCAGTAGACTCAGTGTTTGGTTCATCACCAACAAACTCGCTGAAATCATTGTCAACAAAAAGCTTTGCAATCTTCGGATCATCAATTTCATAATATGCAACTTTCAATCCTTTTGCTTCAAGAGCTTTGGAATAGCTCTGTAAAGCAGCTTCATAACCAGGATCCTTTTCAAGCTGACCCCCATGAGTAACCAAAAGAACATCAGCATCTATCTGTTTAACATTTACTTCTACAGGATAATTAGCTGTTCCTCCAAGCAAAGGAGTGTAAGTTGTTGATAAGGTTCCTTCAAAGCTCTCAGGAATTCTTTCGTGCTGTTCAAGATAAGAAGTAAAATCAAAATCCACCTCAATTTTGTAAGGCTCGTTTTCTCTTATTACTCCCTGCTCAACCATTGAATTAAAAACATCCAATTCAGAATTAGTTAAATTTTTTTCAAAATTACCTTTTAACCGGCCTTCTGAATTTAATTCTGCAAGCCTGTCAAGCACATCAGCCTGAGGGTAAGTTACACTTTTAAAGCTTGGGTTAAACTCATAAGTAGGGGTTTGTTTTACTGAATAATTTTCAAGCGGAACTCCTTCAATCCATCTTCCTGAACCATACCCGTTGTTCTCCTGAAATGAAGGCATCCAATGACGACCATTATCCTCCAAATCAGTAGAGGACAAATCATTAGGGTTAACCGCCATGAAAGAAGTAGAAGCTTTTGGATTAAAGTAATCCTCAACCTCAACTTGAATAGGTTTTTGTTCAAACGCAGTTCTTTTTTCAGCTCTTGTTGAAGGAAGCCACTCGTCTTTTACAGAAACATAAGAAGGAACTTGTTCAGGAGTTTCAGTAACCGCAGGCCCGGTAAACTCTTCACTTGGTTCAATAGCAGAAAGAATTGAATAAAAAAATTCTAAAGGAACTCCAGCACCTGCAAATAAAATTAAGTCCTGATTTTCTTTTCCTTTCAAATCAACAGAATAAGCAGAAACTATTTTTTTCGCAATCTCGTTTTCAAATTTGTTTGCTTTAACAGGAGAAAGCTTTAATTCTTTTAATTCAAATAATTTTTCATTAAATTCTCTCAGCTGAGATTCTGAAAGTTCATCTACAAAAGATTCAGCAAGCACAACATTTATTCCGGAACTGTTCTCTGGTCTTTCATTAAAAACAAATTTAACAGAAACTTCAGAATTTCCTGTTTTTTGTCTTGTTTCAAAAACACTGTTTTTTTCTAATTCTTTAACAACACCAGTTGCTTCTTTTTCAGAAAAATGTTCGCTTAATGAATCCGGAAAAACAGTGAAAAGCACAAACCGATTATTATTAGTGGCTAAAGAAACTGTTTCCTCATATACTCCGTTTGAACTGGAAACCAATTTTCTGGCAGTAAGAGATGAATAAGTAATGTAATAAGTTTCCTCAAAATCAGTATTTTCAGGAACCTGAGAAAAAATTACAAAAAAAGCAATAACTACAGCAACTACCGCAAGATATTTTCTCTCAATTTCAGGAATTTGCATTAAATAATAAGGAATCGCTCATTATTATTTCTTTTCAGAGAACAAACCATGCTTATCAAAGTCAATAAAATTAGGATGAAAAATATTTCTCACAGATTTATTAAACTTTTTTCGCCTGAACAATATTAAATAAAGCATTCCAAAAAACGCCCCAAAAGCATGAATTTCGTTATTTATAGGAGTTTTCTTAGAAAATTCTTTGGATAAATCAAATTCCTCTTGTTTTTGCTGAATCTCAAACCTTTTTTCAACCAACACTTTTTGCTGTTCAACATCACCTTGATTTATAGCTTCCTGAATCTGTTGTTCAACAACAAGTTTTTCATCCTTAATATTTTGCCCCTCAGAATCTATTGAAGAAAAAATTAAAGGAGTAATAAAAAATAAAATCAAAAATAACCCCATTGTTAAAACAACTGCTCTTTTCGGATCAATAATCAGTGAAACCGCGGCTAATCCGCTCATCCCAATAGAAGAACCGATTAATCCAACGCTTGGATTGACAAAAGCAAAAAGCAAAGCAGAAATAATTGTTGAAAAAATAAAAATAGCAATTACATCAAGTGCACCTAAAGAAAGTTCAACCAGAACAGCATAACCAAGCACGGTTAACGCATTTGCAAGTAAGTGATAAAGATTTTCGTGAACAAAAATAAATGAAAAAATATTTTCCAAAGAACTCATTGAAAAAGATAATGAAAAAATCTTTGGAAGCGGAATAAAAACATTACCGTTTGAAAGAAAAAAATACGTTAAAATTAAAACTGCGAATAATGCAATGGATGCTTTTATTTTCATCAAGAAATTTTTTATTTTTAACAAAGAATTTAGGTTCATACATTAAACTCCTGTAAAATCATCTGTCTTGATTCGCTTAAAGGTTTTGCAGGAATTTTTAATCTTCGCTGAACATAAGAGGCAAATTCTCTTTCATACCCGTGAGTTGTTAAAACTAATTTAGGTTCACTTTGTTTCACATATTCTATTAGGCCGTTAAAATCAGAATGATCAGAAACAGGGAATGTTTTGTATTTTGAATGGTTTTTCCAGCCGGTTGCTATAGCAGGCTCAACTCTTCTTTTTATCTGGTGCTGCAATGCAAACAACAAATCATCATTAATCAGATGAGGAGGCATAATGAGAATATTTGCATCGTTCAGGTTGTGGTTTAACTCCAGATAATTCCCGAGTTTTACTCCTTCATTTTCATAAACCTTATTTTGCTCAAAAATTTTTTTGTGAACCAGAGGAGTTTCACCCAAAAATTCATTCACAATTTTTGTGAGTTCCTGCGCTTTTCCTGTAGAGTAACCCCCAAGAACAATGAAATTATTTTTGTTTAAGTGCGAATGCATCCACTTAATCATATCCTCATAAACATCCTCTCTCTTAGGAAAACTATATTCAGGAATTCCGAAAGTTGATTCTATTACAAGAATTTCCGAAGGGAGGATTTCAGCACCATCAAACAAAATACTTTTTTGCAATTTGAAATCAGAAGTAAGAACAGCATCAATTTCATTTGAAACTTTTAATTGTGCAGAACCAAGAATATGGCCATTTGGGTGGAATGAACATTCAAACTCCTTTATATTGAATTTCTTTTTGAATGGAATTTCTTTGATTCCGCATTTTTTGTTTTTAGCATCAATAAGAGAAGCTGTTTCAGGAGTCATACAATACGTATTGGTTAAGGAAGTTTTTGCATGATCGCTATGAGCATGCGTGATTAAGGCTTCTTTATTTCTAATGCCACGCGCATCCACAAACAACTCTGTTTTATCCTTAAATAGAATACCTTTCTTCTCAAGAACCTGCATCAGTAAAGTAAGTTTTAAGGAGTATTTATTCCTACCATCTTGCTCCAAAAAGCTCCAAAAAAGCCATTAAAAAAACAACAATTGAGCCAAAAAAAGAACCTTCAAAACCAATAATTAACAAAATAACAAAAACTACTAAAGAAATGAAAATTGCATGTAAAAAACTTCGGAAAATCATTCACATCACCACATTTATGAAAAATAATGCTGAGTAAAATATTCCGCCTGCAAATATTGGTCTTCTTAAAAACTGCAGACTATTTTTGAAAAATACATCATAAACTGTTAAAGCAAGAAATACGAGTAACGGAGCCCAAAAAAAACCTTTTTGGAAAACCCATCCGAAAACATTTGCAAAATCAAAAGTAGCATAAAGGTAAATTGAAACAAATATTGTTCCAAACAAAAGATTTTTTTCATAAATAAAATGAGCCAGAGTCGCAAGGAAAAATACCCAGATTAAATTATTCATTATAAAAGGTATAAACCAAGTGACATCAAAGCTTACCAAATGTGCTAAAACTTCCAGTAACATTTTTTCACCATTAACTGTATTTTATTGAATTCCCCAGATTGTTATCCACTTTAATTAATTTGCAGTAAATTCCTGCATGGTGACTCAAATGTTTTTGTGCATCAGCACCAAGGTTTCTTTCGAACTTTTCTCCGCAAAACGAACATACCAACATTCTATCGCCTCCTGCCCAGATGACTGGACCTACTAAACTTGGGGCAGAAGCGATAGATATACACTTATTCTCCAAAAAAGGAGGATAAAACAATAGGTTTAAATTGTCCAATAGCACAAGTATACTATGGATACATCCATTCTGGAAGATGTGGGTCTTACTAATGCTGAAATTAAAGTTTACATAGCATTGCTTGAATTAGGCACATCAACCGCAGGACCTATCCTTGACAAAACAAATTTACACAATTCTGTCGTGCATATGACTCTAAACAAACTAATTGACAAAGGACTTGTCTCATATTTCAAAGAAGGAAAAAGAAACAGGTATCAACCTGCAAACCCGAAACATATTCTTGAGTATATTGAACAAAAAAAAGAAAATTTACGAAAAATCCTTCCTGAGTTACTGGCAAAACAAGGAGCATCACAGGAAAAGCCGGAAGTAATGACTTTCAGAGGAGTAAAAGGCATGAGAGAGATACTCCATGAACTTTTAGAAGCAGGAGGAAAAACCCACCACACTATTGGTTCCCCTGCTGAATCAGTTATGATGGGGGACACATTCTGGATTGATTATCACCAAAGAAGAGCAGAAAAAGAAATTTCTGCAAAGCTACTTTTCAATGAATCACTAAGAAAATGGATTAAAAAAATCAGAGAAACAGGCCAGTATCCTCATGCAACAATAAAGTTCCATGGACATGGTTTTGAACCTTTAAGCGAAACAATAATAAGAAATGATAAAATCGGGATTCTTCTCTGGATTGAAAAACCAATCGGGATATTAATCCACAATAAGGAACTTGCTGATTCTTATGAAAAATATTTCCAGATACTGTGGAAAACTGCAAAAGCATGAAAATTTAAATTTTTTTAAATGAAGGTATTATTATGGGCTTATCAAAAAAAGAGGAGAAAATACTGAAATCAATTGTAATTGCATCTGAGAACGACCCTGACAATCCTGAGTTTCCGGCAGATAAGCCAAAGTTTCCGGCAACACCAACTTACAAAATAAAAGTATCTGGTTTTTCAAATATCTGGCTGAAGGATGAAAGCATTAACCCCACAGGAACTCATAAGGATAGAATGGCATGGGAAATGGTTGTCACTTACAGAGATTTTCTCCTTTCAAAAAAAAGAAACCAAATCAAAGGAGCATTACCAAAAATGTCAATCATAAGCTCTGGTTCTGCCGCAATTGCAATACAGACACAACTAAAAAAATACAAACTGCCAAATCTAAAAATATTGACAGACGCAAATATTGGCTGTGAAATTGAAAAAGCAATGAAAAAATTAGGCTGTGAAATTTTTCACACAGAACTCTCAAAAAAACCATTCAACTGGAAAGAAATTCTGGCATTAACTCACAACCCTAACGGACTTGACATTACTTCATCAGAAGCTCTTGACCCCACAACAAGATTTTATGACTGGATGAGCTACGAAATACTGAACAGTTCCCCTGATTATTGTTTCATACCGTTCGGCACGGGAAACTTGTATGAAAACATTCTGAACATTAATAAGAAAGAGGTTTCAACAGAAAAGCACGATCCGCGCTTTAAAGGAAATCTCGAGAAACTAAAAAGATGCAATTTCCTTGGTGCAACAACAAACAATCCAAAATCAAAAGCGGACAAGCTTTACTCGCCGCACCTTCCTTTTGTGCACTTTGATGAGCAGTGGATAAGGCTTTACAAATACGCAGGATTTTGCGGTCCGGAAAGTAATGTACACCTTATTAAAGAAAACTACCTTGACAAGGCAATTGATATAGCTGAATCACAAAACATTAACTGCGAACCGTCAGGAATAGCCGGTTTGGCATTGCTTTTACAGATGAAAAACAAGGTTCCAAAGAACAAAAAAATCCTGATTGTAAATACAGGCAAAACAAAATACCCCTAAAAGCTACTAATAAATAGGAGAAAACTGTAAGATTATCATGCATAGTTTAAAGGAAATTGTAGAAAAAATCGAAGATGAAATAACTGACATAAGGCAAAAAGCCAGTGGAAAACCATGGGCTGCTTTTTCAAGAAGGGCATTTATTTATAATTTAGAAACAGTGATTCCGGGATTGGAGGAACTGTATTCTCTTTTTCAGTTTGCAAGAACTGAAATCGAAAAAAAAGCAGAAGCAAACAGATTTGATGTCGGAGCTCATTTGAAAGAATTAAACCAGCTTATAACCGTGCTGAAGCGAAACAAGGAAATGGAACACATTAGAATTGAAAAAGCAAAAATGCAGAACATTCATCAAATGGCTGACACAATAACTGTTCCTGAACTTTACTCTGATTTGGAACAAAAAACTTTAGGAATACTTCTGAAAAGCAATTACCTTGTTGAAAGAATCAGGGTTTTTGAAAGAAAACACGAACCTATAATGAGAACAAAAGGAGCACAGAGAAACGTTCTTGAAATACTTGAAAAACGTGAAGA
The DNA here is from genome assembly GCA_043812975.1 of Candidatus Iainarchaeum sp. Taxonomy (GTDB): domain Archaea; phylum Iainarchaeota; class Iainarchaeia; order Iainarchaeales; family Iainarchaeaceae; genus UBA493. Next base: position 9,711 of record JBDRLP010000002.1, on the reverse strand, counting down.
TGAACTCGCGGATTTAAGAAAAAAATACGAGGAAACAAGAAAAAATTCTTTTTTAGGTTTAATTGAGAAAGAATCCTCAATAGAAACAGAAGCGGAACTAAATCAATTATCCAGAAGTTTAGAGGGCAAAACAGCATTGATGAAGAAAGCATTTGAGGACATGCGGGATTATTTTGAAAACTATCAGAGAAAAATGCAGGAAACAGAATCAAGAATTAATTCAGTTGAAGAAACAGAAGCGCAAATCACGGGAAAAACATTTGAACTAATAACAATACTCAAAAAAGAAAGGGATTATGTAAAAAAAGTTTTGATTGAAATAGAACAGGACACTATCCAACTGAGGAATACTTATTCAAAAGAATTATTAGGATTGCAGGAAGAAAAAATCAACTTAAAGAATTCTCTGGAAGAAAAATATGAAAAAGAAGTAAAAGAACTGAAAGAAGAACTGAAAGAAAAAAACAAACTTATAAATCATTTCCAGGAAACCATTTCCAGAAAAGAAAAAAAACTAGTTTCTCTGGAAGATGATGTTGATAAGCTCGAACTGGTTAACAAGGCACTTAAAAAGCACGAGCACATTAAGAAAAATCTTTCAAAACCAGAAAAGAAAAAAACTAAAAAGAAATCAAAGAAAAAAAATTAAAGCGTTGTAAAGCTTCCATAGTTGTCATCAACAGGAGTTTCTTTTTTTCCGAATAATTTTTCCAAGATTTCCCCTGCAATTCTCTGGGACTCTTCTTCCTCAGAAAAGTCCTCTCCTTTTTCAAAAAACTTCATAATTCTTTTTCCAGATAAATCAAAATTCACAAGTTTTTCCATCAAAATCTTTACATCTGAAGAATCCTGTTCATAAAAAAGTATAACCGCAACCAAATCAAAATTTTCTAACTGAGAAACTTCGTTTACAAGATCAAGATTATTATCAGCAATGATTTCCTTAACCTGAACACCTTTTATCTGAACACTCAGGATTTTGCTAATTAAAGGGATTATTTCCACAATTGATTTCTTAGATGAGGCTAATGCGATTTTCATTAAAGAAAAGTTGTTCCGAAAACGTTTAATATATGTTTTTCCTTTTTAATTTGGTTTAAAATGTACGATAAATACGATGACCCTAACTCAGAAGAGATGGATATTTATGAAAAAACCGCAATGGACCAGGCAAGAGAAGTAGGGGACGCTGCTGGTGGTTTTCTCAAAAAGCACGGGAAGTTTATAATTATAGGGATAATCGGACTTTTAGTAGTGTTTTTTGTTTACGATTTTTTCATTGGAAGCTACCAGGAAGTTTCTTTTGACATAAAAAACACAGAAGGAACCCCAATTCCGGCAGATATTAGAATCAGAGATAACACCGGCGAGGAAATTGAACAAATAAACAGCAGTGGAACAGTAACCATCAAAAACGGAACCTACACAATTGATGTTGCTTCTGGTGGTTTTAAATCGATTTCAAACAGGGAAATAGAAGTTTCTCCTGATTCAACAGAATTTTTTGTTCAAATGGAAATAGCCAAAAAATTTGAACTAAGCGGTTCATTCCCTGAAAGTTTGTTCACGGGAGAAGTAAAAGAAATAACTCTTACTGTAATTAACAATGAAGCTGATGCCCAGATAATCAACCTTGTTCTGGATGATGACGCAGCAGAAGTAATGACTATTGAATACACAAAACCGCTTTATGTTTTGAAAGGAACATGGGATGTTATTGTAACTCTAAAAGTTGACGATAATCCAAAGAGCAGCGAACTGGGAGATAATAAAAACGGCACAATAAGGATTGAGGGTTTTGACGGAAGCAAAACAAAAGTAGAGGGAAAATACAGTTTAATAGAACTTAATCTTGAAGATATAAAAATTAAGTTCGGCACCTCAAAAACCAATGCCGATTTTAGAATAATAAATACAGGAGATAGTTCAGAAAAAAGTATTTCAATTGAAAATGAAACCGACACAGAAATAACCAATGTAGAAATAGAACTTGATATTACCTCAACAGAATTTACTGATGCAGAAGAAGTAAAAACATGGTTTGATTTTGAACCAATAATAGATAGTGTAAAACCAGGTGAAAAAGAAATCATAAACATTTTACTTAGTATTCCTGATGATGTGTCTTTTGATACAGGAAAAACAGAAGAAACAATAGACGGGGAATTTATTGTAAAAACAACTTCGTTCCAGAGAAGATTCAACCTTGATTTGATAATAAGAAAATCAGAAGCAAGAATAAGCGTTAAAGGACTTTCAGATTCTTACACTCTGAAAAAAAATAATGGAAAATACAACAAAGAAGTTGGCTCAATAGAAATAACAAACTCTGGGAAAGTAGTGCTGACAGAATTTGAGGTTAAAAGTTCATGTACTGATTCACCAACCGGATCAGACTGGTTAAATTTGGAAGCAGGAAAAAACCTTTACAGATTTGACATTTTAGAAAAAGACCAAACAAAAGCTGTTCCATTCACCATAGAAGTTCCAAATAGCACCCCATTAGGCTCAGTAGCAAGATGCAATTTAAGAATTAGCTACCAAGAACCAAGCAGTGACCAACCAATAAACAAAGATCAGCTTGTTACTATTACAACAGAGTAAAATTCACCATAAATGAAAAAAGAAATCAATATATACGGCTTTTCTTATCATTTAAAACATGAATACACTTTTTAACAAAGAAATTTTACTTGGAGCATTATTAATTTTTTTAATTAGTTTTTCCAGCGCCGATGGTTTAGATATTCCCACAACACCGACACCACTCTGTGAAAATTCTGCAATACATATTACTGCACCAATAAATAATAGTGCAGTTTCAGGAATTGTGGAAATAAAGACAAATTATTCCGGGTCTTGTGTACCTAATGAAGTTGAATTTTCTTATACAAATAGTTCCGGACACACTACTAAAATTGGAACCGATGTTCTTGCCCCTTTTTCTTTTGACTGGGACACAAGCGGATTAAATGGATTGTTTACTATAAAAGCAACCGCAAGTTATGATAATTCTATTATAATAAAGTCTGATGAAATTCAGGTAAATATAGCAAACACTATTAGTCCAATAATACCAATTACTATCATAAAAACAATTCCAAATCATGAAGAAACTGTTCAGGCAAACGATTTTCAGATAATTATTTTTTATGAATCAGAATCTCCTTTAAATGGAAGCCAAACAGAATTTACTTTAGTAAATAACGGGACCCCTTTTGATTTAAGCAGTACATTTAGTGAAGATTTAGTAAATAAAACAGTTTCTTATCAAGCAACTGGTTTATCTGATGGAACTTACTATGCAACAATAAAATTACAAAATCAAAATGGTCAAACAGACATCACTAATTGGAATTTTGAATTAATTGCCCCAGGAACAACACAAAACAATCCGCCAATATTTAATGACGGTTCAGTTTTTTCAGGAGGAGCTTTAACTCATCCTTCTTCCGGAAGAATTGAATTAACTGAGCATATTTTTGATGAAGCCATGAGCACTTTAACTTATTTAATAAAACAAGAATTTGCGATTAATTGTGAACTAGACGGATCAACATTATTGTACCAGACCGCGGATGGAACAAACGGAAATGCTTATTGTATTGTTACAATAACTGATAATTTGAATCAATCAACAGAAGGAAAAATAGAATTTACAATTAACGAATTCACAGTGGATTTAACAGCAAATCCTACGCCAGGAGCAATTCCATTACTAATAATCTTTACAGCCATTCCTGCAAACGGAACAGAACCATATTCATTTCAATGGGATTTTGATGGTGATGGTTCATTTGATAGAATCAGTACAAACTCAACCATAAACCATATTTACTCAGAAATAGGAACTTACACCCCTAAAGTAAAAGTAACTGATTCAACCGGAAAAGAAATAATAGATACTATAGTAATTGAGGTACTGAACCTACCAAACAACAATCCAGTAATACTCAGAATTGATGTATCCCCGACTGAAATAGATGAATCAACAATTGTGCTGTTTAATGCTTTAGTAAATGATGCTGATAATGATGAATTAACCTATGAATGGTCCTTTGGAGATGGAACAACAGGAACAGGTAATCCCGTGGAACATTCTTTTGACATAAGTTCACAAGTATATCCTGAAGAACTTTTCACAGTACAACTTATAGTTACTGATGAACACGGAGCAACAAAAAGCAAAACAACAATAGTTAATGTCAGAAGAGCAGAATTAAATATTACTATTCAAAAACCGATTTCAAACCAGAATCAAAGATTAAGCAAAAACTCAAACACCGAAATTGCTCTTTGGGTAACGGATAAAAAAGGAGCTTTAATAAGCGGAAACTCATTAAGCAAGTTAACTGCAAAAATAGCAAACCAAGAAGTAAAACTTTTCAGACAAATAGATGGAACCTATAAAGGAACTTATAACCCGAACCATTTAACCCCAAGCGAAACAACAATAAGAGTAGAAACAATAGCTATTGTAGGAAATGCTAAATTAACAGCTACAACTCTAAAATCCGTTTACTATCAACCAATTGAAATAAATGCAGAGTACAGACTAACCCCGAAAAAAATAAGAATTGGAGAACTGATCACTGGATTAGCATTAGAACTCACTTATCCCACTGGTGAAAAAGTAAAAGACGCTATTATAACAGCAACCTTAGATGCCAGCACATCAAAAACATTAAACTATACAGAAACAGCTCCGGGAGAATACTTTTTCTCAGAAATAAATTACTTGGTTCAGCAGGGTGATGAGTTAATTAAATTTACAATCAGCGGAACTGACAGTTCAGCTAACTTTTTTGAAAAAATAATTGAAATACCAATAGAAGAAATAAATCCTTTGTTTAATGTGCAGGTTATAGAACCAGACCCTGTAAACCCAATTGTTTTCAATTATGGGAATGAACATTTAGTGATTGTACAGGTTAACTCGACCAAAAAAGATTTGTTAAAAAATGTTTCAGTGTTTCTTGAAAATCAGGAAATTAACCTCAACGCAAAAATGCATCTGAATGAGCTTAATGGAAATTACGAAGCTATTGCAAAAATTCCTAAAAAAAATAATTTTGAATTAGATTCACTAAAATTCAGCATTAATGGACGAGGATTTATTGAGGGAGAAGAATTCAACTCAAATACAGTATTCAGCGTTGCATTAACAGAAGCGTTTGACTTAACGCCGCTAATCTTAGTCATCACTGTTCTGTTTGTATTAGGGGGTTTAGGTTATGTATTAAAATCAATAATAAAAGAAAAAGGGCAATTAAAAAAAGGATTAGAATTAGAAAAAACAAACCTTGCTGGTTTACAAACAAGATTAAAACACGAGTATTTACAACGACACATTTCAGAACAGGAATTCAAGGAACGATACTTAAGAACACAACAAGAGCTAACAACTGTAGATGAATTATTAGGCGCCAAAAAAGCAAAACACATTGAAAAACTATCTCAGAATAATAAACTGGTTAAAATGACCCAAACTGAAAGAGATGAATTAGCAAAGAAAATATCTAAAGAAGTTAAAGAAAAAATGAAAAAACTTTATAATGAAACTTCTGAACAAAAATAGCCTCCGGCGAGATTCGAACTCGCGACCCCCTGCTTACGAAGCAGGTGCACAACCACTATGCTACGGAGGCTCTAAATCGGCTATTATAACGCTAAACTTGGGCTACAAGCGGTTTTAATACTTTTGTATTTTAAATTTGCCATGGCAAAAAAGGATGATTTCTCAGAAACACTGACAACCTATTTGAAAGACAAAGGATTTGTGTATGGTCCAGAACCTGAGATTTATGGTGGCATAGCAGGTTTTTACACTTACGGCCCTCTTGGAAAAAGACTCAAGAACAATGTAGAAGCAGTAATAAGAAAGGTTTTCAATTCAAACGGGTTTTATGAAATTGAATACCCAATAATTTCTCCAAAAGAAGTTTGGAAAGCATCAGGCCACTTAGATGGTTTTAATGATCCAGTAATTCTTGCTGAAGACGGAAAAGAAAGTTACAGAGCTGACAAACTGATTGAAGAAATAACAGGAATACAAGCAGATCACTTTTCTGACGAAAAATTATTAAAAACAATAAAAGAAAAAAACATTAAAGCACCTGGCGGAAAAAAGCTAGCCATGAAAATTGAAAGACACTCACTAATGATGAAAACCACAATTGGAAAAAACATTGAAGCTTACAACAGGCCGGAAACCGCAACCACAACATACTTACCTTTTAAGAATTACATGAACTTTTTCAGGGACAAACTTCCGTTCGGAGTTTTTCAAATTGGAAAAGCATTCAGAAATGAAATAAGTCCTAGGCAGCACTTATTGAGAAGCAGGGAATTTACACAAGCAGAATCACAAACATTCCTGTTTCCTGAAATGAAAACTAAATGGCCTGGTTTTGAAGAAGCAAAAAAAGAAAAACTTCCTTTATGGACCGAAAAAATGCAGAATGAAAAAAAAGAACCAACAGAAATTTCTTTAGAAGATGCAATGAAGAAAAAATTGTTAAAAAATCAGGCTTATGCGTGGCACGTATGGTTAAGTTTCAAAATATTCACTGATTTTGGAATCAAAAAAGATAGATTAAGATTAAGACAGCACCACTCAGATGAAAAAGCATTTTACTCAGACGACACTTGGGACTTAGAAGTGCAATTGAAAAGCTTTGGCTGGACAGAAGTATGCGGAATAAGCGACAGAACCAACTATGATTTGAGCCAGCACCAAAAACACAGCAATGAAAAATTAACAGCAAGAACCCTAGAAGGAAAAGAAGAAATACCTCACGTAATTGAAATTGCATTTGGAGTTGACAGGCCGTTCTTTGCACTTCTTGACCTTAATTATGATGAAAGAGAAGATGAAAAAAGAACCTTGCTTACACTCCCTCCTTGGATTGCGCCAGTACAGGTTGGAATATACCCTTTAGTTAAAAAAGACGGCCTTGCAGAAAAGGCAAAAGAACTTATAAAAACACTGGGAAACAAGTACTTGTGTTATTATGATGAAAGTGGAAGCATAGGAAGACGTTACTCAAGACAGGATGCTGTTGGAACACCAATTGGAATTACAGTTGATTATGATACAAAAGAAGACAACACAGTAACTTTGCGTGAAAGAGATACAATGAAACAGGAAAGAGTTAAAATTGAAGATCTTGAAAAAATTTTGGGTGAAAAACTAAATGGATAACATGGATTTGCTTAGAAAAAAACTAATCAGTTCTGCAAAAAAGAAAGTGCAGGAAAAATATGAAGGAAAAGAAGTACACATAATAAAATCAGTAAATTTACTGGAAGATCTTGATTCTGCATCAAACTTATTCATTGAACAGTTAAGAGAATGGTACTCAACCCACTTCCCTGAATTAAATAATCTGGTTAAAGAGAATAAGCCATATTTAAAACTTGTTTATGAAATTGGAGACCGAGAAAAATTCACGGAGAAAAAACTTAAAGATGCGGGCATTGAGGAACAAAACATTGGAAAAATAATGAGTTCTGCAAAAAAAACAATGGGTTCAAAAACAGAAGAAAAAGACATGGCAGAAATAAAAACACTTGCATTAAACTGCTACAATCTGCGCGAACAAAGAGAATACCTAACCAAGTACCTTGAAGAAAGCATGAAAAAGGAACTCCCTAATTTCACTGAATTAGCAGGTGCGGTAATTGGAGCAAAAATACTTGCAAAAGTAGGAACCAAAAAGAAACTAGCCTTCATGCCTGCTTCAGGAATTCAGGTTATTGGAGCTGAAAAGGCATTATTTTTACATAAAAAGAAAGGTGCAAAAAGTCCAAAGTATGGTTATCTGTTCCAGCACCCAATGATTAAAGCCGCAAGGTACGAGAACAAAGGAAAAATCGCACGAAGTTTAGCAGCAAAACTCGCAATCGCAATAAAGAAAGATTATTTTCACAACACAAGTTCTGCAAAAGAAATGAAAAAAGAACTTGAAAAAAGAGCAGAAGAACTCTCAAAAAGAAAACCAACTAACAAACCAGAACCTGAACATCGAGAAAGAAGATACGATGATAGAGAAAGATTACCAGAACGAAGAGAAAGGAAACCAGAGTACAGGGAAAGAAGACCTGAACACAGAGAAAGGACTCCTCCAAGAAGAGATGATAGAAGAAAACCTAACTATAATTCAAGACCAAGAACCGATAGAAAACCTGAAAGCAGAAAACCAATTTATGATTCTAGACCAAGGTATACTGAAAAACCTGAAGGCAGCGACCAAAGGGAGTCCCGCAGGGGAAAAAACAGATCTTATTTAACCCCAAAACCAAATACATCAGAAAAAAGCCCTTCACCAAAACCAAAAAGTTATTCAGAGAAAAAACCATACGAAAAAAAACCGCATGGAAAACCATTTGGAAAAAAGAAAGCTTTTGGAAAACCAAATTTTAAAAAAGGAGCAAGCCCTAGCAAAAAATTCGGAAAGAAAAAAAATTAACACCTATTAAAGGTAAAAACTAATGAAAAAAGCAACAGAATTATTTGACGGAGTTTATGAAATACAATCAAAATTAGCTACTGTTAATTTGCTTCCTGGAAAAAAAGTTTATGGTGAAGAACTGATTACTGCTGAAGGAAAAGAATTCAGATTATGGAATCCTGCCCGAAGCAAAGTTGGTGCGGCAATAAAAAAAGGAATAAAAACAATTTACATCAAAAAAGGCTCTAAAGTGCTTTATTTAGGGGCTGCTGAAGGAACTACTATTTCTCATTTAAGCGACATCGTGGAAAAAGAAGGCACAATATTCGGGGTTGATATAAGCGCAAGAAGCATGAGAAAATTTATTTACTTATGCGAGCAACGCTCAAATATGATTCCTATTATGGGCGATGCTAACCAGCCAAACACTTACCGAGAATACTTAAACGGATTTACAATTGACGCATTGTTTCAGGATGTTTCGCAAAAAAACCAGGCAGAAATATTTCTTCGAAATTCAAGACTTTACCTAAAACACGGCAGCCATGGTTTTTTGAGCGTGAAAGCAAGAAGCATTGATTCATCCTCACCGATGGAAAATATTGTGGAAGCTGAAGCAAAAAAACTGGAAAACGAATTTGAAGTACTTGAAATAATTTCTTTACAACCGTTTGAAAAAGACCATGCAATGATTCATTGTATAAAAAAGTGATTCAATGAAAGAAACAGCAACTTCACAGGGACACATAACCGGTTTCTTCAAAATTTATTCCAACGGATCAACAGGAGCCGGATTCAATATACAAAATGGAATGAAAACAACTGTTGAAACAAAAAAATCTCCAAAAAGTTCTTACAAAATTTATATCAACGGGGGAAAAACTAATACATTTACAACCTCTCAAAAAGTAATAAAAAAAATTCTTGCCAAAACAAAACAAAAATTTGAAATTATTATAAATCATAAAACTGAATTTCCAATAGGTTTTGGGTTAGGGATAAGCGGTGCGGGAGCCTTTTCATTAGCAGAAGCACTGAACAAAACACTCAAACTGAAATTGGCAAAAAAAGAAGTTGTTGAGATTGCTGCCAAGGCAGAAATAGAAGCAGGAACAGGTTTGGGAGATGTTATAGCAGAACAATTCTCTGGAGCAATTATAGGGCTTCCCCCATACCCTTCAAAGAAAGCAGGAAAAATCAGGAATCATTACAAGTATGCTGTTTTTGGTTTTTTTGGACCACTTGAAACAAAAAAAAT
>JBDRLP010000001.1:0-52421 GCA_043812975.1 Candidatus Iainarchaeum sp. | reverse complement strand
ACAGGAATCAAAGAATTTGATAAATTAATAAGTGATGGAGGACTTGAAAAAAATTCAAGCATACTCATTTCCGGCGGAGCAGGAACAGGAAAAACAACTTTTTCAATTCAGTCAATTTATCATTCTGCAATCAATAGAGGGGAAAAAGGAATTTATCTTTCATTTGAAGAGGAACCAGAAAAAATAAAGTTGCATATGAAAAAAAACTTCGGTTGGGATTTAAATGCACTTGAGAAAAAGGGACTGTTTGCAATAATAAAAATTGACCCTGTCGATATTTCTAGATCAGTAGAACAAGTATTAATGGATAGAAAAGGTGAATTGAAAATTGATATGAAAAAAATTGAATTGCCATTCTTGCCAGACAAAATTGTAGTAGATAGTTTATCTGCATTGTCAATTGCTTTTAACGAAGAAGATAGTTATAGAAAATACATTAGGGAACTATTCGAATCAATGGAAAAGTTAAATTGTACTTCTTATGTAATCACGGAAACCGAACAGGATCCGAAAGTGTACAGCAGAACAGGGGTTGAAGAATTTTTAGCTGACGGGGTTATTGTTCTTTATAACATAAAAAAAGATGGGCAAAGAGAAAATGCAATCGAGATACTTAAACTTAGAAGCAGTTCTCACAAAAAAGGAATGACTCCTTATACAATTACAAAAGAAGGAATAACTATCTTGGAAAATTAGAACCGAATTAACAATAAAATTAACACTTGTTAATATTTTTAAAGCACTCCCTTACACATTTGTTTCGGTGAGCAAATGCCTGAATTTTTAGATGCATTTACAATTATAGTTCGGGAAGGCCTTGAGGCTATTCTAATCATAGCCGCAATAATTGCATACCTTGTAACCACAAAACACAAAGATAAAATTAATACTGTTTATCTCTGGACTGGGCTTGCAATATTAGCAAGTTTTGCAACTGCTTTTTTGCTAGATCAAATTTTTATAGCGACAGAAACACAGACTGAATTACTCGAAGGAATCACAATGCTTCTTGCCGCTGCAGTTATGCTTTATGTAACCAACTGGTTCCTTGGAAAAATGCGGGCACAAAAATGGGCAAAATTCATTAAAAGAAAAGTTGACGATGCATTAACAAGCAAAAACACTTTCGCATTAGGCATTGTATCGTTCTTTGCAGTATACAGAGAAGGGTTTGAAACAGTATTGTTCTTCAAGGCATTAACTGTAGGTACAACAGACATGACCGGAATAATCATAGGAATTGTTCTTGGATTTTTAGTTCTGGCAATATTGTTTTATTTGATTATAAAAATTGAAAAGAAATTACCGATAAATATTGTGTTTGGAATAACAAGTACAATCCTGTTTTTACTTTCATTGAAGTTTGCAGGAAAAGGAATCCACGAATTACAGGAAGCAGGGGTTTTGTCAGAAACTACTTTTGCAATAGTTCCAAAAATCAAGGATTTGGGATTATATCCTACATTTGAAACAATTGGAATTCAGGCGATTATAATAGGAATTGGAATTGTGCTCGTGTACCTGCATTTTTACCAAAAGCCTGTTGTTTCAGAGCAAAAGGCTAATTGAATATAAAACCTTCCAAACACTCATTCTTGGGGTTAAAAATGATTCTAATTGGTCTGACTGGAAAATACTGTTCGGGAAAAAGCACTGTTTGTGATTACTTAAAGAGCAAAAGCTTCTACTACAAATCATTATCCGATGTTCTTAGAGAAGTGCTGAAAAAGGAAGGAATCCCTGAAACACGGGAAAACATGATAGCTAAAGGTAATGAACTAAGAGAAAAACAGGGCAATGCCGTGCTTTCAAAAATTCTTATTGATAACCTTGAAAGAGACAAGAATTATGTTATTGACTCCCTTAGGAATCCTGATGAAATTAAGGCTTTTCAAGAGTTAGGAACTTTCCATTTGTGGAATATTGTGGCTCCTGAAGAAAAAAGATTTGAAAGGATTCTTGAAAGAAAAAGAGAAGGTGACCCTAAAACATTGGAAGAATTTAAGGCTCTTGAGGAAAAAGAGTCCGGCTCAGATAACAAAAGTGCACAACAACTGAACAAGTGTGCAGAAATGGCAGAACATGCCATCGAAAATAACGAATCTATGGCTGAATTGTTTGAAAAAGTGGATACGCTGCTATTACAAACACCGATGGATTTCAAAAGACCTACATGGAATGAATACTTCATGAACATTGCAAAAGAAGTAGCAATGAGAAGCAACTGTGTAAAAAGAAAAGTTGCAGCGGTTATTGTTAAGGATAAGAGAATAATTTCCACAGGGTATAATGGAACTCCAAGAGGAGTAAAAAATTGTAATGAAGGAGGCTGTGCTAGGTGTAATTCCTTTTCAAAAGGAGGAACAAAACTAGATGAATGTTTGTGCAGCCATGCTGAAGAAAATGCAATAGTACAGTCAGCTTATCACGGAACTTCGATTAATGGTTCAATTATTTACACTACTTTCAGTCCGTGCTTAACCTGCAGTAAAATGATTATAAATTCCGGAATCAAAAAAGTTATTTACAATGCAGAATATCCTCTTGGAGAAACCGCACTTAAAATGCTGAAAGAAGCCGGTGTAGAACTGGAAAAAATTGAATTTTGAGTAGCATCGAGTCCCGCCTACTAGGCGTGACGAAGATGGTACGCGCACCCCACAGCCGTCCCACAGGGATCCCCGAAGGGGGCAACTGTGGTGCTGAAAGAAGCCGGTGTAGAACTGGAAAAAATTGAATTTTAGTTACTCTATTTCTGGACCTAGAATAAGTGATTCTAAATTAGTCTGCAAATATTTTTCAGGGAAAATATAATCAGCTAATTTTAATCTTTGGGAAACTTTTTGCGGAGTGGTTGATCTTGTTGGTTGTATTAAAACAGTTACAAACATTTTTGCAAGGTCAATATCAGAATAACTGTCAGTAATAAGGATTGATTTTTTTAAATTCAGTTCTTTTCCTTGTTCTTCTAGAGCAGCACGAATAGCTGAGAGTTTTGATTTAACATAGATTTTTTTGTATACTGTGTCTTTTGTACTTACCATGCTTTTAACTCCGATAATTTTTCCCTGAACATCATACTTAAGTTGTGTGCCTACAATTAAATCAAAAGAAAAATCAAATTCTTTTTTCAGATAAGAATTCAGAAGTTCGCCGAATTCTTTTGATGAAAGTGTTGCTAACACAATTGTTTTTCCTGATTTTTTCATTTTCTTAAGAGACCTCACCAAAGGTTTTCTTATCCCGGACTTTATTTTATCAAGTACTTTTGAAAAATCCTTCTTTTTCATGTTTTTTTTCATCAAAAGTTTATTTCCCTCAACAATAGCTTGTTCAACACTATACGTTCCGGAAGCTATTTTTGAAAGAATAGAATCGTAAAGTTCCTCGCCTTTTACTAACCCATTTTCAGATTCAGGATAAACAACTTTCAAGGCTTCCAGGTTTGCATCGCTCTTGTAAAGCGTACCATCCATATCGACAACAATAGTGTCAAATTCTGTTGCTTTAAAACGTCGTAGAGCTTTTCTTCTGAGTTTGAATTGTAAAGAGTTTTTTACAACTATCCCGAGTAGTTTTGCAGAAGCCAATTTTGCTTTAATTGCCTTTACTTTGGGGCTTACTTTTGGTAATTCCATATTAACACTTATACTTTATCATCTTTCAAGATTTTAAAACTTATAGAACGCCGATTAACCCCCACTATGATTTATAAGTATTAATTTCTACCTTATTAGAGTGAAAAACATGAGTATTTATGATATTGTGATTATTGGGGCGGGTCCTGCAGGAGGATCAGCAGCAATACACTGCGCAAGGAACAAACTGAAAACTCTTGTAATTGAAGAACATGAAGTTATAGGTGAACCAGTACATTGCGGGGAATGCCTGAGTAAATACGCGGTAGAAAATATAGGAATTAAACTTCCTGAAAGTGTTATATCTGAACACGTAAAAGGAGTAAGGATTATTTTTCCTGATGGAACAAATTCTGTTTTTAACGAAGAAGGGTATGTCCTTGAAAAGGAAAAGTTTGAACAATGGTTAAGTGAAGAAGCAAAAAATAAAGGAGCAGAAATAAAACTCGGAACAAAACTTCAAAACATGGAAAGAAAAAATAATTTGTGGGAACTGCAAACCAGCAAAGGAAACATTAGTTCAAAAATTGTTATTGATGCCTCCGGAGTTGCTTCAGTAACATCAAGGTTGCTAAAATTAAATGAAAGGTTTGAATCTGTTATTGGGATACAGTATGAACTGAAAGATATTCCGAGAGATGGTTATTTAGATTTTTACCTCTGGCCAAAGTTAGCGCCTGAAGGTTATCTTTGGATGATTCCAAAAAGCAGAACACGAGCTAATGTAGGTTTGGTTACAACTGAAAGAAACAAAGCAAGAGAATACAATGAAGAATTTGTTAAGATAATGAAGTGGGATAAAAAAGTTAAGATAAAAACTTTTGGTGGTTTGATTCCTGCTTCAGGGCCTGTAAAAAATACTTACAGCGAAGGATTAATGTTAATAGGAGATGCCGCGGGTTTCACAAGCCCATTGTTTGAAGGAGGTTCTCACTTAGGTTTGAAAAGCGGTCAGATGGCTGCTAAAGTTGCAAAGGAAGCTGTTGATAAAAATGATTTTTCAAAAGAAATGTTTTCAAATTACCAGAGCAGGTGGAAAAATGAATTTCCTGCTTATGAAAAACTCGTGAAAGGAAAAAAAGCAATTTATGGTTTTACTGATGAGGAACTTAATATTATCGCAAAAGAATTCCCAAGGAACTTTGATGAATTTGATTCAATCGCAAAAATCAAATTCGGACTAAAAATAATACTGAAAAAACCCAATATTCTAACCAAAAATTTTATACCTGCAATGAAAGCATTGGCATACTCTCAAGCCAAATCCTATGGTTGGTAGTTTTCTTTTTAATGGTTATATTCACTAATATAAACATGCAAAGTTCTGGTTATCATGTCGGGGTTATTCCTGACGGCAACAGGCGATGGGCAAATAAAAATGGTTTACTCCCAAGCAAGGGGCACAAAAAGGGAGCTAAATCAATGGAATTGTTTGTCAATTGGGCAATCAAAAACCCAGCAATAAACGAAATAAGCGTTTATGGTTTAAGCGAAGAAAACTTCAAAAGAAACCCAAAAGAACTCTCAAATTTATATGAAATATATTACAAAGGACTATCTGAATTAATAGGATCCAAAGCAATACACGACAATAAAGTGAATGTTAATCTTATTTCAACCAGTACAGAAAACGTTCCAAGAAACATTATAGCTGTATGTAAAGAACTGAAAAGTGAAACAAAATATTACGGAAACAAAATGCTGAACATATTAATTGGTTATACTGGACAGTCAGAAATTCTAAAATCAGTAAGCAGTCCAATGAACAGAGTGAAGAATCTTTTATTCGGTTTGAATGAGAAAGATATTTCAAAACACTTAGGTGTGAAAAACGAATGTGATTTTGTGATAAGAACAGGAGAAGAAGAAGCACGAAGGGAGGCAAAAAGCGGTTTTCTTTTATGGCAGAGCACTTACTCAGAGTATTATCATATTCCTAAATACTGGCCTGAAGTTCAGGAAAAAGATTTTAACAACGCATGGGAATACTTTATAGAATCAAGAAGATTAAAGGGAAAATAAAACTAACAAAAAACAAACTAATTAATAATAGTTAAAACTAATTATAAAATATGAAATTAATGATTCTCATAATTTTTTTAACAATAATAATTAGTGGATGTATAGAAAAAAGTGTAACTCCTGATGGTTGCGGTGTTGAAGATGCATATGAGTATTGCTCTCAATTTAATATCAATACTTGTTCAGAAAATTCTTATAATGCTGAATATCACTTTGAACCAATAAATTGTTACTGGAACTCAAAAACTAATTCATGTGTAGCAGGAATTGGGTGTCAATAAATCTCAATTACTTCAATACTTTACCTGTTTTCATATACCACAAATACAAATCCAGTTTTGAATGGTTCAGATTAACTTTTTTTGCAAAAGAATCTAATTTGTTTTCTATTTTTAAATAATTTTTTTTATTCATGATTTTTGGTTTTTCTGATATAATGGAATTTTCATCCAAAACATTAATGACGTGCTTATCCAAAATTGCTACATTAGTGCTCCCTGTATTTCTTAAAAAATGAGATGCTTCTTTGAAACCAAAACCTTTAATATTTTCAGCTAAATATTCTCTGGCAAAACGATCATTTTCAAATTCATTTAATTTTTCCTTAATCCCAAAATATTTTCTTGCCTCACAAATAAACCCGGCCCTTCTATTGTAAAAACGATACTTCAGTTCTTTCAATTTTTGCACTAACTTTTTTTCAGGCAAGTTGTAAAAACCATCAAAACCCAAAGCATTCTGAATTCTGATTCCCATCTCAGCACTGGTATTAGCAGTAAGAAGACAAAAGCACAATTCAGAAAACCAATCTTCTTCACTTTTGTTTTTAAATTCCTGAAACTCAGAATAACGGGAATTAACTTTTTCACCAATAGAATTATTTTTCAGCAAAGTAATTTCAGAAATTAATTTATTCGGATTCATAAGACATCAAAGAACTCTTGCAACTGCCTCAACTGCTCTTACAGAAAATTCTTGGGCTCTGGCATTGGCCTGTTCTAGGGTCATTCTTGGGCCTGAAATACCATATCCAACAGGTTTATCATATTTCAAAGAAAGTTCTGTTATTTTTTCAGCAGAAGTAAAGGCAACTACTTCATCATGACTTGTTTCGCCCTGAACAACAGCCCCTAAAACCACTGCTCCGTTAATGGCTGGATTTGCAAGCATTCTTTGTAAAGGCAAAGGAACATCATAAGCACCAGTAACTTTCACAATCTCAACTATATTTAAATTATTTTCTTTAGCAGTTCTTTTCGCATGATTTAACATTTCTTCTGAAAGCTCTTTATGAAAGTCAGCTACTACAATTCCAATGTTCATTTTTACAACTCCTCATTCTCTTTTTTCTTTTTTTGTTCTCTTTCTTTTTGGTACCGATTTTTCTTTCTCTTTCAAAGAGAAAGAAAAAGGGGTTTTTACAGCCCCACTGATTTAGCGTTTTCTCTGCCTTGCCTTTCACCAGAACCAGCACGTTTTTCAAGTTCTTCCGGCTTGAAAATCATCCACAACAAGTTCAATGCATGTTTGGAAGCTCGATTATGCATTACCTCTGCAAGTTCAGCATCATCTTTACCTTCATCTTCATGCACAAAAACTTCAAGCACTGTTTTACGAGTCATTAACTGTACTTCCTGAATTCCTAGCGAGGCTTCATGTGCACAGGTCTTGTCAACTTTAGCAGAACCAGGCATTCCAAGAACAATTCCTGCCTGACAACCTTGTTCAAGCAACTGTAACAATGCAACAGGAATATCTTTCACTCCGGGGGCTGTTTTTCTCATTATTTCAATTTCCCAATTGTTTTCTTTTGCATTTTTTTCCATTATTTCAATAGCTATTTTTCCCAGGTCACCACGCGCGAACATTGTATCTACAACTGCTATTTTGGTTTTCATTATTTCACTAGTCATTCTAAGCTCACCTCTACTGTTGAACCGTCTTTCAGGTTTAGTTTTTTTCTTAAATTATAAGGTGCAACTAATTCCACAATAGTTTCTGGGTGATTTGTTCTGTGAGGAAGAACTATTATTGCTTCTGCTTTTTTGTTAAGTTTACATGGCCAACAATCAATGCCTCCAAAGCTTCTTGATTTGGTTTTGAATTCTGCAATTATTTTTGGTTTTCCTGAAAAGAAAGATTTCTTTTTTTCAATATCAACCATGAGGTTAAGTGTTCCGGGAAATGGTTCAAAACCAAAAAGTTCCTTAAACTTTTTTTTGTACTGCGGAAGCGAAGTGTAATAAGACCCTTCTCCGATTCCTTGTACTATTTTTCCTTTTAGTGAATTACTTTTTTTTGAAAAAAGTTCTTTAAGTTCCAAGTAAAATGATTCTAATTCTTTTCTTCCTTTTTCAGTGAATGAAACTTCTATGCCTGAATTGGAAACCTTCCTTTCTATCAGCCCAGCATTTTCAAGTTCTCTTAGTTTTCTGGAAATTGATTGCTGTGAAAACCCAGTTAGTTCTGCAAGAGAAGAAGTAGAAACAAACGCAGTATTGAATAAATCCGTTTTTTTCGCGAGCAATAAAGCTAAGGCAAAGTTTTCTTCCTTCATACAAGAATTTTATGAGAATTACTTAAAAATGGGTTGCATACCAAATTTGAGTAATTAAAGTTTTTACTATTATTTTTTTACTTTAGGCATTGTTTCAACATACACTGATTGTGATGGGAATGCGAAGTTCAGCCCTGCTTTCTCAAACTGCTTTTTGATTTCCATGTTTATTTCGCTTATAACATCAAATTTTCTGTCCTTGTTTTTTATGAAATAAACAAACCATAGATTCAGAGAAGAATCAGCATATTCTTTGAAAATTGCTCTTGGGTCTTTTTCACAGTCCTTGTGCTTGTTCACAATATCTTTCAGGATTTTCATTGCTTCCTGCATTTTTGCATAAGAAGTACCATAAGTTAATCCTAAAGTCATTGAAACTCTTTTTGTTGGTTCTGAAGAAATGTTCAGGACGTTATCTCCAACAACTTTAGAGTTAGGCATTATGTTTGCTCTTCCGTCCCAATCGGTGATTCTTGTGTTTCTGATTCCGACTGCTTCAACAGTTCCCTCAACAGAACCAATTTTTACCGCGTCTCCAACAACGAAATGTTTTGAAGTAAAAATGCTTATCCCGCCGAACATATCTTCCACTGTTTTCTGAGCAGCAAAAGCAACAGCTAATCCACCAATACCTAAACCAGCGATTAATGGCAGAACATCTATGCCGAAATTTGAAAGAATTATTACTCCGCCCATTAAGACAACTGATGCTTTTGCGATTTTCTTTAAAATCGGGATTAACTGATCATCTAACTTTGATTCTGTTTTTGATGAAAGCGGAATTACTATATGTGCAATAAAACCATCAATCAGTTTCAAAGCAAGCCAGATTAAATCAAGGATTAATAGGGCTTCTATTGCCTTGGAAAAATTATCAACAATAAAAGGAGCATCAGGAGTTAAGAACTGATAACCAACACCCAAACCAATAATAAAACCAATAAACGTCATTGGCTTGTCAATAGCCTCAATAATAAGGTCATCAAATTCGTTCTTGGTTTTGGATGTTAAAATAGTACCGTACTTTTTAATAAAAAAATAAAGGATTTTAGTCAGAATTGTAGCTCCTAATACTATACCTGCAAACATAGCGTATTGGATAACACTGGAGCCAAAATAAGTCCCTCCTGCAAATCCTTCTAGAACCATGCATCAAAAATATAGCATACTTTATTAAAAGTTATCCCGATTTCCTCATTTTTAATGTAAGCTTTAAATTCCTTTCTATGATAGATTAGTAGTAATCTTTGGGTTTATCGATTTTTCTAGGTGTTTGGCAGCTTAAATTTTCATGATTTTTGCGTGTTTTATCCCGATACACGTGTTTTTGCCCGCTTAGAAGAGGAATTAGTTTGGAGTTTGGTTCATTTGGGTTTGGAAAAGTCTGGTTTGGAGAAAGTTGGCAATCATTTTTTAGTTCCTAAACACGAAATCGTGCCTGAGGAAAAAGTTGAAGAAATACTTAAAAAATTCGGTTCTACTGCTGACCAATTCCCGCAACTTCTGAAAGACGATCCCGCAGTAGAAGAAATTGGCGGTAAAAAAGGAGACTTCATTAAAATAACAAGATCAAGCCAAACCGCAGGCATAAGCGTTTACTACAGGGTGGTTGTATAATCGGCAATTATTTTGCGAGCGAAGCGAGCACGCCCACTGCGAAGCAGTGTGCTTCGGTGCCGCCGGTCGCGAAGTCCACGAAGTGGGAAAACGGCGAGGTGGTTGTTTAATGGCTATTAACGGCTGGACCCTAATCAATTCTTATTTCAGAGACAGAAATATTGCCCAGATGGAAATTGATTCTTTCAACCAGTTTGTTAAAAAGAAACTTCCGGAAATTGTTGCTGAAAACAAAGAAGTTGTTCCTAAGATTGAGGAAGTAAAAGTTGAGTTTGACAAGATTAGTATTTTAAAACCAAGAATTGTTGAAGCTGACGGTTCACCCAGAAACGAATTCTACCCAATAGAAGCAAGGCTGAGAAACAGAACCTACTCAAGCCCTATTAACTTAACCATGAAACTTCTGAGAAGAGATGTTGAGCATGATCGGAAAGATACTTACATCGGCGAATTACCCGTAATGCTTAAAAGTCATCTTTGCTGGTTGAACGGAAAAACCAAAGAAGAACTAATTGAATTAAAAGAAGACCCAATGGACTTTGGAGGTTACTTCATTGTAAATGGTTCTGAAAAAGCTTTGATGACTCAGGAAGTTTTAGCTTCTGACAGAGTTATTGTTTCAGAACAGACAGATAAAATTGTTGCAGAAGTTATCTCAACTAAAGGCGCTTTCAAAGGAAGAGTAAGAATCTTAAGAAGCCCAGATGGACTCCTGCATGTTACCTTCCCGGCTTCACCAAGAAAATTAAAACTATTTGTTTTACTGAAAGCACTCGGAATCAAAACATCACAGTCAATTAAGGATGCTTTTGTTGATGAAATGGAAGTACAAAATGATGTTCTGATTAATAATGAAAATTTATTAGTAAAATCTGAAAAAGAAGCTCTTGACAAAATCGGGAAATTTGTCGCACCAGGGCAGGTGGAAGAGTACAGGCTTAGAAGAGCACAGGAAGTAATAGATGCTTTCCTGTTACCGCACATTGGACAGGATTCAAAAGACAGGCTTGCTAAAGCATATTACTTGGTTATGATGGCAACTAAGGCAATTGAAAGAGCTTATGATTTAAGGGAAGAAGATGATAAGGACCATTATGCTAACAAAAGACTGGAATTGTCAGGAAAATTAATGGAACACTTATTCAGGTACTCGTTCAAATATTTCATTAAAGATTTGAAATTCCAGATTGACAGAACTGTTACAAGAAGAAGAAAACTTAACATTTCAACTATTGTAAGGCCGGGCGCAGTATCAGAAAGAATCAGGTTTGCTATGAGTACAGGAAACTGGATTGGCAGGGCTACTGGGGTTTCAAAGTTCATGGACAGAGTTAATTATTTATCTCCATTAACTGACCTGAGAAAAGTTAAGAGCCCGCTTGACAAAAACAGAGAACTTTATGAAGCAAGGGACGTTCACGGAACCCACTGGGGAAGACTATGCCCTGTAGAAACTCCTGACGGACCACAATGTGGTTTGGTAAAAAATTTGGCAATGCTTGCAGAAGTAACAACTGAAACTGAAGAAGACCCAGTTGAAAAATTATTGAACGACATGGGAGTGAAACTTAAATGAATTTTAATAGGTGCTACCGCAGGTGCACACCTCTGAATGCGGAGGTCTCCGCATATGGTTAGCGAAGCAAAAAAAGCAAAAGTTTACATTAACGGAAGACTAATCGGATTCCACCCTGACCCTATAAAACTTACAAAAGAAATAATTGCAAGAAGAAGAGAATCAAAAATTTCAGAACAGGTTAATGTTGCATTCCACGAAGACACCAATGAAGTTTACATCAACACAGATGCCGGACGTGTACAAAGGCCACTGCTTGTTGTTGAAAACGGAAAACCAACAATCACAGAGGACATTGTTAAACAGGTCCATGAAAGGAAGCTTATTTGGAATGATGTCGTTGAACAAGGTTACATAGAATACCTTGATTCAGAGGAAGAAGAAAACGCACTAATTGCTGCAACTGAAGATCAGTTAACTAAAGAACACACTCATTTGGAAATTGACGGAGCTGTAATTCTGAGTATTGTGAGTTCAATGATTCCATACTTGGAACACAACATGGCTGGAAAAGCATTACACGGTGCAAAAATGTTTAAACAAGCCCAGGGATTTGGTGCAGCCAATTACAAATTAAGAACAGATACAGAAGGATATTTACTTCATTACCCGCAAAAGTCACTTGTAAAAACAAAAACAATGGATATGATTGGTTTGAATGAAAGACCACAAATCCAGAATTTCGTAGTAGCGATAATGCCGTACTATGGATTCAATATTCTGGATGCTGTTATCCTAAACAAAGGAGCTATCGACAGAGGTCTGGGAAGAAGCAGTTACTACAGAACTTACGAAAGTTCAGAAAACAGATATCCTGGTGGACAGATTGACAAGTTTGAAATACCCCCTGAGGACACCGTAGGACACTTAGGAGAGGATTATTACAAAAAACTTGGAGAAGATGGTTTAATCCAGCTTGAATCTTACGTAACCGAAAGTGATGTTATTATAGGAAAAACCTCACCACCAAGATTCTTAGAAGAGATTAACGAATTTGGTGTTGTTCAGGAAAAAAGAAGAGAAGCAAGCATTACAATCAGAAAAGGAAAAGCAGGTCATGTTGAAAAAATATTTGTTACAGAAGCTGACTCAGGAAATAAACTTGTTAAAATTAAAATCAGAAGTGAAAGGATTCCTGCATTAGGAGATAAGTTCAGTTCAAGACACGGCCAGAAAGGGGTTGTTGGATTAATTGTTCCTGAGGAAGACATGCCATTTACTCCAGACGGAATTAAACCTGATTTAATTTTGAACCCTCACTCAATCCCATCAAGGATGACTATTGGACACTTACTAGAAATGCTTGCCGGAAAAGCAGCAGCAATAAAAGGAAAACAAATAGACGGAACTCCATTTGGAGGAGTTAATGAGGATGAAATTGAAAAAATGCTTGAGACCTCAGGATTCAAGAAAAACGGAAAAGAAGTTTTCTACGACGGAACAACCGGACAAAGAATGCACGGAGAAATTTTTACAGGAATGGTTTCATACAGGAGACTATTCCACATGACTGCACACAAAATACAGGGAAGAGCAAGAGGCCCGGTACAGATATTAACCAGACAACCAACTGAAGGAAAAGAAAAAGAAGGCGGATTAAGGTTTGGAGAGATGGAAGGTGAAACATTAGTAGGACATGGAGCTGCAATGTTATTGCAGGAAAAGTTCATTGATGATTCTGACAAAGTAACAATGTGGGTTTCAGAAACCGCAGGAGTAATTGGATTTGAGGATCAGTTAAGAAAAACAAAAAGAGTTCTTGAAGTAAATGATTCTAAGATTTATCCTGTTGAGATGAGTTACGGTTTCAAATTATTATTAGATGAATTAAAAGCACTGGGAGTATACCCAAAACTTATATTGGATGACAAGGTGTGATTGTATGAAAAATGATTTTGCGAACGGATGTGAGCCAGTGCTACTGAGCCCAAGCGAAGTGCACACCTCACACGCGGAGGTGACCGCGTAATGATGACAAAAAGAATCAAATCAATTGAATTTAGCATTATGAGCCCTGAAATGATCAGGAAAATGTCAGCAATAGACATCAAAAGCCCTGAAACTTATGACAAAGATGGCTTCCCAATGGAAGGCGGATTAATGGATAATCATTTAGGTGTTATAAACCCAGGTTTGAGATGTAAGACCTGCGGAAACACAATGAAAAAATGCCCAGGTCACTTTGGACACATAGAAGTTGTAAGACCAATTATTCACAGTGAATTTGGAAAAAAACTGGAAATATTAATGCAGGCAAGCTGCCAGAATTGTGGAAGAATAGTTATTCCTGAAGAAAAACTTGAACAATTAAGGCCATTTATAGATGATGACTCAATGGATATTGGGAAAAAAATCCTGACAAGAACCAAGAAGGTAAAAAAGTGCCCTCATTGTAATGTTGAAAGAGGCTTGGTGACCCTTGATAAACCAACCAACTTTTACTTGGAAAAAGATAGAATATACCCTACTGAAATCAGAGAATGGATGGAAAAAATTCCTGATAAAGATGTTGAATTCTTTGGTTACGGCTTTAATGATTTAAGACCTGAATGGTTCATCATGACTGTTCTGCAGGTTCCGCCAATAAACTTGAGACCAAGCATTACACTTGAATCAGGAATCAAAAGTGAAGATGATTTAACACACAAACTTGTAGATATTATCAGAATCAATATAAGATTAAAAGATAACATTGATGCGGGAGCGCCTCAGCTTATTATTGAGGATCTTTGGGATTTGTTACAATACCATGTTACAACTTATTTCAATAACAACACTGCGGGAGTTCCGCCGGCAAAGCACAGATCAGGACGTGCACTAAGAACACTTGTTCAAAGGTTACAGGGAAAGAAAGGAAGATTCAGATATAATTTAACAGGAAAAAGAGTTAATTTTGCGGCTAGGTCTATTATTACTCCTGACCCAATGCTTTCAATTAACGAACTTGGTGTTCCAAGCGAAATTGCAGAAACAATGACAGTTCCTGAAATTGTAACAAAAAACAACATTGTTGAAGCTAAAAAAATGATTAAAGATGGAAGAGCAATTTATGTTTCAAGACCTGATGGGATGAGAAGAAAAGTTGCTGAAACAAACATAGATCTGATTAATGAAGAACTTGATGTTGGTTACAGGTTAGACAGAAAACTCAGAAACGGAGATATTGTTTTGTTTAACAGGCAGCCTTCACTGCACAGATTATCAATGATGGCACACAGGGCAAGAATAATGGATGACAAGACTTTCAGGATGAACCCTATTGTTTGTAAACCATACAACGCAGACTTTGATGGAGACGAAATGAACATGCACGTTCCACAGACTCCTGAAGGAATTTCAGAAGCAATAGAACTAATGATTGTACAAAAACAAATTATTTCACCAAGACACGGTGGACCAGTAATTATCCTGGATGAGGATGGTGTTTCAGCAAGTTTCATTTTAACAATGAAACAAACCGTTTTCAATAAAGACAGGGCATTCAGATTTTTCCAGATTATGGGCTTAAAGGATATTCCAAAACCGGATGTTGGTAAGGACAAGTATTCAGGAAAACTTATTTTCTCACAGTTACTTCCAAAAAACCTTAACATGGAATACAAAAGCAAGTTCATGGGAATTATAACTGATCTTGATAAGAATCACCCTTTGCTGAAGGACCTTTACAAGAACGATCTTATTGTTAAGATTGAAAACGGCATTTTGAAATCAGGAGTAATTGACTCAATGAGCCTTGGAGAAGGAAGAGGAAAACTTGTTGATGCTTTAGCAAGGGATTATCCTCCTGAAGTAATCACAAACTTTTATGATTCACTTTCAAAAATGGTTGCAACTTTAATAACTGAAGTTGGAATGACAAATAGTTTAGAAGAATACAAGCC
This sequence comes from Candidatus Iainarchaeum sp., assembly GCA_043812975.1. Taxonomy (GTDB): domain Archaea; phylum Iainarchaeota; class Iainarchaeia; order Iainarchaeales; family Iainarchaeaceae; genus UBA493. The sequence goes on along the minus strand of JBDRLP010000001.1, from coordinate 37,130 downwards.
AACTCAAAAGGTTCTGAAAATCAGAGAAAAAGCTGTTGAAGAAATGGCTGAAATTGCAAAAGAACACGTGAAGAAATACGAAAAAGGAACATTAGAACTTATCCCGGGAAGAACACTAAAAGAGAGTTTCGAAGTTAGCATGATGAGAACTGCTTCTGAAGCAAAAGGGAAACTTGAAAAACAAATCAAAAAAGAAATTGTTGACAGTGTCCTGATAGATGAACCAGAGTACGATAGCAATGTGATGATACTTTCAGGTTCCAGAGGAAACATAATCAACCTTGTAAACCTCTCAGGAATGTGGGGACAGGCTTCTGTAAGAGAAGGAAGACCAAAAAGAGGATTCGCCAACAGATTAATTGCTTTAAACCATAAGAACGATGTAGGAATTGACGCAGGCGGATTTATTTACCACAACTTTATGGAAGGAATGACAAGCTTTGAATTCTTTTACCACGCAATGGGCGGAAGACAAGGAGAAGTAGACACAGGAGTATCCACAAAAGTTTCTGGTTACTTATACAGAAGACTTGCAAACAGTCTGAAAGATCTTGTTGTTAACAATGATTCAACTGTAAGGACGGCTAACAAGAACATTATACAGTACAAGTATGGTGAAGACGGAATATTCCCGGAGAAAACATTCAAGGGAAGAAGCATTTCAGTTCAGAGGGAACTCGAAAAAATGAGGAGTAAGTGATTTTTATGGTTGCAAAAAAAGAAACCAAGAAAAAAGAAAAGAAAGAAACAAAAAAAGCAGCGACCAAAAGGAGTCCCGCCGAAGGTACCCGTAAGGGTGCTGGGGTTAAGAAAACTATGAAAAAGACCACAACCAAAGATAAGAGTGAAAAGGCAAAACCCACAGCTAAAAAAACCACTAAAACAGTTAAGAAACCAAAAAAAACAACCAAAAAAGAAGTAGTGGAAGTTGAAAGAGTATTTGTACAAGGAGATCTTTTTGAAACAGAAGGAATTCCTAAAAAAGTATTAATGGATTTTGAAACAGTCGCTAATGAATTAAAAATTAATGACAAGGAAAAAGAAAAACTATTTTCACAAGTTAAAGAAAGATATGAAAAAAGCATGGTTGAACCTGGAGAAGCAGTAGGAATTATTACTGCACAAAGTCTTGGGGAACCAGGAACACAATTGACACTTAGAACAAAACACTATGCGGGTTCTGCAGAAGTAAGTGTTGGATCAGGAATCCAGAGGGTTGAAGAAATTGTTGACGGGAGATTAAAAGCTAAATATCCTATAATGACAATTTACATCGATGATGAAGAATTAAATAAAGATGAGAAAAAACTTGATGCTTTTGCAAAAACATTAATTGATGTAAGAATTGATGATGTTATTAAAATTCATGAAGATTTATTCAAGGGAAAAGTTACAATTGAACTTGATAAGGAAGCAATCGAATCAAGAAATGTTGATATTGATGAGCTTGTTGCAAAAATCAATAAGCACATAAAGATGGAGGGGAAAAGAAAAGACAAGTATTTGCTTGATTTTATTTTCAAAAATGAAGCACTTTTAAAAATCAGAAGAACCATGAACAAACTGAAATCAACAAGGATTCAGGGAATCAGAGGAATTGAAAAAGTTATTCTTATAGATGAGAACAACGAGAAAGTCATTAAAACCAGAGGCACTAACTTAAAAGCAATTGTGAAACTGCCGGAAATTAATGGTTCAAAAACAACCACTAATGACATTAAAGAAATCAGCAAAGTATTGGGAATTGAAGCAGGAAGAATGGCGATTGTAAATGAATTATCTGGAGTTCTGAAGGATAATAGTATTGCAGTTGACATAAGACATATAATGCTATTAGCTGATTCAATGTGCTTTGACGGAGAAATCAGAGGAATTGTAAGAACAGGAATCACAAGAGGAAAAGCAAGTCCTTTCGCAAGAGCAGCATTTGAGGAAACAGTAAAACACTTGTTAGACGCAGCATTCAAGGGAGAAATAGAAACTCTTGAAGGTGTTGTTGAAAACATTATAGTTGGTCAGCCTATTAAGGTTGGAACAGGCAGGGTAACTCTTGTAATGAAAAAATAAGGAGAATGAAAGCAAATGGCTAAAGTTGATGTTTTAAAAGAAATAAGGCGTGCAGTAGACACGGGAAAAGTAATTTTTGGCACAAAAAACTCAGAGAAAAGCCTTAAAAACGGTTCTGGAAGGTTAATTATTATAGCAAACAATGCTCCAAAACTAGTAAAGGAAAAACTCGTTTCTTTTGCTGAAATTGGCAATACACCCCATTACATTTTTGATGGAAGCGGCCTTGAATTGGGCGGTGTTTGCGGAAAACCATTCACAATCAGTACTATGGTCATACAAGATCAGGGTAAGAGCAAAGTACTTGAGATAGCAAAACAGTGATATTATTTGAAAATCGGATTTGACGAAATAAGACTCATCAATGCATTGGATTCAATAGCAAAAGTAAGCGCTAAAGACTGCTTCGTGGAAGAAAATACGATTGTGTATCTTGTTCCTAATGAAGGTATGAGAAAGGCAATCGGAAAGAATGGTTCCACAATAGAAAAAGTAAAAAAACAACTTGGAAAAAATATTGAGCTTTATGAGTATTCTTCCAATCCGAAAGAGTTCTTCAGCAAAGCCTTTTACAAGGCGAGTGTTGAAGGGGTAAAAATAAAAAAAATGAATAAAAGAAATATTGCAATAGTAAAAACAGATAATGCAAACAAAAGTGTAATATTACAAAATTTAGGGAGATTGAACAAGATAAAAGAATTAGCAAAAAGAAATTATAATATTGAAGAAGTAAGAATTAGGTGATGAAAAGAATTATTAGAAAAAGTTTGCGAACAAGGAACTAAGTCCTACCGAACAAAGTGAGGTGGACGCGGTACCGCATGTGCCCGTAAGGGTGCCGATCGCAAGCGGCGTTGAAGAAGTAAGAATCAGATAAAAAAAAGGTTGATGTTTATGGCAGAAGGAGAATTTGCAGCAAAATCCCTCGAAAAAAAGAGGAGAAAATGGAGAAAAAAGGATAGAAAGCACCAGAGAAAAATAAAGATGAAAATGGGAATGGATAAAAAAGAAGACTTACTTGAAGCTGCGCCTCAGGCAAGAGGGATTGTAATTGAAAAAAGAGGAGTAACTGCAAAACAACCAAACTCAGGAATCAGAAAATGTGTAAGAGTACAGTTAATCAAAAATGGAAAACAAGTAACTGCTTTAGCGCCAAAGGACGGAGCAATTAAATTTATTGATGAACACGACGAGGTTACTATTGAAGGAATCGGAGGAGCTCAGGGAGGCCCAAAAGGAGACCTTTGGGGAGTAAAATATAGAGTTACTCATGTTAATGGAATTTCAATGGAAATGCTTAGAACAGGAAAGAAAGAGAAGATTAAGAGGTAATTGAATTGACAGAAATTAAAGATACAAAAATGCTTATTTTCGGAAAATGGGATTCTGCAGAAGTCAGGATTAATGACCCAAGTTTAATGAACACTGTAAGTCTTGAATCAAAAAAAATTCCGCACACTTTCGGGAAAGGAACAAGAAAAAGATTTGATAAAGCAAAAGTAAACATTGTTGAAAGACTCATCAACAAGCTGATGAGGTCAGGACAGGGAAAAAGAAAATTGTCTGGAAAATATGTAAGAGGAAGATATGTATGCGGGAAAAAAATCCACGTAATGCACATTGTAGAGGATGCTTTTGAATTAGTTGAAAAGAAAACAGGAAAAAACCCGATTCAAGTATTGATTGAAGCAATTCAGAACACGGGCCCAAGAGAAGACACTACAAGACTAAAAAAAGGCGGGGTTTCTTATACGATTTCTGTTGATGTTGCACCCCTAAAAAAAGTGGACGAAGCTCTAAAAAATTTAGCTTTAGCAACTTTTTCAAGTTCATTCAAAAACAAAGTTGATGCTTCAGAAGCGCTTGCTAACGAGCTTATAGCAGCAGCAAATGAAGATAATGCAAGCTTTGGCGTAAGAAGAAGAGATGAAGTAGAGAGAATTGCTAAAGCATCCAGATAACTAGGTTTGATTCAACATGGTAAAAAAAGAAGATATTGTAAAATTAGCTGCACAGCTGATGAACAAAAGAGAAAACATCCGAAACATCGGGATTGTTGCCCACATTGACCATGGTAAATGTGTTGCCCCGGACACTAGAATACAATTAGAAAACGGGAATTTTATAACCGCAAGAGAATTATTTAATGACTCTTCTCTTTATGGTGAAAAAGTAAAAGAAAACAATTCGGAAATTGTTTACGCTTTAAATAAAGACATCAAAGTTTTTTCTGTAGATACAAAAACAGGTAAAATAGTCACAAAAAAAATTTCCCATGCATGGAAACTAAAGGGCGGAAACACAAAAGAAATTACCCTAAGAAACGGATCTAGTATTTCCACAACACCAGAACACAAGTTCCTTACTTTTGATGGAAAAGAATTATCTTATTTGAAAGCAGAGGAAATACAAAAAGGACAAAGAATTGTTACGGCAAGAGAAACAAAAACAATAGCTGAAATGGATGTTTCACTGGAATTACTAAAAATACTTTCAAAAAACAATTTTTATGCAAAGTTAAAAAAAGACTCTTCTGAAAATTTAAAAAACAAAATTTTAGAAGAAGGAATTGATAAAATTTATAAAAACATTAAAACTAACCTAAAAGAAAAATCATTCTATCATTGTATTTGGAACGGGAAATATCAACTAACTGATTTATTCGGAATATCTAATTACTTTGAGTTTGAAGAAGAAGCGATTGTTAATTGGATTGGTGGAATTGCAACAAGAAGAAGCGATTACTTAAAATGGGAACCAAACTATAAAGAATTATTTTATTTAGCGGGATTAATGATAGGGGACGGAACTGAAAGCAAATTTGTTGTCGGGAAACCTTTACTCGGAAAAGAATTCAAAAGAATATGCAAAGAATTTGGATTAAAAACACACAACAGAAACTATGAAGGAAAAACACCGGAAATAGGCGTGAGTAAAACATTAACAAACATTCTAAAAGCACTGTTTGATTATCCTTTAAAGAAAAAATCACACAACGTAAAAATATCAAAATTCCTGCAAAAGTCTCCATCTGAGTTGGTTACCAAATTTTTAAAGGGCTACTTCGATACTGATGGAAGCGTTGAAACAGGCAGAAAAGCAATCACAATTAGCAGTGCCAGCAATCAAATGATTGATGAGCTGCCATTATTGTTAAACAGATTCGGATGTGTAGCAATAAAGGAAAAAGACAATACAATATCCATCAGCGGGGAATCATTCTCAAACTTTGTTAAAAATATTGGTTTCTTTTTGCCGGAAAAAATGAAAAAAGCAAAAGAACTGGAAAAAACCATTGTTGGAAGCCAGGTATGTGATCTAATACCCATGAATGGATTTAAAGAATCAAGGGAAGGAAAACAATTATCAAAAAATGAAATAGACAAACATTATTACAAATACGAAAACGAAATTTATATACCGACAAGAAACACTTATCAAAAAATGGTTTTAAAACTAAAAGAAAAAGGGATTAACTCCGCAATAGATGTTAGTCAATTAGCTTTTATCGAGGTTTCTGGAATAAAAGATGGTTTTGAGGAAACAATTTATGATTTTAGTGTTCCAGAAACAAAAAATTTTGTAGCAGAAACAATAGTTGTTCACAACACCACGATGACAGATAACCTTATTTCTGCATCAGGATTAATGAGTTCAGAGTTAGCTGGAAAGCAACTTGTAATGGATTCTGAGGATCAGGAACAGGAAAGAGGAATAACAATTAATGCTGCAAACATTTCACTATTACACAAGTACAAAGACACAGAGCACTTAATCAACCTTATTGATACTCCGGGGCATGTTGACTTTGGAGGGGATGTAATCAGAGCAATGAGAGCTGTTGACGGAGTTGTGTTAGTTGTTGATGCTGTTGAAGGAGTAATGCCGCAGACAGAAACAGTAATAAGGCAGGCTTTGAGAGAATACGTAAAACCTGTTTTGTATATTAACAAAGTTGACAGGCTTATTAACGAACTGCAGGTTACTGAACAGCAGATGCAGGAAAAGTTTGTGAAAGTTATTGCTAATGTTAATAATTTAATTTCAAAAAACTGTCCTCTGGGATTCAAAAACGAGTGGACTGTAAAAGTCCAGGATGGTTCTGTGTGCTTTGGATCAGCTTACAATAACTGGGCAGTATCAGTTCCAAGAATGGAAGCTACTAAAATTAATTTCAAACAGGTTTACGAATACTTAAAAAATGAAGATCAAAAATCACTTGCTGAAAAAAGTCATTTAAGTGACGCTGTACTTGAAATGGTTATTACTCATTTGCCAAATCCTATTGAGGCACAAAAATACAGGATGCCTATAATCTGGAAAGGGGAAAAGGAAAGCGAAATGGGAAAAGGAATGATTACTTGTAATGAAAATAGTCCATTCTCAATGATGGTTACTGATGTTAGTGTTGATAAACATTCAGGAGATATTGCAACAGGAAGATGTTATTCAGGAAAAGTAAAAAAAGGAAGTAAAGTTTATTTGGTCGGCGGAAAAAAAGAAATCCAGATTCAGAAAGTCGGGATTTTTATGGGCCCGGATTTTATTGAAGCTAATGAAGTTCCTGCAGGAAACATTGTAGCACTTGTAGGTTTGAAAGAAGTTTATGCTGGAGAAACAATTGCTTCAGAAGAAATAAAACCATTCGAAAGTTTTATGAGTGAAGCAGAACCAGTAATAACAATTTCAGTTGAAGCAAAAAGCACAAAAGATTTACCAAAGTTAATTGAAACTATAAGACAAATTACCAAAGAAGACCCTAACATAAGAGCCACAATCAATCAGGAGACCGGCGAACATTTACTTTCAGGAATGGGGGAATTACACTTAGAAATTACTCAATATAGAATTGAAAAACACCACAACATTCCAATTACAGTTTCACAGCCAATTGTTGTTTACCGTGAAACTATTGGAAAGGATTCACCAACAGTTGAGGCAAAAAGCCCTAACAAACACAACAAGCTGAAATTGCACGTTGAATTAATTGATGAGGAAACAAGACAGAATCTTATCAAGTCACATTTTGATGGAAAAGTTAAGCCAAAAGATAAAGAAAAGATTACAATGTTCCAGGAAATGGGTTTTGGAAGAGAAGAATCCAAAAAAATCTGGGCAGTACACAACAACTGTGTTTTAGTTGATGCAACAAGAGGAATTGAAGCTTTACACGAAATCAGAGAATTGGTTATTCAGGGTTTTACTGATGTAATGGATCAGGGACCATTAGCAAAAGAAAAATGCTTTGGAGTAAAAGTTGTAATTGAAGACGCTACATTACACGAAGATGCAATTCACAGGGGACCTGCGCAAATGTTGCCAACAGTAACAAGAGGATGCTATGCTTGTATGCTTTCAGCAGATGCTGTGTTGTATGAGCCAAAACAAAAACTTACAATTACAGTTCCAGAAACTTACCTGGGCGCAGTAAGTAATGAACTAGGCTCCAGAAGGACTCAAATTAATGAAATGAGGACTGAAGGAGATTCTAGTATTATAATCGGAAAAGCCCCAGTAAAAGAACTAATCGGATTCTCAAGCAACATCAGGGGGGCTACTCAAGGAAGAGCTCTTTGGACTGCTGAATACGCAGGATACGAGTTACTGCCACGTGAGTTACAAAAATCAACTATTGAAGAAATAAGAAAGAGAAAAGGAATGGATCCTGAAGTAAAACCTGCTTCATTTTTCATGGACTAATTCTGCTGAAATTAAAAATACAGCAACACCAAAAATACGCCTCATATTTATAATATTTATTGCTCTAATGGTTATATTGCTAATAGCAAGAGAATAAGGGAAAATACAGCCAAATAACCATGAATAGGTTCTCTTTTATTTTGGTCAAGCTTTTCTTTTCTCTGTCCAAGAGAAAAGAAAAGGTTGTTTTATAAATGTTTTTTATTAGTAGTATTTAGCATTTAAAAGCGGGTTTGACGCGTTTTTAGGATTTTTAGATTATTTAAGGAGGAATTATAATGGCAGAAAAACCACATCTTAATTTAGTGTTCATAGGACACGTTGACCACGGTAAGTCAACAACAGTCGGAAGACTGCTTTATGATACCGGGGCTTTACCAGAGCAGGAGTACAGAAAACTCAAGCAGGAAGCTGAAGCAAGAGGAAAAGGAACATTTGCATTTGCGTACGCAATGGATAACCTCAAGGAAGAAAGAGAAAGAGGAGTAACCATTGACGTTGCTTATAAAAAATTCATTGCTCAAAAGAATCAATTTACTATAATTGATGCACCAGGCCACAGAGACTTTGTAAAAAACATGATTACAGGAACCTCACAGGCTGACGCTGGTGTTTTGGTTGTTGCTTGTAAAGAAGGACCACAGCCACAAACAAAAGAACACGCATTTTTAGCTCAGGTAATGGGTTTGAAACAACTTGTTGTAGCAATAAACAAAATGGATGAAGTTTCATACGATGAAGCTAAATTCAAAGCTGTTCAGAATGAGATGAAAAAGCTCTTGACCGGAATTGGATACAAAGACGATCAGGTTAATTATGTACCAATTTCAGCATGGGAAGGAGAAAACGTTGCAAAATCAACAGGAAAAATGGCATGGTATAAAGGCAAAACACTTGTTGATACATTAGATGATCTTAAAGCTCCATCTTTACCAACAGACAAGCCACTAAGGCTTCCAATCCAAGATGTTTATAACATCAAAGGAGTTGGATCAGTACCTGTTGGAAGAGTTGAAACAGGAATCCTAAAACCAGGAGATAAAATTGTTGTAATGCCATCAGGCAAAACTGGAGAAGTTAAATCAGTTGAAGCTCACCACGAGCAATTGCCACAAGCAATTCCTGGAGACAACATTGGATTCAACGTCAGAGGTCTTGAAAAGAAAGACATCGCAAGAGGAGACGTTGTAGGTCATATTACTAACCCGCCAACCGTTGCAAAAGAGTTTACTGCACAAATCGTTGTGCTATCACACCCAACAGCAATTCCTGTTGGTTACACTCCGGTGTTCCACATGCACACAGCACAATTAAGCTGTACTATTACTGAAATACAGAAGAAACTTGATCCTAAGACAGGCGGAGTTAAGGAAGAGAACCCTAAGTTTTTGAAAACCGGGGACGCAGCAATCATCAAGGTTGTTCCTTTGAAACCTGTATGTGTGGAAGAATACAAGAAGTTCCCGCAGTTAGGAAGGTTCGCAATCAGAGACATGGGGCAGACAGTTGCAGCAGGAGTAATTCTAAGTGTTACTCCAAAGTAACTGAATAACAATTGGGGTTTTTTCCCCAAAAATTCTTTTTTTTAGTGATGAAAAATGCAGACCGCAAGATTAAAACTGAGTTCTGGAGATTACACCGAATTGGAAGATATTTGCGGTAAAATACAAGAAGTAGCTAAACGTACAGGTGCCAAACACTCAGGAACAATACCTTTACCTACAAAAAAAATGTTAATACCAACAAGAAAAAGTCCTTGTGGCGGAGGAACTGAATCTTACGAAAAATGGCAAATGAGAATCCACAAAAGAATTATAGATATTCAGGCAGATGAGACAACACTCAGAAGAGTTATGAGAGTTGAAATTCCTGAAAATGTACATTTAGAAATCGAATTAAAAGAAAAGAACTGATTTCTTCTACATAACTAATTTTTGTTTTAAACAATTTACCTAATACTTTATACTTATGAAAAAAATAAACAATTTCGCACTCGATCCTGATGAAGTTACTTTAGAGCAATTCAAACATTGTTATGAACAGGAATTTGTTGAAAAAGCTGCTTTGATGCCGGATGCTCATGTAGGGTATGTGGCTCCGATTGGTTCTGTTTTGGTTACTAAGGATTATGTTGTTCCTTCATGGGTTGGTTTTGATATTGGATGTGGAATGACTGCAGTGCACATTAAAGGAAAAGGATTATTGGAAAAGATTAAAGAAAAAAAGGAAAAGATTTATGACAAGGTTAATGAGAAAATTCCAATGGGAAAAGGAAATGTGAATCAAGTAAAGAATATTACTGAAGAAACAAAAGCAGAGTATGAAAAATTATTAGAAAAATTTAAGGAAGGCCCTTATGAGAAAGATGTTTTGCAATTTTTAGAAACAACAGGAATAAAGCATTTAGGTTCTTTGGGACACGGGAATCATTTTGTGGAAATAGGTTTTTTTGAAGAAGAACCCTGGATTGTTGTTCATTCCGGCTCCAGAGGAGTTGGTTTCAAAGTAGCAACAAGATACATGAAAGCAAGTGCAGGACAAGAAAAAGAATTTGAACAAACATTTCCGATTCATAAAGACAGCGATGTTGGGAAAAAGTATCTGAATATTCTTGATTTTGGTTTAGAGTTTGCTTTACTAAACAGAATGGAAATTATTAGAAAAGTGATAAGTTCAATAGAAGATGTTCTTGAAGAAAAAATTGAATACGAATTATGGGTTAATAAAAATCACAATCATGCAATAGAAGAAAATGGTTTATTTATCCATAGAAAAGGAGCTACTCCTGCAAAGAAAGGAGAAAGAGGAGTTATTCCTGCTAATATGCGCGATGGTTCTTTTTTGGTTGAAGGGAAAGGGAACAAGGAATTTTTGGAAAGTTCTTCCCACGGAGCCGGAAGAATAATGAGCAGAACAGAAGCTAAAGAAAACATTTCCATGGCTCAATTTGAGAAAAGCATGGAAGGGATTCGTGGCACTGTGGAAGAGGGAACTCTTGATGAATCTCCTATGGCTTACAAGAATATTTACGAAGTAATGGAAGCTCAAAAGGACTCTGTAAAGACAGTAAAACAGCTAAAACCCTTGATTAATTGGAAAGGTTCTAATAAGCAAAAAAATCACTAATAACTTAATCCCGTGAACAAAGGAAAAGGTTTATATATGTGTTCAACAGCAATAGGTATAGGCTCTGAGAGCCGGGGGAATATACTTTGAAACAATGGTTGATTCTTGGATTAATAATTCTTTTTGCAGCACAGGCAAGTGCTTATTACCCATACGTGTATGATGGCGCTTACAGAAACCACTACACAGTTTATGCGGGAAATTATTACGATTATTACGTGGACTACTATGTAGCCCCATACCAGTACGACAGCTACTATTACAATTCATATTACCCTGATAGTTATTGGTCATATGCTCCTGACTATTACGGGAGATACAACAACTATTACCCTAACTATTACGGGAACTATTACGGGTCAAATTATTACAACGATTATTATCCAGACTATTACTACTACGCCAGTAATAATGGATATAATTACAACACCAGATACTACGATTATCCTTCATGGATTAGCTAGGGGTTGAAAACTTGAAAGCTTGGGGATTACTTGCAATAGCATTACTATTCATGATAAGCACTGTAAGTGCTGGGTTTTTCTTGAGCTATCAAAGCGACAATTTTTATTTCGAAATTTCAAAAGGAAATAATTACCATTACTCAGCCACACCTTATTCATACAACTATGACGGCTGGTACTACTTTGATTACCCGTACAGGGTTTACTCTTACGGAGATTATCATTACTTTGAACCAGGATGGTATACTTTTGATGACGGCTTTGTAAATTACCCTTATTCAAATTATTACTCTTACTACGGACCTGATTATTACTATTACAACAATTATTGGAATTATTACCCTGGATGGATTGATTCTTACGCACCAAGTTATTACGGAGCTTACTATTATCCTCCAACGGTTTACGATACTTATTACGCGCCTCAGGGGAATTATGCCATTGGAAATGCTACCCTAACAGGACAGAATTATCACCCTACAGTCAGAACTGATTGCGGAGAAACAAGTTTGAATGTGAACAATGTTACTATCAATTCAGGAACTGAAAGAAGCGTTGTTTTTTATGTGAACAACTATTCCTCAATGGATATGGATTTGGAGAATGTTTACATTTACGTTGATGGTTTTGATGTTGATATTTCAAACATAAGACATGACGGAGTTGTAAGAAGCAATTCAACTGAAAGAATCGAGTTTTATTTGAGTGCTGAACCTTACGTAACAAGTCAGGCAAGAAGGGCCACTATTAATGTTACAGGAACATTCAGAGACGGAGTCAGATGTACTGGTTCTGATCTTGAAAGAGACTTTTATGTTAATGTAAATGGAGTAAGCAATGTACGACCTTACGTACAGGATTGTGTAAATGGAAGCACAGCATATTGTAATTCACAGGGAAGTACTTCTTTCAACGTAGCAAGAGACTCCTTTCAGTCGCAACAGGAATGGGTAGAAGTTACTCCTACTCCAGTTCATGTAGAGGAATTGCCAGAAACAATTGTTACTTATTATGAAGAACCTCAGATTCCAACAGCTAATTGTAGTTCTCTTTCAATCGGAGAAGAAAACTTTGTCGTTGAAGCAAATGATGACAAAACAGCTTACTTTACTTTCAGGAATTATTCAACAGAAAACTTCCACATAGATAATATTGAAGCTGTTGATTACAGCCCTGATTTTGGAATCGAAGCTTACAGAGAATTAAGCACTGTTTATTCAGGACAGACAACTGCAATAAAAGTAAGAGCTCATGGTTCTGACCCAGAGGAAGACAGTACTGGAAGTGCTTACATTACAATTAATGGTCATTTTAATTCAGGTATGAATTGCGCATTATCGTCAGATACTTTTTATGTGAGAGTTAATGGATTAGAAAACGAACCAGGACTTGATCAGGTTAAACTTTACAATCCTGCAGAGGTTAAAGTAAAGGGCAAAGCAGGTTTTGTGAGTTTTGAAGTAGATAATCCAAGCAACGAAGTTATTACTGTAAAAGTTTACTCTAATGACGTTTTAGTTTCTCCAAAAGAATTTACTATTAGTCCAAAAACATTAAGTGAAAGAATTGTAACAATTAATGGTTTGGATGAAGACGGAACAATCTTCTTTGATGTTAAAGCTGATGACAGAGAATACTTACAAAAGTATACTAATGTTATTCAGGTTGCTTCTGAACCTTTCCGACCAGAACCTCAAACAGTTGAAGTTCACATTCCAATAGATGGCGGAAACGAACAAGTAGAACCGGATAATAGTTTTTTGGCAACTGGTTTTTCATTCTTAAGCGATAATGGTTTATTGTTAGGGATAATTTTGCTTATTTTGTTAATAGGAATATTTCTTGTTTCACGAGAATAAATCTAATCTCTAAGAAACCTATAAATACATACCAATACAGATAAACGCCAACCCAATACACAACCAGTCTGGGCAAACGTTTACTGCAGTGAGCATTAAAGTCGGACAAATACCTTTTTAAAGGCTTTCAATGCAGATTATTAGATTGGTGCACACTGTATTCCAAATAAATCTTTTTGGGATATAAATGCCGAAAAAGTCTATTTTTTTCGGAATTTAGCAGGGGAATCCTTTGGTGAGAGGGATTAGAACGCCAAATAGTTTTTAGGATGGATCAAAAATAGCCGGAGGACATAAACCCAGATCAGGAAGCTTAGCTTATTACCCAAGGGTGAGGGCTAAGAGGCAATTAGCTAATTTTTCTACTTATCCAACTATCGAAACAGAATCCTCAAAACCAATCAATTTCTTTGGATTTAAAGCAGGAATGATCACTATTTTTGGCAAGAACTCACACGAAAAGAGCGTAAATTTCGGGGTTGATACAGCAATTCCTGCTACTATTATTGAATGTCCGCCAATCAAAATCATCGGAGCTAGGGCTTACAAGAAAACAATCGATGGCTTAAAAGTTTTAGGAGAAGCTACTATTGACAAGCCAGGAAAGCATTTAAGAGAAAAAATAAAAGCTTTCAAAAAACAAGGAAAAAAGAAGAAAGAAGCGAAAACTTATTCTAAATTTGAAGACCTTGAAAAATTCAAGGAAAAAACAGTAAAAGTCGTACTTTTATCAGAATTACAACCAAGCCAAACAGGGATTGGAAAAAAGAAAGCAGATGTTGCAGAACTTAATCTTAACGGAACTGTTGAACAGCAATTAGCATTTGCAAAAGAAAAATTTGGAAAAGAAATCAGGATTAATGATGTTTTTGAAGCACAGGAATTTATTGATGTTAAAGCAGTAAACAAAGGAAAAGGATTTCAGGGGCCAGTAAAAAGATTCGGAATTAAAATCCAGAGGCCTAAAGCAAAAAAACACAGGGCTGTTGGATCAATAGGACCATGGCATCCAGCAACAGTAATGTGGACGGTTCCAAGACCAGGACAAATGGGATATCATACAAGAACAGAATACAACAAGAGGATTCTTTTTGTTGAAAACGATCCAAAAACAATAAGCCCACCACAAGGATTAACAAACTACGGAGTTTTGAAAAGTGATTTTATTGTTGTAGTTGGTTCAGTTCCAGGGCCTGCAAAAAGAACAATTGCATTAAGACATGCAATCAGAAAAGGCGACCTTAATCTAGCAAAGTACACTGATTTACAATTACCATTTGGAACAGAAGAAAAAGCAGAAACTAAGGAAGAACCAAAGAAAGAAAAAAAGCCTGAACACAAGGAAGAAAAACCTAAATCTGAAAAGAAAGAAGACAAATCTGAGGCAAAAAAAGAAGAGCTAAAGAAAGATTCTGAGAAAAAAGAAGTAAAGAAAGAACCTAAGGAGGCTAAAAAATGAAAGCTAGTGTTTTAGGTTTGGATGGGACAAAAGGTCCTGATATTACTTTACCAAAGCAGTTCTCTGCGGATATTAATCTAGCACTTATTAAAAGAGCAGTGCAGGCAATTCAGTCTGCTGGTGTTCAAAACAGTTTCCCTAAACCTGAAGCAGGAAGGGCAAACACTGCGGAATATATCGGAGCTAGGCACAAACCTAATATTCACAGAACAATTAACGTTGGCCATGCTAGAAAGCCAAGATTGAAAAACAGAAGAGGAATCCTTTCAGGACACGTTGCTAGTATTCCGGCTGTTGTTGGAGGCCCAAAAGCACACCCTCCAAAGCCAAACAAAGAATGGGAAGAAAAAATAAATAAAAAAGAAAAAAGACAGGCAACTGAATCAGCAATCGCAGCAACAGGAAAAAAAGAATTAGTAAAAGAAAGAGGCCACAAGTTTGGAGAAAAATTAGAGTTTCCGATTGTTGTTGAAGCAAAGCTTGAAACCCTTGCAAAAACAAAAGATATTAGAGATGCTTTGAAAGCAATTGATGTTTATCAGGATGTAGAAAAGGCTTTGAGTAAAAGACAATTAAGACCTGGAAAAGGAAAAAAGAGAGGAAGAAAATACAAGAAAAGAAAAAGTGTTTTGATTGTAGTTGAAAACCCAGAGAATGTTTACAAAGCAGCAAGAAACCTTGAAGGGGTTGACATTATAAGTGCGGTTAATATTAATGCTGATCTTTTAGCACCAGGAACTCTACCGGGAAGATTAACTCTCTGGTCAGAGAATGCAATTAAACAATTAGCTGGTGAAAAGAAAGAAGTAAAAAAGGAAGTCCTACCGAAGGTGGACGCTCCCTCCCGACCCTTAGGTCCTCGCAGAGGAAGAGCACGCTCGGGTGAGGCAAAAGCTTAGGTGAATTGAAATGGCTAAGAAAAAAACAGAAAAAAAAGTAAAAACAAAAAAGGAAGCTAAGAAAGCTGCGACCAAAGGAAGTCCCGCCGAAGGTACCCGTAAGGGTGCAGGGGAAAAGCACACACATAAAGCCGAAGCAAAAAAAGAAGATTATAAAAAAGAGGAAAAGAAAGAAAAGAAAAAGGAAGTTAAGAAAGGGAAAAAAACTTTAGAAGAAATTGAAGCAGAAATTGAAGGTTTGACAATTATTAAGTATCCTTTAATTACAGAAAAAGCAGTTAACATGATTGAAGCAGAAAACAAACTTACATTTATTGTTGATAAAAAAGCTAATAAAATCAGCATAAAAAAATCAATAGAAGGACTTTACAAAGTTAAGGTCAACGCAGTTAACATCATTAAGGATATGAAATCAAGAAAGAAAGCAATTGTTACAATTGACAAAAAATATAAAGCTGATGATATAGCTACAAAGTTAGGTGTAATATAATGGCTATAAAAAATACATCTGCCCTACCAAAGGTGGGCGCGGTACCGCCGATCGCAAACGGCGTTGGAGTTAGATAAAATGCCTAAGAGACTAAAAACCCAGAGAAGAGGAAAAGGAAGCCCGGTATTCGTGGCAACACAAAGAGGCATAGCTCCAGCACAGTATGTTGATTATACAGAAATGACAGAAAAAACTTTGAAAGGAGAAGTTGTTGAACTTATTCATGATCCTGCAAGAACATCAGTTCTCTCAAAAATAGAGTTTGATAATGGTTCACAACAGCATAGTGTAGCAGCAGAGGGTATGTTTGTAGGCCAGAAAGTTGAGTACGGAGCAGACGCTGATTTACAAATAGGAAACGTTAAACCAATTGGAAATTGTGTAGAAGGATGCCCAATATTTAATGTTGAAAAAATCCCAGGGGATGGAGGAAGCCTTGTAAGAAGTTCGGGAACTTACGCTTTGATAATTACTAAAGATAAAAAAACAGTTTATGTTAAAATGCCTTCAGGAAAAACAATGGAATTAAATCCACAGAACAGAGCAACAATTGGTTGTGCTGGTTCCGGAGGAAGAAGAGACAAGCCATTTGTAAAGGCAGGAAATAAATATCATTCAATGAAAGCAAAGCACAAGAAATACCCAACAGTAAGAGGAATTGCAATGAACGCTAAAGACCATCCATTTGGTGGAGCTAACCATCACCCTGGAAAATCAAAGTCCACTTCAAGAAGGGCTGCTCCGGGAAGAAAAGTTGGAGACATTGCATCATCAAGAACAGGAAGGAGAAAAAAGTAAAGGGGTTAAATCATGGTTAAACAAGAATTCACATTCAGAGGAAAAACAATAGAAGAACTGAAAGAACTATCAATCGTACAGTTCGCAGAATTATGCCCTTCAAGAGCAAAAAGATCATTGTTAAAAGGAATTGACGAACACTTCCTGAAAAAAGTGACAAAAGCACAGGAAACACTGACAGCAGGAAAATACCCGAAACCAGTAAAGACACACAACAGAGACAATCTTGTTGTTCCTTCAATGGTTGGAATTACAGTTGCAGTTCATAATGGAAAAGATTTTGTGAATGTAGAAATTAAGGAAAAAATGCTGGGTCATTATTTAGGAGAATTGGTTCTTACAAGAAAGAGATTGGTACATGGAAAAGCAGGAATAGGAGCAACAAGAAGTTCAACTGCAATAACAGCGAGATGATGAAATGGTAAAGAAAACAATGCAAGTGCAGAAAATCAATTCCAAAAAAACCGCACAGGCTATGATGAAAAACAAGCCGGTTTCGTTAAAATATAGTGTGGAAATCATCAGCAATATTAAAGGAAAAAGGGTTGACAAATCATTAGCATGGTTACAGAGAATAATTAACGAAGAAGAATTCTTACCATTAAGAAAATATAACAAAAAAATCGGACACAAAAAAGGAGACTCAAAAGGATTCACAAAAATAGGGAGATATCCAAAAAGATGTTTAGCTGCTTTTGTTGAGTTACTTGAATCAGTACAGGCTAATGCAGATTACAAAGGTCTTGATTCAGAAAATCTTTTGATAACACACATGTTCGCATCCCAAGGCTTCCAGAGGGCTTCATACCAGAGTCAGGGGAGAATTTCAGGTAAAAGAAGGCAGAGTAAATCAACCCACTTGGAAATAGTTGTAATGGAGGCCAAATAATGATTTTTAATATTTTAAGTAGCATCGAGCACAAGCGAAGATGGTACGTGCACCCCACAGCCGAAACTGTGGATGGAGGCCAAATAATGATTATAGCGAACGGAGTGAGCCAAACCCATGCGACTGAAAGGAGCTTGGGTTATCGTAGCCCACAGCCGAAACTGTGGATGGAGGCCAAATAATGATAGAAAAATATTTCATTGAACAGGGATTAAAAAAACTTGAACTGGACGATTATCTTTCAAAAGAACTTGAAAGGGCCGGCTTTACAAAATCAGAGATTGTGAAAACCCCATTAGTAACAAGAATTGTTGTTAATGTTACAAGACCAGGGCTTGCAATCGGAAAAAGCGGTTCCAACATTACACAATTAACAGAAACAATCGGAAGCAGATTTGGCATTGATAACCCGCAATTAGAGATTAGAGAAATTGAAAATCCTGAACTTGATGCACAAGCTGTTGCAAACAAGATGAAAGCTCTTATTGAAAGAGGATTCTCATGGAGAAGTATTGTGTTTAAATCAGTAAACGAAACCAAAAAAGCCGGAGCGCAGGGGTTAGAAATTATTTTAAGCGGAAAGATTGCTGGAAAAGCGGGAAGAAAAAGAAAACAGAGAATTGCTTATGGTTATTTGAAAAAAGTCGGAGAGCAAGCAAGACTTGTTGATTATGGTAAAGCAGATGCTTACCCTAAAGTAGGAGCAATCGGGATTAAAATTAAAATTGTGCATCCTGACACGGTTTTCCCGGATAAGGAAAAGATTACAGATTATATTAAAGGAAAAGAAGAAGCTTCCGAAGTACAAAAAGAAAAAACTGAGGAAACTGAAAAAGAAACAAAAGATGCAACTAAAGAAATTTCAAAAGAAGAAGAAAAGAAGAAAAAAGTAAAGGAAACTAAAGAAAAAACTGAAGTTAAGGAAAAGAAAGAACCTAAAAAAGAAGAGAAAAAAGCGGAAAAACCAGCAAAGGAAGAGAAGCCTGAAGAAAAAAAGGAAGAAGTTAAAGAAGAAAAAGCTGAGGATAAAAAAGAGTGATTTTTATGGGTAAAAAAAGACTCGCAATTTTGAGGGATAATTCAGTTGAGGAGCTTGAAGGAAAGCTTGTTGACCTGAAGAATGACCTTTCAAAAGAAAAAGCAATGGTTGCTTCTGGAACAAGGGCAGAAAAGCCTTCAAAAATAAAAAATACCAGAAGACAAATTGCAAGGATTTTGACAATAGTTGCAGAGAAAAAAATAGGGGTGAAAAAGTAAGAATGGTTGAGATTGATAAGATAACCGGATTACCAAAAGACCTTCTTGATTTTGGGGAAATAACAAAAGAAACTCAAAAAATCAAGATAAGAGGAATAGCAAGAAGGTTTGGTAAAATAGTTACAATAGTCTCAGGATTCGAAGACGATAAGGAAGCAAAAAGGCTTGGAAAAGAAATGAAAAAGAAACTTGCCTGCGGCGGAACTGTCAAAAAAAGCGTAATTGAATTACAAGGAAAACATTCGATGAAAGTTAAGGAAATTTTATTGAAAGATGGATACAAGGAGGAACAAATCGATGCTTAAAACAGAACATTACTGCATAACGCCTGAAAATATCCTTGGCCACGAGCTAATAGGCTTGGAAGCAAGAGTTTCAAGAAGTAGTGATGCAAGCAGGGAAAACCTGAAAGGAATAGTTGTTGATGAGACCAAGAACACTTTAGTAATTGAAAGCAAAGGCATTGAAAAAATAGTTCCAAAAAATGAAGCGGAATTTGAGTTTAAACTTGGAAAAGAAAAAGTAAAAGTTGATGGAAAAAAGATTTTGTATAAACCAGAGCAACGAGTAAAAGTACTTTGGAGGAAGAAAAATGAGTGAAAAAGAAACAAAACCAGTAAGCAGTGGCCACAGTGTAAGAGGCAGTATTTTTATCGGTAAAGTTGTCAGTGCAAAAGCACCGAAAACAGTTACAATTGAAAGAAAAACAACCCAGTACATTAGGAAGTTCGAAAGATACAAGAAATCAAAAAGCAAAATTAGTGCACATATCCCTGAAGGAATGGAAGTTAATGAAGGAGATATGGTAAAGATCGGGGAAACAAGAAAAATTTCCAAAACAAAAAGTTTTGTAGTTTTAGAGATAGTTAAGAAAGGTGAACAATGATGAAAGCAATGAGCGCATCACCGGTTAGAGCATTGGGCTTTGGAAGCAGGTGTATTTGTGCAGATAATTCAGGTGCAAAAGAAGTAAGGATAATTACTGTTTACAAGTATCACGGAAGAAAAGGCACACACCCAAGAGGCGGAGTCGGGGAAATGTGCAATGTTGTTGTTAAGAAAGGAAAACCTGAAATAAGAAAGAAAGTTGAAAAAGCAGTTATAATCAGGCAGAAAAAAGAATACCGAAGACCTGATGGAACAAGAGTAAAGTTTGAGGACAATGCGGTTGTTTTGGTTGATGAAAAAGGATTACCAAAAGGATCAGAGGTTAAAGGAGTAGTTGCAAAGGAAGTCGGTGAAAGGTTTCCAAAAATAGCAGGAATAAGCGCAGGAGTTGCATAAAATGACATTAACAAGTTCAAAACCAAAAAAACAGAGAAAATGGCATTACACCAAACCATTACACTTACAGCAAAAAGAATTCGCAATGCACTTAAGCAAGGAATTGAAGGAAAGCATTGGAAAAAGAAGTCTGGATGGAAGAAAAGGAGACACAGTAAAGATAATGAGAGGGAATGAAAAGTTTGTCGGAAAGCAGGGGCATATTACTGCAATTTTAAGACAAAAAAGACAGGTGCTTATTGAAGGAATAACAAGAAAAAGATTAGACGGCACTGAAATTCAGATTCCTTTCAAAGCGAGTAATTTGATGATTGTAAATATTGAGGATAAAGATGACAGAAGATTAAAAGGTAAAAAAATTGTGACCAAAGGGAATACCCGTGAGGGTGCAGGGGCAAAAACAGAAGTTAAAGCAAATAAAAAGGAGAAGGTGAAAGAAGATGGCAAATAGAGGAGAAACAAAATCACAAAAGAGCTTATCAGCACCTAAAGCAAGGTACTTTATGAGAAAAGAAAACGTATTCACTATCCAAAGCAAGCCAGGACCTCACACCAAAGAAACCTCGGTCCCTTTAGCTTTTATTTTAAAACACTTACTTGAAGCAGTAAGAAACATGAAAGAAGCAAAGAAGATTATTTCAGAGGGAAAAGTAAAAGTTAATGGTTCTGTAAGAAAAAACCACCGGTTTCCTGTAGGATTATTTGATGTTGTTGCAATGGATGATGCAAAGAAAAAGTACAGAGCAATTTTTGACAAAAAAGGAAGAATTGTTATGAAAGAAGTTGACGCAAAAGGAAAAGATTTCAAGATAAGTAAAGTAGTCAACAAAAGAAAAGTAAAAGGCGGCAAAACATGGATAACCACAAATGACGGTTTCACAATTGCAATTGAAAAAGAAAGAATAAATGTGGATGACTCAATCAAGGTTTCCTTACCAGAAGTAAAGATTGAAGAAATTTATCCAATGGAAAAAGGATACATAGTATTCCTGACCGGGGGAACACACGTTGGAGAAACAAACACAGTTGAAAGTGTTGATAAGGGAAGTCTGCAGAAAAAGAAATTTGTAAGTTTAGGAGATAAAGAAACAGGATTCCAAACAGTAACCAGAAACGTAATGGTTGTCGGAAAATCAAAATCAGAAGTAGAGGTACTTAAAGCAGAGTGATTATTATGGTGAAATGCAAACGAAATGAGCAAGTCCTACCGAGTCCATCCCTAACGGGCGAGATGGACGCGTACTCCGCCGCGACCGAAGGGAGTACCCGCAAGGGTGACGCAACGGTGGAAGCAGAGTGATTATTATGGCGGATAATAAAATGAAAAAAATCAAAGTAGAGAAAGTCACAATCAACATGGGTGTTGGTCAGAAAGGTGAAGAATTAAAGAAAGCTACGACTATTCTCGAAAAAGTTACAGGAGCAAAGCCAACACTAACAAAGTGTAAGGTTAAACAACCTGACTGGGGTTTAAGACCAGGATTAACTATCGGCACAAAAGTTACACTTAGAGGAAACAAAGCAGAGATATTCCTTACTGAAGCATTCCTTGCAAAAGATAAGAAGATAAAGAAAAAGAGTTTTGACAAACAGGGAAATTTCGGATTTGGAGTAAAAGAATATATTGATTTACCAAAAGCAAAGTATGATCCAAAGCTCGGAATCAAGGGGTTTGATGTATTGGTTACTTTGGAAAGACCTGGTTACAGGATTAAAAGAAGAAAAATTGGCAAGTCAAAGATTTTACATTCACACTTGATTCATCAAAACGAGGCAATAGATTTTGTAAAGGAAAAGTTCGGGGTTGAAGTAGAATGAGTGAAAATAAAATAATAAAACCATGGAAAGTACAGCCACAAATATGCAAAAGATGTGGTTCACACAAAGGCGTGATTAGAAAATATAATTTACAACTTTGCAGAAGATGTTTCAAAGAAAATGCAGAAAAAATAGGATTCAGGAAGTATGATTAAAGGAGATGATTTTGGATGAGTAGAAACGACCCTATAGCAGATGCACTAATAAACCTTAAAAATACAGAGAACGCATCAAAGAAAGAATGCGTAATCAGGCCAGCGTCAAAACTACTCAAAGAAATCCTGAAAATATTGCAGGAAAAAGGTTACATCGGAACATTTGAGTTTATTGATGACGGAAGAGAAGGTCTTTTCAAGGTTGAATTAGTCGGAAAAATAAACGAATGCCGAGCAATTAAACCAAGATATGCTGTAAAAAAAACAGAGTATGAAAAGTTCGAAAAAAGATACTTGCCTTCCTACGATATAGGAACATTAATAGTTTCAACTCCAAAAGGCGTAACCACACACAACAAAGCAAAAGAAATGCAGACCGGGGGAAGGCTGTTAGCATACGTTTACTAAGTGATTAAAAATGGCAGAAAAACTAGTAGAAACAATTGAAATTCCTGAAGGAATACAAGTAGAGCTTAATGGAAACGACATTAAAGTAAGTGCTAACGGGAAAGAAAACATAAGACACTTCAGATCAACAGAAGTTTTGCTTAAAAAAGCGGATTCAAAAATCGAAGTCTGGATAAAAATCGAAAGAAAAAATGTTCTGGCGGAAAGCAAAACAATAGGATCTCACGTCAAAAACCTTATGAAAGGATTACAAGAAGATTTTGTTTACAAATTAGAAGTTGTTTACAGTCACTTCCCAATGACAGTAAAAGTAAATAACGGAATTATTGAAATAAACAATCTTGCAGGCGGAAAAAAACAAAGAAAAGCAAAGATTGTTGGAAATACAAAAGTCGAGATAAAAGGAAAAGACATTACAGTATCAGGACAGAATAAAGAACACGTTGGCCAGACCGCAGCTAACATGGAACAAGCTACAAAAATCAAAGGAAAAGATATTAGAGTTTACACTGACGGAATTTACATTACGGAGAAAGCGAAAACAATTTAGGTGAATTGAAATGGTTAAAAAGAAAACAGAAAAAAAAGAAACTAAAAAAGCAGAAACAGTAAAAGAAAAACCTAAAGCAAAGGTTGCTGTTAAAGAGAAAATTAAAGCAGCTGCACCTAAAACTAAAACAAAAAAAACTGATGCTAAAAAAGATGTTAAAGCAGTCCTGCCGAAGGCGGACGCGCACCCTACCGACGCAACGGTAGTTAAAGATTCAAAAGAAGCAAAACCAAAGAAAGTGAAAAAGAGCAGAAAGGTTCAAATTAAAACCGACGCTGCGGTTGCTAAAACAAGAAGAAAAGTTAACCAGAAACAGGGAACTCCTACTTTCAGAGGAAGGTTTGGAAAAAGAAGCCTTAGAAAGAAAAGTAACCCGAAGTGGAACAAATGGAGATTCCCAAGAGGAATTGACGTAAAGCACGAAATGTGTGATGGTTATACCCCAAAAGAGGGTTTCAGGACGCCTAAAGAAATTAGGGACATTCACCCAAGCGGATATAGAGAATTTAATGTTAAAACAATCCAGGAAATAAACAATGTTCCTGACAAACACGCAATAAGAGTTGCTTCAGGACTCGGAAGAAAGAAAAAACTGGCAATAGTTGACAAGGCAATAGAAAAAGGAATCAAGGTGTTAAACCCATGAATTTGAAACTTTATGTATGTGCTACCAACCTTGTATCCTTCGGATACGGGGCATCGCAAAACCGAAGGTTTTGCAATGAGGTGCACACCTCGCTAACGGAGGTGTCCGTTAATGGATAACAAAAAAGCAAAAACAATCACAGCAGCACTCCTCAAGATTGGGAAAACCAAAGTATACATCAGTCCAAGCGAAGGACAAAAAGTTAAAGAAGCCATGACAAAAGAGGATGTCAGAATACTTATCAAAGATGGAGTTATCAAAAAAAGAAAGGATAATCTTCAGAGCAAATCAAAGGCCAGAGTCTTAAAAGCAAAGAAAAAGAAAGGAAGAAAAAAAGGCCATGGTAAAAGAACAGGAAAGAAAAACGCAAGATCCAACAAGAAAGAAAAATGGATTAAGAATGTCAGAGCTCAAAGAAGAGTTCTGAAAGAAATGAAAGAAAGCGGTGTTAAACTGAAAAAACCAGCAAGACAGATTTATTTGATGATTAAAGGAGGATACTTCAAGGGAAAGAAGTATGTTCAAGCAATGGTAGGGGAGGCTAAAAAATGAGTTCAGGCCCAACTTATAAAGTAAAGTTCAGAAGAAGAAGAGAATCCAAAACTAATTACAAGAAAAGACTTGGATTGTTAAAATCAAACAAGGACCGATTAGTTGTAAGAAAAAGCAACAACTCAACTATCTGTGAAATTGTTACTTACAAAATAGAAGGAGACGTTGTTAGATCTCACTTTACAACAAGTTCATTGAAAAAGTTCGGTTGGAAAGGCCACACTGGAAACATTCCTGCAGCGTACTTGACAGGTTATGTTTGTGCAAAAAAAGCAATGAAGGAAAAGGTTGGAGAAGCAGTTCTGGACTTAGGTTTAGTAACCCCTGTCCACGGCGGAAGAATATTTGGTGCATTAAAAGGAGCAATTGATGCTGGATTAAATATTCCTGCTGATGAAACGGTGTTCCCGAAAAAAGGCAGAGTTAGCGGAAAACATATTAGCGAGGATGTTGAGAAAAATTTTGAAGAAACAAAAAATAATATTGATAAGGAGCTAGGTGAGTAAAATGGCCAGAAGACCAAGAAGAGTACAAACTGAAGAAGAAAGACTTATAAGAAAAGAAGAAGACAGGGTAAAGGTTGTTTCAGACTGGGTTCCAAAAACAGAAGCTGGAAAATTAGTTAAAGCAGACAAAATAACAAACCTTGATGATTTCTTTAAAAAAGGTTTCAGAATAATGGAACCTCAAATAGTTGATGTTTTAGTACCTGATTTGAAAGACAAAATGGTTGACTTTAAGAAAACTACAAAAGTAACAAGACAGGGAAGAAATTTTTCATTCAGAGCAGCAGTTCTTATCGGGGACGGGCAATCTTACATTGGTTTAGGTACAGCTAAGGACAAGGAAAAGTTTCCAGCAATAAACAAGGCAACAAGAAACGCAAAATTAAACATTAAAAAAGTAAGAAAAGCATGCGGAAGCTGGGAGTGCAGATGTAAAGAAAGTCACTCAGTCCCATTTAATGTTATAGGGAAATCATCCTCTGTAAGAGTAAAACTTTTACCAGCTCCAAAAGGAACTGGTTTGGTTGCGGGGGATAACATTAAGGCAGTTCTAGAGTTTGCTGGAATCAGAGATGTTTGGAGTAAAAGTGAAGGAAACACTGCTTCAACTTTAGACTTTGTTCAGGCTGCAATTGATGCTTTGGCTGCAACAAGCAGGGTCAGAGTTTCAGATGACATTAGCACTAAATTGGAGGCTAAAAGATGAATTTGAATATTTATACCCTATCGCAGATAGGGTGGACGTATGCGTACCCAACAGACGCAACTGTTGAATTGGAGGCTAAAAGATGATAGCAGTTATTAGAATAAGAGGAACTGTGAACGTTAACCCTAGTTTAACATACACTATGGAAAATTTAAGATTGTTCAGACCAAACCACATGGTTTTGGTCAAAGATGATAACCCTTCCAAAAAAATGGTTGAAAAAATAAAAGATTACGTTGCTTTCGGGGAAATAAACGAAGAAACTCTTACAAAGGTTCTTGCAAAAAGAGGAAGATTAGAAGGCAAAAAGAAAATTATACTTGAATTTTTAAAAGAAAAGAAAATTAACAGCTTTGAAGAATTAGCTAAAAGTGTTATCGAAGGAAAAGTAAAACTTAAGGATTTAGGAATTGTTCCTGTGATAAGATTACATCCTCCCAGAAAAGGACACAAGAGAGCAGGTATAAAAAAGCCATTCACAGTAGGTGGAGCACTTGGCTATCGAGGAGAAGAAATTAACAAACTTATAATTAGTATGAACTAGGTGAAAAAATGGTTGTACGAAGAAGAAGAAAGAAAAATAAATTAAGAGGCCAGAGAACTCACGGAGGCGGAGGCACCAAAAACAGAAGAGGTGCAGGCTCAAGAGGCGGAGTAGGAAAAGCCGGTTCACATAAACATAAGTTTAGCAAACATTACGTTGACTTTGGAGTAAAGAGAACATTAAAACCAAGAAAAAAAGAAAATACAATCAGCCTCGCTTATATCAATGATAATATTGAAAACTGGTTGGCTAATGGAAAAATAAAGAAAGATGGCAGCATTATTGTAATTGATGGTAAAGCACTTGGATTTGGAAAAGTCCTTGGAAACGGAATTATTGCACACAAAATAAAAATTGAAAATGCAAATGCTTCCAAAATGGCAGAAGAAAAAATCCAAAAAGCAGGCGGAAGTGTTTCAGAAGAAGATCCTTTTGAAGCAAAAGAAACTGAGGCTGAAGAAATGGAAGAAACTGAAAAAGAGGTCGCTTAATGGGTTTATTTGAAGTTTTACAGCCTATTTACAGTTTATTGCCTGAAGTAAAGGCGCCTGAAGAAAAACAGCCGTTAAAGAAAAGACTTATTTGGACAGGAATAGTTCTGCTTGTGTTTTTCATAATGGGAAACATCACTGTTATTGGTTTAAATGCACAAAGCGCTGGCCAGTTAGAACAGTTACAGGTTATACTTGCATCACAAATTGGTTCATTAATAACAGTAGGAATCGGCCCTATTGTACTTGCATCAATTGTATTACAATTGCTGATTGGAGGAGGCATTGTAAAATTAGATCTTTCAAATCAAGAAGATAAAGCAAAGTTCAGTGGTGTTCAAAAGTTATTAACAATTATTTTGAGTTTCTTTGAAGCAATTGTTTACACTCTTACAGGTTTTTTGGCTCCGGCAGAAGGAATGTTTGTATTTGTTATAGTACAGGTTGCTTTAGGATCAATAGTTCTTCTATATCTCGATGAGGTTGTTTCAAAGTACGGAATCGGCTCTGGAGTAGGATTATTTATTGCAGGGGGAGTTGCAGGAGGAATAATCTGGAGACTATTCTCGCCATTAGACTTAGCAATGAACATTTCACTAACTGAAGGATCAGGATTGTTCTTCTTGTTCTTCAGAGAAATCGGAACTAATATTGCAAGCGCATTCATTGTTGCTTTACTTCCAATAATTTTTACATTAATTGTTTTCTTTGTAGTTGTTTATGCAGAGGGCATACATGTCAATATACCAATAACCATGGGAAGAAGAGGAACAGGCGGAAGATATCCTGTGAAGTTCCTTTACGTTTCCAACATGCCAGTAATATTAGCAGTAGCATTATTTGCTAACTTCAGCATATGGGCCGCATTAGCAAAAGGCGTACCAATACTTGGAGACATATTGAACGGAATTGCACAAATAGTTATTCCGCCATATGGTTTATTTTCTCAGGTTCTGCTTGAGGGATTAAGTCCGCTAGTGTTTGACCAGATGATTCAAAGCATTACGACTTTACAAATAATTGGTTTGGGCGGAAGCATAATCCACGCACTATTATACCTTATTATTCTTACAGTTGGATGTATAATATTCGGAAGACTTTGGATTGAAATTGGAGGCCAGGGACCTGATAAGGTTGCTGACCAGTTACAAAAAGCCGGAATGTATATCCCTGGTTTTAGAAGAGATCCAAGAGTAATAAAACAGGTTTTGGACAGGTATATTCCAACAATAACAATCCTTGGATCTGCATTTGTCGGAATATTAGCAGGATTTGCTGATTTGACAGGCGCAATAGGTTCAGGAACTGGAATTTTACTAACAGTAGGAATAGTTTACAGGATGTATGAGGAATTAGCTAAGGAACAATTAATGGAAATGCACCCAATGCTTGGAAGAATATTCGGACAGGGAGGGAGCTTTTAAAAGGAATCGGTGGAAGATTATGTAATCTTCATACTCCCTTTTTTCTCTCTAAGAGGTTTTATTTATGATTATTAGCACCATGATTGACATCGCATTGATATCACTTGTATTGGTAACTCTGAGTCAGATAATTCAGAAAAAGTTCGGTAACAGAGATGAAATGAAAAAGAAACAGGTATTAATAAAAGAAAAACAATCACAGATGAAGGAGTTAATGGGAAAAGAAGATCAAAAATCCAGAAACAAACTGGAAGCACTGGAAAAAGAAATGATGCAGCACATGCAGGAAATGATGGGAGGCACAATGAAAGTAATGAAATATTCCGTTGTGATTTTTATTCCGGCATTTGCAATATTAGGTTTCTTCTATGGAGACGCAATCATTGACTTACCATTTGCAATCCCTTGGCTTGCAAACGGATTTGACTTATTCAATTTAGGAACATGGGGAATTGATTTTTATGAACAAACAAACTGGTACGGCTGGTATATTTTGGTTTATCTTGGAATTACAATAGTAATGAATGTCGGGGAAAAATTATTGAAAAATTTTGGTGTACTAAATGGTTGATAGACAAACAAGAGTTAAGAAAAAAAAGTTCAGGAAAACTCCTGGAGCAAACACAGTTGTCCAGTACACCAGGAAAAAAAATTCAAAAGCTAGGGATTGCATTACAGGAAAACCATTACCAGGAACAGGAAATCAGTCAAAAGCAAGTGTTAGAAAACTTGCAAAAAGCAAGAGAAGGCCTAGTGTAATTTTTGGCGGTATTCTTGGAAGCAAAACTAGGAGAGAAGTTTGGGAAAATTATGCTCTTGTTGACTCAGGAAAAAAAGACATTACAGACGTTCCAATTAAACTTAAAAAATTCATAAAAATAAAAGAGGAATCTAAATGAGTTCAATAATCATTGGAAGCATTTGTGTAAAAACAGCCGGAAGAGAAGCCGGGAAAAAGGTTGTAGTGATTAAAAAAGTTGATGATAATTATGTTTTGGTTGAAGGAGCAAAAGTGAAAAAGAGAAAATGTAATATTTTACATTTGTTTCCTACGGGAAAAACCATTGATGCAAAAAAAATTACAAAAGAAGAACTGGTAAAAATAGAGTGATAAAATGACTGAAGAAAAAAAAGAACAAGAAAAAGCTAACGAAAATGAAGCAAAAGCTACGGACAAGGCAGTCCTACCGAAGGCGGACGCCGCCCAAAGGGCATCCACCGACGCAACGGTTGCAGAAAAGAAATTTCAAAAACCAGTAGAAGAGGTTGAACTTATAGTCAGGGTTGCTGACAATGATTTAAACGGAAGCTCAACAATAGTAAGAGCTTTGACTAAAATCAGAGGGATTGGCTTGAGAATGGCTAAGAACATGACTATTGTGTTTGAAAAAGAAACCGGAATTTCAGGAAATGAAAAACTGGGAAAGATTAAAGAAGAACAAGTAAAAAAGCTCGAACAGATTGTGCTTAACCCAACAAAATTTAATATTCCTGCTTGGAGCCTTAACAGACAAAATGATTTTACAACAGGAGAAGACACTCACAGAATTATGGGTGAACTTGAATTTGGCCTGAGAACTGACCTTCAGAGGCTTGGGGAAATCAAGTCTTACAGAGGATTAAGGCATACTTGGAAGCTTCCTGTAAGAGGCCAGAGAAATAAGTCTACTCACAGGAATAAAGGTACTACTGTAGGAGTAACAAAGAAGGATACACAAAAGGACAAAAAAAAGTGATGAAAAATGGGCGATCCTAAAAAAAGAAGAAAACAATACAGCACCCCAAGAAAAAAGTGGGATAAACAATTACTTGTATCAGAGAGAAAACTCGTTAATTTTTATGGTTTGAAAAACAAGAAAGAATTGAGAAAACACACAACCTGGTTAAGGAATAAAAGACGAATTGCTAGAAGTCTTTTGGCATTACCTCTTGAAACAAGAATGGTAAGAGAAAAAGAACTAATGAGTGGTTTGAGAAAAATCAATCTTGTAAAATCTGACGCTATATTAGATGATGTTTTAGGATTGAAAGTTGAGGAACTACTTGAAAAAAGATTACAAACAATAATCCTGAGAAAAGGTCTTGCAAATACTTCAAAGCAGGCAAGGCAGTTCATTGTTCACGGACATATTTCACTTAAAGGAAAAAGAATTTCAGCACCAGGTTATTTGGTTCATATAGATGAGGTTTCAGAACTTGGCTGGCATAGAAAACCATTAAAGATTGAAAATGAAAAACCAAAGAAAGATTTAAAGAAAGAGTTTGAGGAATCAGCAGGAAAAGATGCAGAAACTCAAACAGGCGAAAAGAAAGATGCCCCTGCGACCAAAGGGAGTCCCGCCAAAGGTGCCCTGACCGAAGGGAAGGGTAAAGGGGTTGAAGAGAAAAAGGAAAAAGTAACTGAAAAGCCGGAAGCTAAGAAAGAAAAAGAAGAACCTAAGGTAGAAGTAAAACCAGAAAAACCTAAAGCTGAAGAGAAAAAAGAAGTAAAAGAAACTAAGAAAGAGGAAACTTCAGAAAAAACTGAAGAGCAGCCCCCTGCAAAGCAGGGTGCATCGCAGCCCACAGACGCGAAGTCCCCGAAGGGGGAAACTGTGGAAGCGGAGGCTGCAGAATGACTAAAACAGGAATAATCAACATTTATGCTTCAAGGAATAACACAATTATTTTGTTAACAGATATTACAGGCTCTGAAACAATTGCAAAATGTTCAGGAGGAATGGTTGTAAAAGCACAGCACAAAGAAGGTTCTCCTTATGCTGCAATGAAAGTTGCAGAAATTGTGGCAGAAAAAGCAAGAGAAAAAGGAATAGATGAAGTAATCGTAAAAGTACGTGGCCAGGGAGGAATACGGCCTAAGAACCCTGGACAAGGGGCTGAAGCAGCAATACTTTCATTAACAAGAAATAACGTTAGAATAAAAACAATAGAAAACGTTACCCCTACCCCACATGATGGCTGCAGAAGAAAGAAAAGACATAGGAGTAAAAAGGACTAGAGGTGTTAAAACTTGGATATAAAACTTTTGGATAGTAAAGGAAAAACATTGAAATTGCTTTTAAAAGGAACAAACCACGCTTTTGTAAATGGTTTGAGAAGACAAATCATGGCAGGCATTCCTGTATTAGCTGTTGAGGATGTTCACTTTTATCAGAATAACGGAGCAATGACTGATGAAATGCTGGCACACAGACTCGCGCTTATCCCGCTTAAAATGGATTCAGTAAAATACAAAGAAGGAGACAAAGTAAAGTTAGTTCTTGAAAAAGACGGGCCTTGTACAGTTTACAGCAAAGACATTAAGAGTACTGATCCAAAAATAGAACCTGCAGAGCTTAATGTCCCTATTACAAAACTTATTGAAGGACAAAAAATAAAGCTTGAAATGGATGCTCTTGTTGGTTTGGGAAAAGAACACGCAAAATGGCAACCCGCTATAGCTTCTTATCAGGAATTACCAATCATTTCAGGAACAGAGAAAAGTTACAAAGCAGATGTAATTGAAATGATTCTTGATGAAAAACAAAGAGACATTATTGTTGAAAAAGATCAAAAATTAGAGTATGATCCTACAACATTCGTATTTATTGTCGAATCATTCGGCAACATAGAAGCAAAAGAATTATTCATAAATGCAACGGAGGTCTTAAAACAGAAATCTAAGGATTTCAGAGAAGAATTAAAGGTTTTAAGCTGATAACCCCCAATTTATTTGACTGCAGGAGTACCCAAGCGGTCAACGGGGCAGGACTTAAGATCCTGTGGCTCAGCGCCTTCGACGGTTCGAATCCGCCCTCCTGCATTAAAAAAAGTGGTTTGAAATGAGAAAAACAATGGCAAAAAAATCAACAAAAAAATTAATTGTTTCCCTAGAAAAACAGGGAAAGAAAACCAAAAAGGCTGTTTGGAAAAGCATAGCTGAAAGGCTGGCAAAACCAGCCAGAATAAGAGCCAAAGTTAATGTTGATAAACTTAACAAATTAGCAAAAAAGCAAAAAGATAAGATATTTGTTGTACCGGGGAAAGTTCTTTCAATGGGGGAAATTAACACAAAAATAGAAGTTGCATGTCTTGATTATTCTGAAAAAGCAAGGAAAAAAATTGAAGCACATAAAGGAAAAATTCTTTCACTTACTGAATTAATTGAAGCAAAACCGAAAGAATCAGAAATGGTGATAGTACAATGAGCATCATAGACGGATCAAATTTAGTGGTTGGAAGGGCAGCAAGCGTAATAGCAAAAAGACTGATTAAAGGAGAGAGAATTGACATTATTAATGCTGAAAAAATGATTTTTACAGGTACAAAAGAAAATCTTCTAGAAAAATACAAAACAAGAAGGGAACTTGGAGAAAAAGGAAACCCTCATAAGGGTCCAAAGTATTCAAGAATGCCTGACAGAATTGTGAAAAGAGCAGTAAGGGGAATGGTTCCTTGGAAAAAAGCTAAGGGAAAAACAGCATTCAAGAACTTCAGAGCTCATATTGGAATTCCTGACGAATTTGAAAAAGTAAAAACTGAAAAAATAGAAACTGCAATTAATAAAAAACAAAAAGGATTTTTAACAGTTGAACAATTAAGCAAGAACTTAGGGGCTAAGTGGTAAAAATGGTCGAAGAAGAAAAAATAGTTGACGTAGTAAAAAAGAAAAAGAAGAAAAAAGGAATAACCTCAAAAGCAAAGAAAAAAAATGCTACGGCAAATGCAGTAATAAGAAAAGGAAAAGGAACTGTCAGAATAAACAAAAGACTTATTGACAGCATCAGCCCAGATTATGTTCAGGAATTTATC
The DNA here is from genome assembly GCA_043812975.1 of Candidatus Iainarchaeum sp. Taxonomy (GTDB): domain Archaea; phylum Iainarchaeota; class Iainarchaeia; order Iainarchaeales; family Iainarchaeaceae; genus UBA493. The sequence goes on along the minus strand of JBDRLP010000001.1, from coordinate 4,247 downwards.
AAAGAACCGCTTGAATTAGCAGGATCAGTTGCATCTGAAGTTGATGTAGAAGTAACTGTTAAAGGCGGAGGATTTATGGGGCAAAGTGTTGCTTCAAGAGCTGCAATTGCAAAAGCAATTTTGGAGTTCAGAAGAGGCGATGAAAAGCTTAAGAAAAAGTTTTTAGCATACGATAGAATGCTTTTAGTTGATGACGCAAGACGCGTTGAACCAAAAAAACAATTAGGACCTAAAGCAAGAGCAAAGAAACAGGCAAGCAAGAGGTGATTGAAAATGATCGTACCGGTAAGATGTTTTAGTTGTGGAAGTATTGTAGGAGAACACTACGAAAAATTCAAGGAAAGAGTAGAGAAAGGAGAAAGCCCAGAAAAAGTAATGGATGATTTAGGGGTAAAAAAATATTGTTGCAGAAGAATGATCTTCTCACATGTAGATTTCATGGATACAATACTAAATTACAAAACGTGAAAATATGACTGGAAAAGAAGTAAAGGCTGGAAAAAAATCAGAGCCTAAAAAGGAAACTGCAAAAACTTTAGAAAAAGATAAAGTGAAAGCTAAGCCTGAGAAAGAACCTGCAAAGAAAAAAGAGAAAGCTGCGACAAAAGAAAATCCCAAAGATGAAAAAGAAAAGCATGAAGTTAAAGAAGAAAAGATTAAGCATGAAAAAAAGAGTAAAACTGATGAAGAAGAAGTCAAACAAACAAATCTTGTAGATACTGAAAAATATTTGAATACCGGTTCGCATATTGGAACAAAATTCAAGTCAGGAGATATGAAAAAATATATTTATAAGGTAAGAAAAGATGGTTTGAATGTTTTGGATGTTCAGACACTTGACCAGAGGCTTGGGTATGCTTCAAAGTTTATTGCAAGCTTTCCTAAAAATCAGGTTGTTGTTGTTTCAAGAAAAGTTTACGGACAGACTCCTGCAAAAGCATTTGCAGATTCAATCGGAGCTAGCGCAGTAACCGGAAGATTTGTTCCGGGGACATTTACAAATCCTGAAAGTAACCATTTTGTTGAACCTAAAGTAGTTGTTGTTACAGATCCTGAAGCTGATTTACAAGCTATTAAAGAAGCTTCAATAATAAGAGTTCCTGTAGTTGCATTAGCTTCAACTAATAATTCATTAAGAAACATTGATCTGGCAATTCCAATCAACAATAAAGGAAAAAAGAGCCTAGCATTAGGTTATTGGATTTTATCTAAAGAAATTCTCAAAGCAAGAGAAGAAATTAAGGCAGATGATGATTTCTCAAAAACCCCAGAAGACTTCGAATACAAAATGAAAGAAGGAGAAGAAGAAAAAAAGGGTTTTAGAAAAAAACCATTCAGAAGCTTTGGCAGAGACTCCCAAAGAAGAGACAGCGGTAGTAGCAGAGGAAGAAGCCGAAGATAACTAAATTAACCAAATAAACCTAAAAAAAGCGATTTAATAGTGTTTTTTTGGCTTTTTTGCCAAAAAACTACCTATTTTTACCCTCTATACACTATAATATTGATGTTTAACACTACCTAAAATCGCAAAAATAATTGAATAACTGTAAACAGTAAATTTAATAATGAGTTTTAGTATAATATATAGTAATTCGGGAAAAATATCCAGAGTTGATTAGATGCACGAATATGACATTAATATATTTTTGGAAAAATTAGGTCTGACTGAATACGAGGCTAAAACTCTTTCTGCACTATTCAAACTAAGGGAAGCTGAAGCTCCGGAAATATCAAGAACTGCACAAGTACCAAAAACAAGAGTTTATGATGTACTTGACAGACTGACAAAAAAAACACTCATTATTGAAATCCACGGAAGACCAAAAAGATACATGGCTATTGAACCTGAAAACGTTTTCAACACACTTATCCAGGAAAAGAAAACCGAATTACAGACACTTGAAACAGAAGCCAATTCATTAAAAGATACAATTATTTTTGATTCAACAAACGGAAAACACGAAAAAGTAATGAAAGTAAAAGACAAAAACGATTTCATGAAAATTCTTGGCCAACAGATTGATTCAGCAGATAAATCAGTAATAGGATTAGCTCCATTAGGAAAAGAACACGGCCTTATAAAAGATTCAATAAAAAAGGCCAATGGAAGAAACGTTGAAATAAAACTAATAAGCAAGGTTAATACTGATACAAAAAAACTTGCGAATGAATTAAAAAATTCTGGGGTTAGTATGAGAGATTTTGATCACGGAATGAATGCTTATATTATTGATGAAAAAAAAGTTGTTCTGGCTTTGAGTGATTTCCAATTAGAAAAACCAGAATATCATTTCACAATCTGGCCTGAAAACAAACCAATGGCCGATGCATTAAAAAAGCACTTTGACCATACTTGGGAAAAGGGAAAAGAAATTTAATTTGAGGGATGATTATGGCAAGACCTGTTGAACGAAAACCAAGTTTAGTGAAAAGGATTAAAGGCTCACATAAAGTAAGAAGATTTTTAGGTTGGGCAAGAAGATTTGGTAAGGACAATAAAAGCACAGAATCCCAAACAACCGCAATAAGAGGCGGCGCTGCAGGCGGAATTAGAGACAAGAAAAAAGCTGCCTGAAAACCACTATTTTTAAGTTCTAGCAAACACAACTATTTCTTATGAGCATTAAAGAAGACGCCTACAGATACGCTGTAAAGAATGCTTTTGAGCATGCAGGAAAATCTGAAATAGGGCCACTTATTGGAAAACTCAAGGCACTGCACAAGGATACTCCGGTGCCTGAACTAATGCCGATTGTTATTGAAGTTGTCAAAAAAGTTAATTCAATGCCCTTAAAGGAAATTGAAGAAGAATTCACTGGTTTTCAGGAAGGCTATGAATTAAAGCCAAAGCCTGAAAGAGAAGGCCTTCCTGAACTGGATTGGGCTAAGAACGAGAAAGTAATTACGAGATATGCTCCAAACCCTAACGGCCCATTTCACTTGGGAAACGCAAGAGCGGCTTATTTGAGCTATGCTTATGCTGAGAAGTATAATGGAGAATTTATTCTGAGGTTTGAAGATACAGACCCTAAGATAAAAAAGCCTATTGATAACCCTGAAAAAGTTTTCCGCGAAGACCTGGAATGGTTGGGAATTAAAGTTAAAAAAGTTTTTTTTGCTTCAGACAGGATGGAAACTTATTATTCATACATGAGAAAACTCATTGAACAGGGAAATGCATATGTATGCAAGTGTGAATCTGAATCCTGGAGAGAACTTATAACCCAAAAAAAAGCCTGTGAGCACAGGGAACAGCCTAGTGAAATTCAGCTGAAAGAATTTGAAAAAATGATTTCAAACGAACTAAAAGAAGGACAAGCAATTTTAAGAATTAAAACTAATTTGGGGCACAACGACCCCAGTATAAGAGACTGGTGGCTGGCACGTATTGTTGATAACCCCGATAATCCAAGAGTTAAAAAAATTTATCACGTATGGCCAAGTTATATGTTCCAAAGCGGAATTGATGATCATGAAATGGGAATAACATTTATTCTTCGAGGACAGGAACATTCACAGAATCAAACCAAACAGGAATTTTTGTACAAGTATTTAGGATGGAAGTATCCTCATGCAGTTCATTTTGGCAGATTAAAAATCGGAGAAATGGTTCTCAGTACTTCAAAAATTAAAGAAGGAATTGAAAATGGTGAATATACTGACTGGGATGACATAAAATTAGGAACTATTAAAGCTCTGAGGAGGCGTGGTTTCAAAGCTGAGGCGCTTAAAAAAATTATTACTGATTCTGGGTTAACAACAAGTGATGCAAATATTTCTATTGAAAAACTCGGGGCATATAATAAAGAATTAATTCAGGAAGAAGCTGAAAGAACAACATACATTATAGACCCTATTAAATTAGAAGTTCATATTCCGGAAGCAATTCAAGCTGAAAAAGAGAATGAGAGTTTTTCTCTTGAACAGGGAATTCAGGAGTTTATGATTTCAGAATCTGAAATAAAAAAAATCAAAGAGCCTGTATTCAGGCTTCGGAATATTGGAAATATCAGGGTTGAGAATAAGAAAGGTTTGCTTTTGAATGGCCAATTTGTTGGTAAAGACACAACAGGAAAACAAGTGGTTCAATGGCTGCGCGAAACAATGGATTTGGAATTATTAATGCCTGATGGGAAAAGAGAAGTCGGGGCTATTGAAAAGAAAAACCTGAAAAAAGGCCAATACTTATACTTGGAAAAGAAAGGATACTGCATAATTGATTCAATTGATGAAGGCAGACCAAAAGC